>NZ_DDQF01000004.1:0-108093 GCF_002342555.1 Fibrobacter sp. UBA2449
GTGAGGCCAATTATAGAATTTTCAGGGAGAATGTCAAGGGTTTTTCTCGAAAAAATTTCACTTTTTTTCACTTTTTTTGAAAAAACGGGTAAAAACCAGTTTAAAAACCCTCTATCAACAAATAATTCACAAAAATCTAGTGTACAAGACCGTTTCAAGGGAGTCGAAAGCGCAAAAAAACAACCGCACACCACGAAAAAAAGCCCCTACTCCTTCCAGACGCTCCTTTTTTGCGGCCTTTCGCCGTTGTTTTCCATGGGAGACAAACGAACTTGCTCCAACGGAGAACCTTTCACAACCAGATGCAGGAGTTTTTCAGACAAACTAACATTCGCCGTACGTCCCATTTCACCCCGGACGTCCACCTTGCCGTACGCAAGAACCTTGCCGCGCTTGACATCGGTAATGGAATACTGGGCCTTCACCGTTTTTACACCCGTTGTATCAGCACGTTCGCTTGCAACAATGACGACTGGCGATATCACCACCGCGACTTCTTCCACGTCATCCCTGTATTTTTCGCGAAGCACCGGCACCTCGACCGAATCCGCATCTGCGCCATAGCGATGCCACTGGGCGCGCCGTTCCAGCGCAAACGCAGAATCATCGACGCTCATTACTTCCGCTCGGACGCTAAGCGTCGCCGCGGCATAATCCATCTGCTGCTTGAACCAGCCGCTGAAATTGCCGCCGTATTCAGGCCACTCTTTTTTGAACGACGAATACCCGTCGAACATAGGCTCGGAATACAATACCGTAACACTGCGCGGGACTCCGTCCCATTCGGGATCCACCCAGCCGCCAGCCGGCACATGGTCCCTATAGTAGGAATCTTGCGTGTAGTTCATCCAGTCAACGGCGAGTTTCATTACCGTGGTACAGCCACTCAGCACACACGTCATTAAGAACAACATAATCACAAACAAAGGAGCAGTAAACTTTTTCATCGTCCACTCCTTTTGGGCGCACCGAAATGGACCCCGGCAGAAAGATTCAACACCTCGACCAGGCCGCCCTTGTTGCGACCGTCGATCTCGAAGGAGGAATAGCGCAAGGAGAACTGCGCCCGGATATCGATATCAAGGACATTCGTCACGGGAATGAAGCCATCGACCTGCACGCCAACGAGCATAGTTTTTGACGACGGGATATCGTCTACATCTTTCATTTTCAAATCTTCACCGACCATCCCGAATATCACATCCGCCGAGAAATATTTCCATTCCATGAAGGCAAAACCGCCAGACAGCGCCATGGAAAAATGACTGAAGTCGTCACCGGAAATAGAACCAACCTGGAGCAGGAACAGGATGCGCGACATCTGCCATTCGGCCATGATGTTGAACCCGGTCGAAGGCTCCAGTATTTTTTCCAATCCTCCGGAATACATCGCATAGGAATACCCGCCAAGCAGCGTCCAGTGCATCCACTTGGGAGCCACGGACAGATGCTGATCCTCGGCAGCCTTCGCCGTCTCGGGGCTTGCTGGAGGCACCCAACCAAGGTAAGGGCTACCGGGATAGCGTTTGCGAAATTCATTCCACTCCGCAATAGAATTGCTATAGTCCATCGGTTCGCCACCGCCATAGTTCAGCGCGAGGCGTTCCAGGTATATGCCGTAAAATTCGCGCGTCTCGCGCGGGACATCCCTCACCGCCATGGCAAACCGTAAATCGCGATGGTTCACGTTGATGGCCAGATGACGCTTTTCGAGCAGACATTCCCCACCAACAACCTGCAGTTTTTCGCGGACCGCCACAATGGAATCGCGTTTCGCGAGCAGAAAATCTATATGCTCCCAATACTTCGGCTTGTCTATGGCATCGGCATCCTGGATCGCCCTGCTGTACAGGAGGAATTCCTCTTCATAAGAAAGGAGAACAAAACCGGCAGGCGGCGCGAGGCGTTCCAGTTCCTCGACAGCCCTTTCCGAGGAATACCCGTAAATGGCATCGCGCTTGGCCTTTTCCAAACTTGAATCGGCAGCATAAGCCACCTGTGCAAGCAGCACAAGGCTAAATAGAACTAAACAAAGCTTTTCTCCTCTGGACATGATTACACCTTACCGAAAAACTAATAGGAGGCCCCGAAAACAACTCGAAGACTCTATTAGAATATATATCAACGTTGCAGATTATGAATGTAATTCGTCAGCGTTTTGCAGCGGTCAGTCGGAACGCCACGCAGGCGATATCGACGGCACGGGGCAGGCTCATCTCGCGGCTCATGCCTTGCGGCAAGTTGCGAAACCCGACATTGCAAATCGTGTCGCAAAGTTTCTGCGCCGCACCTGCGACAGAATCGACAGGCGAGTCTCCCTCGGCATTGCTCGCGGCATTCTGGAGCATGTTCAAAAGCATGAAACCGGCACCGAAACGTTGCTGTTTATCTACCAGCGTCACAAGTCTCGATGTGTCGGCCACAAGGAAGCCTATCTGCAAAAGCGTATCGCCCACAAGCTTCACCTTCACCTGGCGTTCCACGGCAGAGGCCGGACGTACAAATTTCTGAAGGGGCTGCATGTAGGCAACAAAGGGGCGCTTCACCGGCATCCCGGCGGGCACCAGAGCAGCCGCGGCTTCATTGAACCTGGCGCACTCCGCCCTGTAATTTGCCATTACAATTATGTTGTCTGCAAGGTCAAGATAGTCACCGCAGGCGCCCGCGACAAGAATAAAGTTCATGCCCGCAGAAGCGAGCTCGCGAATGCGGTCGGTCAGCGGGATAAGCGGCTCGCGCTCGTCGCCCAGCAGTTTGCGTACGCGCATGTCGCGAATCAAGAAGTTCACCGCAGAGGAATCCTCGTCGATGAAGAATGTTCTTGCACCCGCCTCCATGGCTTCGAGAAGGTTCGCCGCCTCGCTCGTGGAACCCGAGGCCGACAGCGTATTGAAATCCTTCGTGCTGATGCCACCCGGCAAGTCGCGGACAAACATCGAGAGGTCCGTACCGCGAACGCTGCGCCCGTCTTCCACGCCCACACGGAGCGCAGTCTCGTCAACCACGATTCCCTCGCGACCGTCACCCGGCACATGCGGGTACACCGCCCGCGTCAAGGCCTGCAACAACGTGGATTTCCCGTGGAACGCGCCGCCGGTAATAACCGAAATTCCCCTGGGGATTCCCATGCCGCGGATTTTGCGTCCGCAAACATCTAGAGTCACAGCCATCTCCGCAGGCGAGGCAAACGGCACGGCTCCCTCTAGAGGCATTTCGCTCAGGCCCGAAGCCCTCGGAAGTACCGCCCCGTCGGGTACGAACGCGCAAAGCCCGCGAGTATCGAGCTGCTCCAGAATTTCCTTGCGTTCGGCAAGCACACGGTAGTGTTCCAGCATCTGGGGTTCGTCCGCCTTGCTGAAATACAGCCCCGCCGACACAAGGTCAGGCAGGACCATCGTCAAGATTTCCGCCGCAGGTTCCGCCTGAATCTTGCGGCCCTCGCCCGGGAGCCTCACCTGCAAGCACACACGAATTTCGCCATTGTCTATCCAAAGGCTATTCCGCACCAACATCTCGGGTCCGGCAAAATCGAACAGGACCGCGGCATCTTTCCCGGGGAACCTTTCCTGCACCAGGCGTCCCAGTTTACGGTATAGAAAATCGCTCAGCGCGAGCCTGCGTTCAAAGCTACCGCCCCATTCCGACGCATACCCGAGCGTCGAAAGAGCCGCCCTGAGAACAACCCTCGAAGGCGGCGCATACGGATCTCCCTGCACATGGATAAATTCCAGCACAAAGTCGCCAAAATCCCATGGTTTTTCAGCGAGGCTCTTGTACAGGCCGTAGTTCTTGCCGCTCAGAATGCGGATTTTCTGGTATAGGGCTTTCATAAAAATTGGCTTTTGGGTGTCTCTTAAAAGAATTTTACCTACAAAATATTATAAAACTCTTCCCACTTCAAGGAAAACTTTATATTTTAGGGGTAAACGTAAATAGGAGTAACACTAATGAAGAAACTTTACATCCTCGCCCTTTTGGTGGCATTCCTTGTCTCGGCCGCTGTCGCAGACGACGACCCGCCTCCCCGCGGCAAGCCCGCAACCGTTACCATCATCACGAACCCGCCCAACAGCGACGTGTACCTGGGTAACGAACTCCTCGGCAAGAGCCCCATCGAGAACATGCAGGTGCAATCCGGTCGCCAGACCCTCATCGTCATCGACCAGGGCTACGAACTGGTGAACCAGCGCGTGAACGTGTGGCCGGGCAAGGACAAGCGCAACACCTTCGACTACGGCACCAAGATCCCGAAGGGCCACATCGAAGTGACGACCATTCCGGGCAAGTGCCTTATCTATGTCGACGGCGAAAACTCCGACAAGACCGACGGCGCAGCTCTCACCATCCACAACCTCGACGCAGGCGACCACCTCGTGCGCGCAGAATGCTCCAACCGCAAGTCCGCCGAAATGCTCGTGACCGTGAAGGGTGAAGAAACCGTCAAGATTACGCTCGACGCTAGCGGCAAGAAGAAAAAGAAGTAATCGTCAAAGCACCGCCAAGTGCACACGAAGAAACTGCAAAGGACGCCGGATGGCGTCCTTTATTGTATATACGAGGCAAGCTCTTGCATGCCAAAATTTTTTACTTCATCGATTACGCATGTGTATGCGCGAGGCAAGCACACGCTTGCCGAAGTTTCTCGTTTTACTTTCCGCAGGTAGCCTTGACCTGCTGTTCCAGTTCCTTGAACTTGAGTTTGCCGATAGCCTTGGAAACGGCTTCGCTTTCCGTCTTCCCGACACCCTTGGAACTCTTCGAGAAGCTGACCCTGTCACCGGAAACGGAAATGGCGACATCAAATGACAGGAGCTGGTTCAGAGAACTCTTGGGAGTCGACTTTACCTCCGCGGCGAGAAGCGGGTAGCGGGAATCGTTTCCGACGAAGATGGATTGCTTGGCCATCTGGTCGGTAAGCGCCTTGCATCCGTCTGCATTGCCCTTGCAGTCAAGGCGCACATTGCATGCCGGCAGCTTAACCTCGTACTGGACCACAAAGCCCTGGGCCATCCCGGCCGCCTTCAAGATATCTTTCGGGAAGTTGGGAACCAGGGTCAAGGTATGTTGGCCAGCACCGAATTCCACATTCTGGATCGTGAACACGGCAACGCCCTGGTCCTGGGTGCGACGTTCGGCGAGCGTCTTGCCATTTTGCACGGCCTTCAGCGGGAAATCCGTCACGATTCCATTCGCATCCGTAACCGTCACGTTCAAGTCGGTGATGATATCCTTATCGATAACCAGGCGCGCCGGTACGGATTGCACGCTGATGTTCGCGAGACGCGATGCGATAGCGGCCTTGAGACCGGGAAGATCGTGCTTCAGGTTGAACGATTCATTCAGGGTAAAGACCTTGGCAAGTTCAGCCTTCAACTGCGCATACGGCTGCAGGAGAGCCTCTGCCGCGGCGAGGTTGCGCGCAGCCTCGTCATAGCGGGAAGCGTCCAGGGCGGCGCGGCCGGCAGCTTCAAACTTCTCGAGCTTTTCTTTTGCCGTCGCCATCTGCAGGCGGATGTTGTTCGTCATCTCGTCGATATCGAGCGTGGCCGTCGCGCGGAAGCGCTTGCCTTCCTTCGGGAGCGGAGTCACCTTGATCCACTTGAGGTCGACATCGGTCTTCACGTTCTTGTTGGACGTATAGGTCTGCGAAATCTTCTCCTTGCCTCCAGCGGACACATCCTCCGTATAGAGCTTGTCATCGGTCTTGACCGTCGATGAAACCTGCTTTGCGACACCGGCCATCGCAGTATTATTCGCTTCTTCCTGCGATACGGCAGAAGATGCCGTATAGGTAATGACCTTGCCAGCAAAAGCAGCAACAGAGAACGACAACAGCAAAATCGCAATTTTCTTGATGTTCATCTTACTTCAACTCGATAAGAATAAGTTTCTTGGTGATGTTGATTTTCTTGACTGTCACCGAACCCTTCATGCCGCGACGGACGTAGCTGTAGACTTCCTGCGAATCGGCGAACTTGTTCATGTCCGCGAATACGGTCAGGTCGATAGTCTTCGATGTCATCACGTTCACGCTAACACGCTTGAAAGCCTTCTTCAGGAGCTGATCTACGTCATCCTGGATATCCTCGACACGCTGTTCATCGAACTCTCCCTGGAGTTTCATGATGACCTTGTACTGCACGCCGTTCTTACGGTCCACTTCCCAGTAACCCTTGATTTTCTTCTCGAGGCCAGGCATGGCGCGTGTAGCGGCGGCAAAGACTGCGTCAGCAATTTCGCCACGGGAATTTCCCGAAACCATGGCCTGGCTCGTCTGGCTTCCCAGAAGGCGCGCGGTCGCGGCCTCGTAGGCGCTCAGCTCAATCAGCACGACTCCCTTTTCGATGGATGCCGCAAACTTGACGTAGATATCGGCACCGAGAGCAAGACTTGCAAGATAGGAGAGGTCCTCGTCCGTCTCGGCGATATCCTGCTGCATCTGGATGACCTCGTTCAATGTCTCCTGGCCCTGCAGGGACTTGACTTCGTACTGGCGCTGTGTCAAATAGCTGTTGATGGCTTCGGTCGCCATGCGGTTGTTGGGGTTGCTCTGGAAAGCCTGCAAATCACTCATGCCCTTTGCCTTCTGGGCCGGGACGACGAGAATTGTAGGCATGTGGAAGTCCCCCGCATAGGAGGAATTCGACTGCGAAACCGGCCTCTGGGCCGATGCCGGAGCCACCGCCTGCTGCTGGGTCCTCTGTGCGGGAGCCGTCTTCGGGGCGGGCCTTTCCACCCCATCCAATTCGTCATACGCACGGGAAGCGTCGCGCTTGGTCTCCGTTCGCGATGGAGCCCCGAACGAGAGGCCGACCAGGCAACCGAGGAGAATTATGTATTTTGCGATATTTCGCATATCACACCTTCTTTCAAACATCTTGCGATACACCGGCTACCCCTGCCAAACCGCATCAGGGGTCACCCTAGCATCTTAATAGATAGTAATATATACTTTTTTTCACATTGTCAGAGAAAAATGATACGAAAAGTGTGATAAATATCCTATTTATCCGATAAAAGGACTCGGAAAGAAGGCTTCTGGCCCATTTTCTTGTTTTTTCGGACATTCGAGTGTCCGTTTTTTGATTTTTTTTTCTAGTTTCAAGTTTGAAAGTCAATCCAAGGAGTCTATATGAACTTCAAAGCAGTCCTTGCGGCAGGCGCCCTGCTTGCAACACAGTCTTTTGCCATCATCGGCATCGGTGCTCACTACACCCCCAATTTCGGGACGAAGATGACCGGTTTCTCGGCCACCCCAGACAGGTTCGGCAACAGCGTCGACGTTTCCGATGCGGGCGAAGTCAAGCTGTGGCACGGTGGTTTCAACGAGATGATGCACGGTTTCGGCTTCAAGGTGTGGGTGGACATCCTCCCCATCATCGACGTGGAAGCGACATTCAACATCCAGTTCGGCTCCTACGACGCATCGCTGTTCATGCTCGACCCGAGCCTCGCCCTCAAGAGCGCCATGGGAATGGGCGCCGGCGAAGAATACAAGCTGGAAGACTACAAGCAGATTGACCTCGAAATCGAACTTGGCGGGACCCCGTTCGGCAAGGCGAACCCAAAGTTCGTGCAGATGAACGGCGACATCTCCATTACCTATCCCATCACGTTCATCCCCATCATCCGCCCCTACATCGGCGGCGGTCTCACCTACTACATGAACACGTTCATCCTGAACCAGAAGTTCACGAAGCGCGTCGTCGGTGACACCTACAAGACCCTCATCGACACCTTCAAGGACGAAGCGGAAAAGAAGGTTAACGACATCATGAGCGACCCGACCAAGCTGCTCGACCCATCCGCAGACCCGACTTCCATGGCGATGCCCGACCAGGCCGACATCATGAAGACTGTCTCTGACGCCATGGTCGAGAACCTGCAGGATGCCGCCCTCGAAGAAGGTCTCAAGACCAGCATCGGCGGACATATCCTCGTTGGCGTGCGTGCCAAGCTCCCCATCATCCCGATCGCCGCATATGCAAACTTCAAGTACTACTTTGGCGGAGACTTCCCCGAAGAAGTCGAACCGGGCAGGATGGCCGCCGAAGTCGGCGTCGGCTTTGCACTTTAATTTTAAGGAAGGAATACAAAGGAATCAAAGATGGCTCTCAATCCAAGCAGCACAAGCATCCTCATTGTTGAAGACGAAATTGCAATTGCCGAAGGTCTCGTGGACCTCTGCGAACTCAACGGCTACAACGTAAAGCACGTGGCCGATGGCGAAAGCGGTCTTTCCGAAGCCCTCTCCGGGCAATACGGGCTAGTCCTCCTCGACGTGATGCTCCCTGGAATGAACGGTTTCGAAGTCTGTGACAAGATTCGCGAAAAAGACAGAAGCCTCCCCATTATCATCCTCTCGGCAAAGAACACCGACGAGGACATCATCAACGGCCTCAAGTTCGGCGCCGACGACTACATCCCGAAGCCGTTCTCCGTCCCCATGCTGCTCGCCCGCATCGAAGCGGTACTCCGCAGGAGCAGGCAGTCGCTGGAAAACGAAGGCAAGCTCGCCGCCGGCAACCTCCGCGTGAACTTCCGCGAATACGCAGGAACGCGCGGCAAGGAAGAACTCGCATTCACCCGCAAGGAAATCGAAATCCTCGAATACCTCTGGAACAACCGCGACCACGCAGTGCCCCGCTCGGAGCTGCTCCGTGAAGTCTGGGGCTACGAGAATGCCGAATCCGTGGATACGCGCACCGTGGATATCCACATCACCAAGTTGCGCAAAAAGATCGAGGACGACCCCTCGCACCCGAAGCTCCTGGTCACGTTCCGCGGCGAAGGTTACCAGATGCGGTCGACGCCTGAATGCACAAAAACCGCTTAATTGCAATATTCGTTGCCATCTTCGTTGTCATAGCGGTGCCCATCGCGGGGCTCCTCTATGACTCGTACCTGCACATGCAGGACGACACCAAGGCCGAGTGGGCCATGCACGCGAACCAGGTGCTGAAGATGGCGAACAACCGCATCAAGGACGACCTCTCCATCGAAAACAAGCGGTCGTTCATGGAATACCGCTTCATCAAGGTCGCAAAGACCATCTCGGCGGGCGAACAGCCGACCTATTCCGACCTAGCCCTGAACTACCCCGTAGTTTCGTGCGACAACGACTCCACAAAGAACGACTACTGCAGCCAGTACACAGGGTTGATAGGGCATTTCCAGATAGACCCGGACGGCGTTTTCAGCACGCCCTATCTGCCGGCAGGTGTGCTCGGCCAAGTGCAGCTCGAAAATCGCGAAGTACGCGAGTCCCTCCAGAACAAGCTCAAGTTCATTGTCCGCGACATGGGCATCAAGAACAAGAAGGCGACTGCGCAGGATTCGCTCAAGAACTCGAGCGCGCTCGACCAGCTCGCAAACGAAGTGGACCTCTCCAAGCGCAAGAAGGGACGGAAGACGCGCGTGGAAAGGACGTCCGAGCAGGAGCAGTTCGCATTCAACGTCGAATCGGCCAAGAGGGATACTTCCGGGCTCTACCGCATATTCCCCTATGTCGGCACGATGGACATCTCCATCGAATCGTTCCAGGTCGAACTGGACAACCGCCACATCGTTTTCTACAGGAATGTGCTGCGCGGCGAAGAAAACTTCGTGCAAGGTTTCGTCGTCGACATCCGCGAATACCTGAAGAGCATCGTAAGCCTCGAAATCAGCGAGTACGAGAACAGCGACAACCACCTCTCGCTCCGGTTCTTCAAGAAGGGCGAACAGGTCATCTCGTTTGGCGACAGGAACAACAAGACCCTCAAGGTGTTCGAGGAACCGCTTGCCGAACCGCTTGACGGCATCACCCTCGCCATGTATATCGACCAAGACGCCGAGAAATCCAGCGACCACGGCCAGGTCATATCGAACGGGAACTTGCTCATCCTCATCGGCGGCATCATGTTCCTGTTGCTCGGGGGCGGCCTCGTCTCGATTTACCGGCTCACCCAGAGCCAGCTCAACCTCGCCCAGAAGAGGCAGGACTTTATCTCGGCGGTGAGCCACGAGCTAAAGACTCCGCTAACCTCGATAAAGATGTACGCAGAGCTGCTGCAGAATTCGTGGGTGGCGAACGAGGAAAAGCGGCACAAGTACTACAACCTCATCGCAAGCGAAGCGGAACGACTCACGAGACTCATCCAGAACGTGCTTAACTTGTCCAAACTCGACGGAAACCGCTGGACCGTACAGCTGCGGCAAGACAGGCCCAAGGCCGTCCTCGACGATTTCGTCGCCACCTACACGCGCAACGTGGAGAAGAACGGGTTCTCGCTTACGGTCACCTGCGATACAAGCGCAAGCGAAGTCTCGCTCATGATGGACCGCGATGCCGTAATGCAAATTCTCATGAACCTGGTGGACAACTCGCTCAAGTTCTCGAAGAATGCCGACTACAAGATGATCGTCATCGAACTCAAGAAGGAAGGGAACCACGTGTACCTCGCCGTGCGCGATTACGGCCCCGGCATTCCGCCTTCCGAAATGAAGAAGGTGTTCCAGGAATTCTACCGCGTCGAAAACGAGATGACGCGCGAAACCAAGGGCACGGGCATCGGGCTTTCCATGGTGAAAAAACTCTGCGCACTTTCGGGAATGACCATCGAACTCGAGAACGCGGGGCCCGGATTGAGGACGAAAATACACTTCCCGCCCGCATCCGTCTAGGCCCTTTTTTTGTATTTTAAGGTAGGTTCCGCTAAAGGGGCCTCAGAACGCAACAAGGATTAGGCAATGACACAGGAAGACATTCTCCAGAACCCAGACCAGTACGACCTCTCCATCGAGACCGTCGGAAAGGGGACACTTCGGTCGCCCATGAAGGGCATACAGTTCGTTTCGGAAGAAGACCGCATTAGCCTCACCACGGATGTAAAGCGCATCCATGAATTTTACGAGAAAGGCATCGCCATTCCCTCGCTCGAAGCGGCCGGCCCGCGCGAGACCATTTTCCATGACCCCGCCTGGACACGCGCGGGAATCGTCACCTGCGGAGGCCTCTGCCCCGGCCTCAACAATGTCATCAAGGGCCTGGTACAGGTGCTGTGGTTCGACTACGGCGTCCGCAACATCTTCGGCATTCCCTACGGCTACCGCGGACTCAACCCCGCCTACGGATACTCGCCCATCGTCCTGAACCCGGATGTCGTGGACTCCATCCAGGAAGACGGCGGCACCATCCTCGGAAGTTCCCGCGGCACGCAGGAACCCGCCATCATGGTAGACACCCTGATGCGACTCAACATCAACGTTCTGTTCTGCATCGGCGGCGACGGAACACTTCGCGGGGCGCATGCCATTGCCGAAGAAGTAAAGAAGCGCAGGCAGCCCATCTCGGTTATCGGCATCCCGAAAACCATCGACAACGACCTGAATCTCATCGACCGCACGTTCGGTTTCGAAACGGCCGTGCTCTCCGCGACCGACGTGATAACGAGCGCTCACAACGAGGCGAACGGGGCGTTCAACGGGCTCGGTCTCGTGAAGCTCATGGGCCGCGACTCGGGCTTTATCGCCGCCTATGCCGCCCTTGCAACGACCGTCGTGAACTTCTGCCTCATTCCCGAAGTACCCTTCACGCTGGAAGGCCTCTTCAAGGCTCTCGAGAGCCGCTATGCAAGCGGCAAGACGCACGCCGTCATCGCTGTCGCCGAAGGCGCCGGGCAGGAACTATTCAAGGACCAGGAAGAACGCCGCGACGCCAGCGGGAACATCCTCAAGAACGACATCGGCGAGTTCCTCACGCGCAAAATCAACGAACACTTCAAGAAGGTCGGCAAGGAAGTGAACATCAAGTATTTCGACCCGAGCTACATGGTGAGAAGCATCCCCGCGAAAGGAACCGACGCCATTTTCTGCTTCCAACTTGCTGAAAGCGCCGTGCACGCAGGCATGGCCGGCAAGACCGACATGGTGGTGGGCAGCATGAACGAACAGTTCAGCCACGTGCCTATCGAATACGCCGTAAACGAAAGGAAGAAAATTGACCCGAACGGAACACTATGGCACGCCGTTCTCGGCGCCACACGCCAGCAGGACTATTTCTCCGGCAAGGGCAAAGGCAACAAGTAAACGTATTTTTATTAACTTTACCGCATGCTGAAAAAAGAAGAAAGACTCCTCATCCGCACCTCGCTCATGGAATACCGCAATATTTTGTTCAAGACATACCACGGTACAGACGAAGAGAAGGGGCGGATAGCGCAGGTCAACAAGCTCCTGCAAACCTGGAAAGTATAGGACCCCATGGGAATCGGCTTCAAGACTTTATTCGTATTCGCATTGGCAGCCAGTGCCGCGTTCGCAAACGAGGATCTCCGTTTTGCGGACTCGTGCTATGCGGCCAGGGCGGAACGAGCCAAGGGCGACAAGGCCGACGCGCATAACGCGAAACTCATGATCGACGCCTATCACAAGGCCACCAGCGACGCCTCGGTCGAAGAAGCCGCCACCGAAGGCTACGTGAAAAGTCTTTTCTTCTCGTTCCGGTTCGTGCCCTTCGACAAGAGCAAGCGCGCAAGAAAGCTCGATTCGCTCAAGACTGCCAGCGAGGATGCCTACGGCAAGTTCCCGAAAAACAAGGAAATCGCACACATCTATGCATCCGCCCTTTCCATGTGGGGTGCCGACAAGAATCCGCTGCAGGCCGTAAAGGACGGCGTCGCCGCCAAGGTCCGCGATGTCGCGACCGCTGCCGAGGACTACCAGGTGCTCGGACGCGCGCATTTCGTACTGCCCTACATTCCGCTAGTCCTTTCATGGCCCGACAAGAACCTCGCCGACAAATACCTGACCATGGCGCTGGAAAAGGACCCAAAAGACTTGTACAACTACTTCTTCCTTGCAGAGCTTCGCTTTGACCAGAAACGCTATGCCGACGCGCTCGACCTTATCGAACGCGGTCTTTCCCGCGGTATCCGGACAAACTATTTCATGGAAGACAAGCGCGGCCGCTGGCAGCTGAAAGAGCTCAAGAAGAAGATTAACGCCAAGCTCGACAAGAAATAGGGCAAAGCGTCAATTAAACTGGCCATCCCAGCCAGGAGTCCGGTCGCTATCCCCCAACAGGTTTGCATGTTGACGAAGTTCAACGACCTTCATCTCCGGAGACCGATAATCTCTTTTTTGAACAATACAAGTGTAACAAGACTGCTTGCAGACCTGTTTCCGAGCCGCAGCCACGGACGCTGAACGCGTCAAATAACTGAAAACATAAGTATTCATTGCGGTAGAATTAAATTATATTTATTATACAGCAGAAATTCCAACTTTTCCCCAGGAGACACATATTATGGAAGGAAACGCTACCAACCAAAAAGCCATGGAACTACTCCATGAGGCCGCCTTCACCTCTTCCCTTATCAAGGCCAAGGAACGCGAAAGCGGCATTGTAACAGAAGAAAATATGTACCCGGTCAACAAGAAAGAGACCGACCGCATGGCAGAACTTCTGGGACAAGCCGAAGCTGCTGCCGACAACGCCCAAGACCCGGCATTCGTCGAAAAATTCGACCAGCTAAACGATATCGTACAGTGGTCCTACGCCCGTCATCGCACATGGAAGTTTAGCCTTATTTGTGGCGTCATCCTTTTGGCCCTTCTTTTCCTATGGGCACGCAGCAGCAGTCAGGACTCGGTCCAAACAGCAAAAGACACTATCGCAAAAGTCGAAGCCTGGACCGAAAACGACACCACCATCTCTTGGGAAAAGAGCGGAACGCACTTCAAATACACTGAACTCTTCGTCTCTGCAAACAAATGGAAAGCGAACAAGCTGGCCTCGTATAAAAACAACTACCTCGAGTGCGAAAAGAACCTGAAGACCCTCAATAAGTCTCTTGAAACGGCCACCACCGACTCCAGCAAGAATGCAATCCAAAAGCAAATTGAATACAACACAAAAGACATGAACCAGAGCCGTGCCATTTTCGACAGCATTGCCGCGATGAACTTCCAGCAAATCAAAGCCAGTGTCATCGCGGATGAAAATCGATACATCAAGAGTTCAGAATCCAGCGCCACAACCTACCTGGTTTTCATCATCCTCCTTGCCGTTCTCATCGGCCTCTACATCTGGACCGGTTACCCCTATGGTTACGAAATGACGCGCAGCCGCACCCGCAACAAGATCCTCGAATGGGTGCGCAAAGTCGGTTTTTCATTGGCAAGCACGTTCTTCGGCGCTGGACTTGCAGCCAAGCTCTTTGCCGATGACTATATCGTAAAGACCACATTCATGGACGGTCACACCGAAACCCGCAGGGAATCGGACATTGCCGGCACCTTCTTCAACATTATCATAAAATTCGGCCTCATGGCAGTCGGTGCTTTCATCTTCATATTCATCTCCATATTCATCATCTTTATCGAAACCGCAGCCGGCCTGATAAACAAGATCCGCTAGACGATCGCCAAAGCCATTTACCCAACAGAAAAGCCGGTAGCAAACGTGATGAAAACCCCGAAAGTTGTATCCAACTTTCGGGGTTTTCATCAAAGCGGTGCTTTTAAGCTTTGCACTAGGATGAGCGGTCGCTAGCTCTTACCCTGCCTGGACGGCGGTGAGGGCGATCGTGTACACGATGTCTTCGACGAGGGCGCCACGGCTCAGGTCGTTCACCGGCTTCGCGAGACCCTGGAGCATGGGGCCGATGGCGATGGTGCCCTGCGCGCTACGCTGCACGGCCTTGTAGCCAATGTTACCCGCAGAGAGGCTCGGGAACACGAACACGGTCGCCTTGCCGGCGACGGTGCTGCCCGGGGCCTTGAGGGACCCGACGCTCGGCACGGTCGCGGCATCGTACTGCAGCGGGCCATCCACGAGCATCTCGGGGCGGGCTTCCTTCACGATCTTGGTCGCTTCGCGCACGAGGTCTGCATCGGGGCCCTTGCCGCTGTTCATGGTGCTGTAGCTGAGCATCGCGACACGGCTCGGGAGGCCGAAGGCCTTAGCGGTGTCGTCGCACTGCATGGCAATCCCTGCAAGTTCCTCGGCGGTCGGGTTCAAATTGATGGCGCAGTCGCCGTAGATGTAAGTCTTGCCGGGCATGCACATGAAGAACACGGAGCTCACGGACTTGACACCCGGGGCGCACTTGATCACCTGCAGGGCAGGGCGCAGTGTATCTGCGGTAGAGTGGATGGCACCGGAAACGAGGCCGTCGACTTCGCCCATCTTGAGCATCATGGTGCCAAGCATTACGTTATCTGCAAGAGCCGCGCGGGCTTGGTCTTCGGTCATGCCCTTCGACTTGCGGAGTTCCACGAGCGTCGGAACGTACTTTTCGGCGAGTTCAGCACTGGGTTCGATAATTTCGATGTCAGCCGGGAGCTGCACGCCCTGTTCCTTCGCGACCTTCAGAATTTCTTCCTTCTTGCCCACGAGCACGGGAACCGCGATACCACGGTCGATTACGAGCTTCGCGGCCTGCACGGTACGCGGTTCGCTACCTTCAGGGAGCACGATACGCTTTTTCACCTTGGACGCCTTGAGGAGAAGACCCGCACGGAACATCGCCTGGCTCGTCTTCCTTTCGGCGGGTTCTGCGGCGAGGTCCTTCGCAAGGCACTTGGGGCAATGCAGCAGGCGGCACGGGCAGAACAGGTCGGCATCCTCGCTATCGGAATAGATCTTCGCGTCGAGCGCGGTCGCGAGGGTGTCGTTGAACTTCTGGGCCATCACGTCGCTCATGCCAACAGCGCCTTCCACCACGACTGCATCCACGGAATCAAAGTCCTGCTTAAGGAAGTCGGCGGCAATCTTTTCCATGAGCACGGCGGAGTTGTGCGCCTTGAGTTCGGCAACTGCCTCGGCGCCGTTCACGCAGGGCTTGTAGGTGGCGGACTTGAGGCCGGCGGCGGCAACGGCGTCGACGACTTCCTTGACTTTGGCTTCCATATTTGCGGAAGCGACCAGGTAGACTCGATTCATAGAATATCTCCGGAATAAAACTGATTGTTGAACGTGTAAAAAGTAGGTTTTAACCGCGGAAAAAATTGGGGACCTGTCCCAAAAACGGCACCCTTTGCCCCGCCGTAAACTTTTGTTTACGTAAATAGGCTGTTTATGCACGTTTTTTGCACGCTTATTTTAAATTGGAACCCTGCCTCCTGTTGCATTTTTACCCAAAATAAGCGATATTTATAGTATCGCCCCACTTGATTGGGATGTGTAATAAGGAGCGATTATTGTGTGGTATAAGGTTATCACTCGTGTGATTCTGTCGACGCTTGTCATGGCAATGTGCGCCATGTCACAGCCTGGGAGGGACAGGAGTTCTTCCTCGGCCGACGTTGCGTCGTCATCGTCTGTCGCCGGACCCGGCGCAGGCGGTTCTACTGTCGTTATCCGGTTCATGCCGAACTGGACCAACACCAACGCCATCTTGAACTACAAGGGCACGGAGACCCCCATGACCGCAGTCAACAACTACTGCGGCTGGTTCCAGGCGACCGTCAAGAACGCCCCCGCAAGTGGCTTCGAGGTCTTGTTCAAGCAGACCATCGGAAACACTTACGTGACCGCGGAAGGCCCGGAAAAGGTGGCGCGCGACCTGCAGCCCGTCGGGACTCCCATCAACCTCGACAGCGTCGCCGCGCTGAACGACACGCTATGGATTATCGGGAATCCCTCGGGACCCCCTGACCTGTTCTCGAAATACCCGAACCGCCTGGGCGACTGCCCGGTCAAGACGCTCTCGGTGATGATGTTCGACTGGTACGACGGCTCGAACAGGGGCGGACGAAACGGCTACGAGGCACGCGGCGTCCCCCAATACGGCGAAGGCACAAACGAAGACTTCGGCAACAGCGGATGCGGTCTCACGAAGGGAATGGTGGAGCCTACGCTCGGCAGCAACGGCGTCCCGGTCCGCGCAAGGGACTTCCCCTCCAGCTGCACGAACGCGACCCACCTCGACTACTGGTTTTTGCCCGAAGTCATCAACACCGGTGCAGACGGCAAGAAATACACGAACGCCACATGCCGCGACCTGGAACTCGAACTGACCGACGACGGATTCTGGCTCGGCCAGCGTGACGACGGCAGCAAGGAAGGCGGGTTATTCTTCCTCGACGACTTCCGCTGGCTCGACGAGGCCGGCACGGTCGAGAACGTGCATTACGATTCCATCAACGGTAACAAGGGCTTCCACAACTTCGGCTTCACCATGAAAATCCAGGCGAAGTTCGAATACGTGCCCGGCCAGTACTTCGAATTCAACGGTGACGACGACGTATGGGTGTTCATCAACAACCGTCTGGTGGTCGACATCGGCGGACAGCACACCAAGGCTTCGGGCTCGGTAGACCTCGACACGCTCGGGCTTGTCGAAGGCAAGACCTACCCGTTCCACATCTTCTACGCCGAACGCAAGCAGACGCAGTCGAACTTCATGATGCGCACCTCCATCGACCTGCGCACCGAGGCAAGCATATTCCTCACCGACACGCGCTCCACGCGGGATATCAAGAACTACGACGTATGGCAAATCGTGAAGAAGGACGCCCTCAGTTGCGACTTCTCCGCGAACGAGCTTGCAGACGTCGACACCGTGGAAGGCCCGTCCAACTACCGCCTTACCGGCGGCAACCTCGGTGAAGCGGGCGTGATGCTCGATACCGCGGGAATGTGGTTCGAGGGCATCTACATCGAAAACAACTGGTACCAGTTCAGCATCGACTCCGCACGCATCGTAGAGAACAACGGGCTTGCGCCGGGCCACTACTACCTCGAGGTCTCGCTCAAGAACAACCCCGAACAGAAGACCGGCGTGTGGATTACCATCCCGCCGTACAAGGTGCCCACGCTCGTGTTCGCTACCGAGGAATGGAAGAACCTTTCATCGGAGATTTCGGGCGACACGCTACAGATCGGCCAGTGGGCATACGAGATGTACAAGGTGCAGGTGATGTTCGAGGAAGACTGGGCGCAGGTATCCATCTACAACCAAAACATCAACCTTTCTTCTAGCGACCCGAACATGAAGACGGTGGACGAGAACGGCAAGCCCATAAGCAAGGTCGTGCTCGACTCCATGGGCCGTGCCACGTTCTACGTCATCGCGAATGCACCCGTTACGGGAGCGACGCTACAGGCGAAGGGGGCGGCATCTTCCGCAGCAACATGGACCGACCTCGTGTTCAAGGAACCTCCCATACCGCGAATCTCCAGCGCGATATTCATTGACCGCAACGGCGACGGGCGCGGCGACAGCCTGCACATCAAGTTCAACAAGGAGCTCGGCGGCAAGAACAACCTCGACTCGCTCAAGTTCGCATTCGGCGAAGGCTTCCCGGTACAGACAAAAGAAAACTGGAAGGTCTCCAGCAACAATACCGAACTTTCCATCGTATCGAGCAGCACCTGCGAACCCTACAAGCTCTGCGGATTCAGTTCCCTCATCTTTACCGGCGGCAAGGAAGATATCTACACCGGAAGCATCGACACCTGGTTTACCTACACCGAAGGCGGCAAGGGCTACCACTTCCACATCGCGGCAGACCCGCTCGAAGACGGCGTGAACCCCATCGTCACGCAAGCCGTCAAGAACATCACGAAGAACGGCCACGTGCTGAGCCTCACCTTCAGCGAGGCGATCACCGAAGAGACGAGGCAATACTTCAAGGACATGTTCCGATACGTCTGCGTGCGTGGCGGCGAACAGGTCAATCCCGAAAAGCCCATGGGCATAGACAACGGGACTTCCCGCAGCACGATGGACCTGCTCTTTACCGTGACCACCTACGATGCGGTGATTCCCTCCGTAGGAGACTCTGTCGGCTTTGTCCCCGGCGTAGGAGGCTCCACCACGAATGTCGCCGAAGACATGAGCGGGGTAAAACCGCACAAGTACACCCCGATGGTGCGCATCTCGGGACAGCAGGACATGCAGATTACCGGAACCGACGTGCTCCCGCTCTCGCCGGACAACCCCATCGTGCAGGATCCGACAACCACGCAGCCTAAGCTCATCACCAACAAGGATGCCGACGCGAAACAGGTTTCCGATTCTCTCGGCGTGCAGGGGCACCTGGTCGGTTTCGACGTGGCCGAACTCATCTCGACCCAGACCGCCGAAGAAATCGCGAGCCTCGACAACCTCATCTCGACGCTGCTGAACGGAGGCAAGGACGACACCACGTACACTGTGCTCGAGATTACCAAGGAAGAATCCATCGCCCAGCTCATCGAGGCCATCCAGGCAAGCACCATCAGCGGCTTTAGCGACAAGGCCATCACCGGGTTCATGGATTCCACGATCAACGCCAGCAACTACAAGAAGAAACTGACAGGCGATGACCTCCAGCTGTTCGAGGAATACGTGCAGCGCGGAATCGAAGCGAGCCGAGACACCATCGTGAACATCACGACCGCGGCCGACATGGATGTCAGTTCGCTGTTCCAGGACATTATCGACGGGACCATTTCCGCGAAAGAACTGAAGAAGAACGGCGTGAGCGAAGAGGTAATCGAGGCCATCAAGAACGGGACGATTACCGCAAGCAACATCGACCGCTACCGCGACGGGACGCTCTCGCTCGTCACGCCCGACGACGTGAAGCTTGTTTACGAGACCAAGTACTACTCGCACCTCGGCAACTACGTGGGCGGATCCTCGGGATCCATCCTCTGCTCCGACAAGGAAATCTATGGCGACGCGGGATGCCTCGCGAACCCGGGCAACCTGTTCCTCGCATGGAACATGCGCGCCGACGACGGACGGCTCGTCGGAACGGGCGCCTACATTGCGCGCCTGCACCTGAAAGTCGTCGTCGGGAAGAAGACCGCAACGAACATCACGCGCGACCTCCTGTGGGGCGTGCGCCGCGGAGGAAACAACGGCATCAACCTGGGAGATATCCTGAACGAAAAGAAGAAAAAGTAGCATTACGGAACCTTTTCTCCCTACTGTAAATTTCTGTTAACCAAAGATACACGAAAATGGCCATTTTTCGTGTATCTCCTTGTGTTGTAAACAATTATATGGTTGCATTTTCGTTTACAATAAGGCATATTTAAGGTATAGTCTATTAATGGGATGTTAAAGGAGTAACAACCGTGTGGTACAAGTCTATCACTAGAGTTTTATTGTTGACGCTTTTTGCGGTAGTGTGCGCTATGTCACAGCCAGAGGGTGGCCGCAGCTCAACAACGGTAATCCGGTTCATGCCGAACTGGTCCAATACCAATGCTATCCTAATCTACAACGGAACGGAAACCATCATGACCGCAGTCAAGAACTACTGCGGCTGGTTCGAGACCAAGGTGAAGGACACGCCCGCCTCCGGGTTCGAGGTGACCTTCAAGCAGACCATCGGCAACACCTACGTGACTGCCGACGGACCCGAGATCGTCCCGTCCGGATCGCTCCCCGTCGGGGCCCCGATTTCGCTCGACACGCTCAAGGCCAAAGGCGACACGCTGTGGATTATCGCAAACCCCGTGGACGCACCCGAACTCTACGCGGCATATCCGAACCGCCTGGGCGAGTGCCCCGTGAGGATCCTCTCGGTGATGATGTTCGACTGGCTGCACGGTGAAGGATGCGACGGAATAGAATGCAAGGACAGCAAGCCCTACGCGAACGGCGCGAAGGACGTTTATTTCAACGACCCCATCTACGCCATCAGCAACGACTTCGGTAGCGGCGGCTGCAGCGGATCGTACAACAACTACCAGAACAACGCGAAGGACCAGCACAACACAAGCTACATGTCGGGCATGGTAGAACAGCAGCTGGGAGCAAACGGCGCACCGGTTCGCGCACACGACTTCCCCGAGCACTGTCTCCTCACCGAGCACCTCGACTACTGGTTCCAGCCCCTCGTCATCGGCAAGGACGCCGCCGGCAAGCAGTACACGAACGCTACCTGCCGCGACGTGGAACTCAAGTTGACCGACAAGGGATTCTGGGAAGGCAAGAAGGACGGCAACAGCAAGGAAGGCGGGTTCTTCCTGCTCGACGACTTTGAATTTCTTGACGATGCGAAGACCGTAAAGAACATCTTCTTCGACACGGGAACCAAGGCCAAGGACGGCAAGAACCACAACTTCGGCTTCACCATGAAGGTGCAGGCGAAGTTCGAATACGTGAAGGGCCAGGAATTCGAGTTCTTCGGCGACGACGACGTGTGGGTGTTCATCAACAGGCGCCTGGTGGTCGACCTCGGCGGACAGCACAGCCAGGTGCGCGGCTCCGTGAACCTCGATACGCTCGGGCTCGTCGAGGGCCAGGAATACCCGTTCCACATCTTCTACGTGGAACGCCACACCGGTTCTTCCAACTTCATGATGCGCACGTCCATGGACCTGCACACCGACGCAAGCATATTCCTCACCGACACGCGCTCGACGCCACTGCTCAAGAACTACGACGTGTGGCAGATCGTGAAGAAGGACGCTCTCTCCTGCAACTTCGACATGAACGAAGGCGCACAGGTCGATACCGTGGAAGGCCCCTCCAACTACCGTCTCACCGGCGGCAACCTCGGCGAAGCGGGCGTGCTGCTCGACAAGACCGGCGAGTGGTGGTTCGAAGGCATCTACATCGAGGACACCTGGGACAAGTTCAGCATCGACTCCGCACGCATCGTGGAGAACAACGCGCTCGCCCCCGGCCACTACTATCTCGAAGTTTCGCTCAAGAGCAATCCTGAACAGAAAGCCGGAGTCTGGATTACCATTCCGCCCTACAAGGTTCCCACGCTCGTGTTCGCGACCGAAAACTGGAAGAAGCTCGGCTCACAGGTTCTCGGCGACACGCTACAGATTGGCGAATGGGCCTACGAGACCTACAAGGTGCAGGTGATGTTCGAGGAAGAGTGGGCGACAGTCACCCTCTACAACCAGAACATCAGCCTCTCCTCCTCCGACCCGCAGATGAGCATCCTCAACGAAGAAGGCAAGCCCATCAGCAAGGTCGTTCTCGATTCTACAGGAAGGGCGACCTTCTACGTCCGCGCGAACACTCCCATTACGGGCGCGACCTTGCAGGCCAAAGGAACGGCGGCATCGGCGGCGACATGGAGCAACCTAATATTCAAGGAACCGCCCATCCCGAGGATTACCTCTGCCAAGATATTCGACCGCAACGGAGACGGACGGGGCGACAGCGTGTGCATCAAGTTCAACAAGGAACTCGGCGGCAAGAGCAGCCTCGACTCGCTCAAGTTCGCGTTCGGCGAAGGATTCCCGGTGCAGAAGAAAGGCGCCTGGAAGACCCACAACAACAATACGGAAATCACCATCGTCTCCAGCGAGACCTGTGAGCCCTACAAGTCATGCGGCTTCAGCTCGCTCGTGTTCACCGGCGGCAAGGACGACGTCTACACGGGCGCCGTCGACACCTGGTTCACCTACACCGAAGGCGGCAAGGAATACAACTTCCACATCAACGCGGACCCGCTCGAAGACGGCGTGAACCCGATTGTCACGCAGGCAGTCAAGAGCATCACGAAGAACGGCCACGTGCTGAGCCTCACCTTCAGCGAGGCCATCACCGACGAGACCAAAGATTACTACAAGGAGATGTTCAACTACGTGTGCGTCCGCGCCGGCGAAGTTGTAGATCCGGACAAGCCTATCGGATACGACAACGGCAGCAACCGGAGCAAGATGGACCTCCTGTTCTCCATGGCCACCTACGACGCGATTGTCCCCTCCGTGGGAGACTCCGTCGGATTTGTGCCCGGCGTGGGTGGCTCCACCGTCAATGTCGCCGAAGACATGAGCCAGAACAAGCCGCACAAGTACACCCCGAAGGTAAGAATCTCGGGCGACCAGGAAATGGAAATCACGGGTCCCGATGTCCGCGGAATCAATCCCGACAACCCGATTATCAAGGATACGACCACGACGCAAACATTCCTCGTCACGAACAAGGATGTCGACGCCAAGTATGTTTCCGACTCTCTCGGTGTCCATGGGCACCTCATCGGTTTCGATGTCGCGGAACTCATCTCCTCGCAGACGGCCGAAGAGATTGCGGCACTCGACGCCCTCATCACGGAACTCCTGAACGGGGGCAAGGACGACACCACCATCACGGTCACGGAGATATCGCGCGAGGAAGCCACCACGCAGCTGATAGAGCTTATCAAGGAAAGCCAGGTGACCGGATTCAGCGACGAAGTGTTCAACGGGATTCTCGAAGGGACCATCACCGCCGACAACTACAAGACCAAGCTCAAAGGCGATGACCTCGCGCTCTTCAACGAATACGTGGAAAGCGGCATCGAGGCGAGCCGCGACACGGTCTACGACATCAAGTCCGCCGCCGACAAGAACATCGGGAGCCTCTTCCAGGATATCATCGACGGGACCATCACCGAAAAGGAACTCAAGAAAAACGGCGTGAGCGACGAAGTAATCGAGGCCATCAAGAACGGCACCATCACGGCAAGCAATATCGACCAGTACCGCGACGGCACCCTGAACCTCGTCTCACCCGACGACGTAAAGCTCCAGTACGAGACAAAGTACTTCACGCACCTCGGCCACTACGTGGGCGGGTCCTCCGGCGTCATCATGTGCTCCGACAAGTCCGTCTACGGCGAAGAAGGATGCCTCGTGAACAACGGCAACCTCTTCCTCTCCTGGAACATGCGTTCGGACAACGGCCGCCTCGCGGGAACGGGCGTCTACATCGCGCGCCTGCACATGAAGATTATCGTCGGCAAGAAGACCGCATCGAACATCACGCGCGACCTGCTCTGGGGCGTGCGCCGCGGCGGCAAGAACGAAATCGACCTCGGCTCGATGCTTCCGAAATCTTCCAAGAAATCCCGCAAGAAATAATATTCTCTCTCATTGAAAATTAAGGGCTTGCGGTCTTGCCGCAAGCCCTTAAATTATCACCCGGGGATTATCCTATACAAAGTTGTACAGGTCGGTGATATCCTCGTTGTTCTTGTCGTACACCCAGAACTGGTTCGTATGCGCATGATCGTCTTCCACGAGGTTGATCTTCATGCCGTGCTTGTATTCCAGGTAGTGGAACATGCGGCCGAGGTCCTTGCAGAACACATCGACAAGCGGCGTGCTCACCACGAGGGTCACTTCGCGAAGCTTGCCCTTCGCACGGGCGCGGGCGAGCCAGCGGTCAATCATGCCGAGCGTAGATTCGAGAGTCGGGATACGGCCACCGCCATGGCAGACAGGGCAGAGTTCCGTCTTCTCGGTCATCAGGTTCACGCGGACGCGCTTGCGGGTCACTTCCATGAGGCCGAACTGGCTGATGGGAGCCGGGCTGATGGGAGCCTTGTCGCGGCGGATAGCCTTGCGGAATTCCTGGTACACCGCCTCGCGGTCGGCATCGGTCTCCATGTCGATGAAGTCGATGATGATGAGGCCGCCCACATCGCGGAGGCGCAGCTGCTTCGCAATCTCGTGGCAGGCGTCGATGTTTGTTTCGAGGATGATCTTGCTCTGGTCCTTGCCGTGCACCTTCGGTCCGGTGTTCACGTCGATGGAAACTAGCGCCTCGGTCTGTTCGATGACGAGGTTGCCACCGCGCGGAAGCGGGACCTGGCGCTGCAGGGAGCGCGCATAGTCGTTCTCGATCTTGAAGTATTCGAACAGGCTCTCGCTAGAGCTCCAGAGCTTCACCTTGTCAAGCTTGTCCGGAGAAAGCACCTTGAGGTAATCACGGAGGGCAAAGTATTCGTCGCGGTTGTCGATATACACGTAGTCCGTGTTCTCGCCGAAGTATTCGCGAACAGTCTGCTCAATGGAATCGGATTCCTCGTAGATGCACGTTTCGGCAGGCATGGTCTCGAAGTTGTACTTCGTCTGTTCCCACTTGCTCTCGAGTTCGCGCATCTGCTTGCTGATTTCGAATTCGGATTCGTTCAGGCCGTTGGTACGCACGATGTAGCCCACGTCGCGGCCCTTGAGGCGGCGGACCACCTTCTTGAACTCGCGGCGCTTGGACGGGTCGCGCAGCTGCTTGGTCACGCCGATGAAGTTCGTCCCCGGCATGCACACCAGGAAGCGGCCCGCAAAGCTCAGGTGCGTCGTCAGACGGGCGCCCTTGGTGCTAATCGGTTCCTTCACGACCTGGACCATGATTTCCTGGCCTTCCTTCAAGATCTCGTCGATGGAGACCTCCTTGGAAGAACCGCCCTCGTCGTCATCGTCGCCATATTCGCGGCGAAGCGACTCGTTCCTGTCCATGGCGTCGTCCTGATGGAGGAACCCGGCCTTCTCGAGGCCGATATCGATGAACGCGGCCTTCAGGGCGGGGAGCACCTTCTGGACGACTCCCTTGTAAATATTGCCCAGGACTCGAGTAGACGAGACGCTCTCCACGACAAGTTCCGCAAGGTCGCCATCTTCCATGATAGCGATGCGCTTCTCGTAAGGTGTCTTGCTAATCAAAATCCCACGCTTACACTTATTTGCCATAAAACTCCTAGAAGTAAATGCAAAACCAATAAAACTTATAAATCCCTAAAAAGCCCTCCAAAAGTATGGAGCGCTTCCGAGTCACGGGGGATTCCTTGCGGAAAGTACCGAAATTCCACCCCACGGAACCTAGGGAACCAAAATATAACAAGACAGGAAGCTTTAGGTAGGATTGGGCCGCCCTTTACAAGGACAAAACGCCCTCTTTCGAGGCGCTAACCGCCCAAATGGGTCGGCGGATTGCTCGCGCTGCTCCTGATGGCGGCCTTCTTCTTTTCGACAATCGCATCCGCAATGGAGCGAGCCTTCTCGACAAGCCACAGCCACGACTGGGAGCCTTCCGAATAATCAGCCTCGCCGAACATCTGCACACGGTTGTCCCTGCGAAGGGCGTCGACCTGCTTGAACGCGCGGACGTTGCCCTTGGGATAGACGGCGAAGGTGGCGCCGCCATTGTAGTTCAGGATGCTGAACGCAGGCACGTCGGAAGGGCCGTCGGCGATATAGACCATGTTCTCGAAGGGAACACGGCGGCTCTCGCGAGCGATGGACGAGTTCACGTCGATCGTATCGGGATACTTGTTGCTTCCCTTGTTGATTTCGAAGAGGTAGCGCGTCTTGGAGGTGTTGTCGAGAGCGCAGGCGACCTGGGTAATCTCGCGATCCGGAACCAGGCCGAGTTCCGCGGCAGACGCACTCGATTTCAGGTCCCCGGCCGCATTCAGGAACCCGGGCTGCAAAGCATCCTCGATGAACTCGCAGCCGTAGATGCCGTCGACATAGGGCGCAATGGCACTCCCGCGAATCGTCTCCGCGAAGCCGGTACTAACAACATAATGTTCCAGACGGATATCGAACGCCTTGTATTTCGGGTCTTCGGCGATAAGCTTCTTCATGTCGCCGAAAAACTGCGGGAGGCCCGGATAAAACACGAGCTCCTTGCCGAACTCGCGAAGCCGGGCGTTGTTGAGTCCCTTGAACAGGCCCGCCTTCACATAGGTGAGGATGTGGTTCAGGTAGCTCGTATCAGCATTGACGGATATGCCCTGCGCGGCATAGCGTTCCCTGAGGGCGTTCGCCTCGTCCCAAAAAATTTTTCCGTCCACGCCGTAATAGCGGAAGAGCGGTTCTTGCATGTAAGAACTGATGAGCGTCTTGTCGCAGTCCCAGACCATCGCGATTACATTCTGTTCAAACGGAGCCTGTTTCATTCCCGCACCTCGCCTTGACGTTACTTTGTTATAAAATAGTCTTCCGGATTTACGGGCACGCCATTCACGCGAATCTCGTAATGAAGCCCGACTCCGGATTCGCGACCGCTCTCGTTCACAATGGCAATCGGGGAACCGCGATGGACACGTTCGCCTTGCTGTACCAGCGACTGGCCCAAGTGCGCATAGAAAGTCTTGACCCCGGGCGTATGTTCGATTTTGACCGAGAGGCCAAACCCGCGATGAGAACGCACCTCGGCCACCACTCCCGCACCGGTCGCGTAGACCGTATCCCCCACATCGGCGACAAAATCTATTCCGCGGTGTGGCAGGTCTATTTCGGTAAACGGGTCATGGATCATCTCGAAGCGGTTCCTGACAGCATGGCCGTTCTTGAGCGGATGCAACACCGGAATCGATGCGGCAAGAGCAGGATTCTTCTCGACTCCATTAAGCAGGTTCTTGAAGGTCGTCTCGATTTCACGGATACTTTTCCGTGGGTACAGGCCATTCGCACCGTCGTCGGCCAAGGCATCATCGAGCGTGAACCCGAGCCCGCTGAGCTTGACGGTACTGTCGCGCAGGAGCTTGGTTTCTTCTGCACGGAGAATCGTCTCGTCCACCGATTCGCGAACCTTCTTTATCTCGCGGGAGATACCCCTATTCTGGCGATACACGGATACGGCGTCGCCATCGGCGACACTGTCCACAATCTTCACGGGAGAAAAAAGCACGAACCCCACGACGGCAAGCACGAAGCATATCCCCATGACAACAAGCCGCATCGGGCTCACGCGGAAGCTCTTGCTGCCGGACGTCCTTTCGGAGAAGGTATGTATCTCAATCTTTCGCACAGGCTACGGACGCTCCCCGGCAATCTTCTTTTCGAGATCCTCGATACGCCGCTTGCCCTCCTCGATTTCGCCCAGGAGTTCCACAACGGCCGGATCGTCCTTGATTGTCCCGAGCAGGTCCCCGCGGACCGCCTGGTACAGCTTCTGGCCCAGGGACTGGAACCTGGTTTTCAGGCGGCTTTCTTCCGTCGCCAGTTCAACCCTCGCCAAAGCGGAGCCCGCAAGGTCCTTCGCCTTGGTTTTGAGCTTATTTATTGCCGTTTCGTTCATGTTCCTTTCCTCTTTCGCCTCTAAAAAATAGTAGTTTTTCACTGTTAAAATCAACGGAGACACAACATGAGTCGAAGCGAACGCAGACGCGCAAAGCAGAATGCAAAGAATTTCGTGCCAAAGAAAAGCAATTCCATGAACAAGTGGGTGATCGTGGCTTTGGCCGTTATCGCAGTCGTATTCTTTGTCGGTACGACTATTATCCAAAGAGGTGCCTAAAAAATGAAGTTCGTTATTGAAAAAACCGTTTTCCAGGATGTACTGCAGGCAGCCATCAACGCCGTCCCCAATAAGTCCACCATCCAAATTCTCAACAACTTCGCGCTGCGCCTCGAAGGCAACTTCCTCGAAGTGAGCGCGACCGACTTGAACCTCGGTATCAGGGTCAAGGTCGAAGTCCAGGGCGAACGCGACGGTTCCGTGGTCATCAACGCACGCAAGCTTCTCGAACTCATCAAGAGCCTCGTCGACCCGAGCATCACGACCGTATCCGTCGACGTGCAGGACTTCCTCGCCACCATCCAGTGGAGCGAACGCGGCAAGGCCTCCATCACCGGTTTTGATGCAAGCGACTTCCCGCCGTTCCCCGAAGTTGCCGAGGGCGAATCCCTGAGCTTCGCCGCTAGCGAACTTGCATTCCTCGCCGAGAAGACGACCTTCGCCTGCTCGACCGATGCCATCCGCCTCAACCTGAACGGCGTATTCCTCGAAGCGAAGGACGGCACCGTCTCTATGATTGCGACCGACGGTCACCGTCTGGGCCGTGCCTCCATCGACCAGGAAGGCGCGAACCTCACGAACGGCGCCATCATCCCGAAGAAGGCACTCCAGCTTATCCTCAATATGGCGAAGTCCGACGCGACCATCGAAATCCGCACGTCGGCCACGCACATTCTCTTCAACACCGGATCCACGCAGGTCATCTCGAAGCTCTTCGAAGGCCCGTACCCGAACTACCGTGCCGTGATCCCGCAGAACTTCGAACGCACCGTGCAGATGAACACGACCGAGTTCCTGAACAAGATGAGGAGCGTGCTCTCGATGGCGAACGCCCGCACCCACAAGGTGCGCCTGCAGATCGACGGCAACACCATGGAACTTTCCGCAAGCGACCCGGATGTCGGCGGCGATTCCCGCGAAGCCATCGCGGTGACGCACAACGGCGAAGGCAACTTCAGCATCGGGTTCGATGGCCGCTACCTCACCGAAATCTTCGGCATGTGCAAGAGCGAAGAAGCCATCATGAAGATGAACAACCCGATTGGTGCCTGCATCATCGAACCGGTGGGCGACAACCTCGGGTTCAGCTTCCTCCTGATGCCGACGCATCTGAACGACGACTAACAGTCCTGACAGGCTGTTACGTATACAGATAAACTAAAAACAGGGTTCCGCACGAGCGGGACCCGTTTTTGTGCCGTCCTGATTTTACGGAGAATTATCAAAAAAGCCAAACCCTTTTCCGGGAAAAAAGATTATTTTAAAACCATGACATTGATGATTATCCAGCTCTTGATTGTGCTCCTCGCCCTCTACGTGGGTTCGCGTTACGGGAGCCTTGCCCTCGGCGCCATTTCGGGAATCGGCCTTGCCATCCTCGTACTCGGTTTCGGCCTGCAGCCGGGCAAGCCGCCTACCGACGTCATCTACATCATCATCGCGGCGGTGACCTGCGCCGGCATATTGCAGGCATCGGGCGGCATGGATTGGCTGATCCAGATTGCGGAAAGGCTCCTGCGCAAGCATCCGAACCACATCACGATTTTGGCCCCGCTCTGCACATTCTTCCTCACGGTTCTCGTGGGCACCGGCCACGTGGTTTACACCCTCATGCCGATTATCTGCGACATTTCCCTCAAGAAGGGAATCCGTCCGGAACGCCCGTGCGCCGTAGCTTCGGTCGCTTCGCAGGTCGGCATCACCTGCTCGCCCATTGCAGCAGCCGTCGCCTCGTTCGTGATTATCTCAAACGCAAACGGGTTCAACATCAACAACCTGCAGGTCATCGCGATTACGATTCCCGCGTGCCTTTGCGGCCTCATGGCCGCGGCAGCCGTCTCGTACAAGCGCGGGCTCGACCTCGACAAGGACCCGGCATTCCAGGCGCGCCTCAAGGACCCGCAGATGAAGGAATACATGTACGGGAATACCGCTTCCGTGCTCGACAAGGAAGTCTCCAAGGAAGCGAAGCGCGCCGTGTTCATTTTCCTCGGTGCCCTCGCCGTCATCGTATTCTTCTCCATTATGCAGATTGCGGGCCACGACATTCGCCCCAAGTTCCCTACAGGTAAAGTAATTGACGGCGTGGCGCAAATGAAGCCACTCGCCATGAACATCATCATCCAAATTGTGATGATTGCTGCGGCCGCGTTCATGGTTATTTTCTGCAAGGCAGCCCCCAAGAAGGCCGTGGCGGGCGCCGTGTGGCAGAGCGGCATGGTCGCCGTCGTCGCCATTTACGGAATCGCATGGCTCGCCGACACCTACTTCGCGAACTACATGGACGTGATGCAGGGCGGCCTCAAGGACATCGTGCAGCATTACCCGTGGGCCATCGCGTTCGCGTTCTTCGCGGTGAGCGTGCTCATCAACTCGCAGGGCGCGGTGGTGGTAGCCATGCTCCCGCTCGCCTACAGCCTCGGCATCGAAGGCCCGGTACTCCTGGGCGTGCTCCCGAGCGTGTACGGGTACTTCTTTATCCCGAACTACCCCTCCGATATCGCGACCGTGAACTTCGACCGCTCGGGCACAACCGTCATCGGCAAGTACCTGCTGAACCACAGCTTTATGCGGCCGGGCCTCGTGAGCGTCATCGTCTCGACAATTGTGGGTACTCTGCTCGTGAAGCTGTTCTACTAGAATGCGCCCTACCACCTATAATTTTATATTATAGATGAAATGGCAAACGCAATCCGCAAACGCATCAGCAAGAAGATTACCAAGGCGCTGCACGACTTCAATCTGATTGAAGACGGCGACAAGGTGCTCGTTGCCGTAAGTGGCGGCAAGGATTCGAGCGTGCTGCTGATGGAACTCGCAAACCGCATGGGCAAGTTTTTGCCGAACTGCGAAATCGGTGCGATACATATCCAGAGCGATTTTGCCGACAAGGCCCCGCGCGAATTTCTGCAACGGATGGCGGAACAGTACCCGCAGATTCCGTTTTACTTCAAGGACGTGGCGGTAGAAGGCCGCCTCAAGGAAGGGCGCAGCCTCAACTGCTACTGGTGCAGCACGCAGCGCCGCACCGAGCTCATCAAGTTCGCCCGCGAAAACGGCTACAACAAGATTGCGCTCGGCCACCACATGGACGATATCGTGGAAACGCTCCTGATGAACATGCTCTACAAGGGCGAGTTCAGCGGCATGCCCCCGATGGTACCCTACGAAAAGTACCCGTGCAGCATTATACGCCCGCTTTGCTACTGCGAAGAGAGCGAGATTATCGAATATGCAGAGGACGCGGACATCCGCAAGTTCACCTGCACCTGCGAGTTCTCAAAGGCGAGCCACCGCAAGACAATACGCGAAGAAATCAAGAGCCTCACCAAGGGCAATTCCACCCTCAAGGCTAATTTATTCGAAAGCATGCGGAATATCCGCATGGACTACTTGCTATAGGCGCTCGCGGAGTTTATTCAACCGCAAGACATTTACTGCGCCGCTTGCGCGGCCTTGACGCAGCGCACGGAACGGAAGTCCCCCTTGGGGAAGGCGTTCATGCTTGCGGCCTTGCTGCTGAAATCGAGGAACAGGTAATACGCGAGATCGTCGGGCGTGGCAGTTGCGCTCCAGAAGTAGGCGTAGCCGCCGATGCCGTCGTATTTTTCACCGCGATACCCTGCGGGGAGAGCATTAAAGCCGAGCGCGTCGGTGCCGTTCCCCTTCTTGAACCACCCGCCGGTGGACTTGAGTTTTTCGCCCGCGACTGCCATGCTGCTCGCAAAATCCGCACCGCCCGCCTGTTCTACGAGGGTCGCGAAATCGGCACTATCGGGTAGCCTCCAGCCTTCGGGGCACGCCGTGCGCGCATCGTCCCAGGTGTAGAGGCGCCCGTATTCGGAACACTTGCGGCTGTCGCCCTCGGGGCACACGCTCCCCTCGGTCATAAAATTCAGGTTCTCCGCAAACCAGGTAAGGCCACCAATCTTCACTACGTCGTAGCTCTGGCCATCGCGCGGGTCGGTAAACGACTCGGAGCAGGCGATAAACAGCACCGATACAAGAAGGCAAGGCAGGTATAAAACGCGACGCATAGGAGAAAAAATAATAAACGATATCGCCTGTTTCCTGTAAGAACCAGAAAAAGTGTTTTCGGGAAGAATAAAAAGCGCAGCAGGTTGTATATTTACTTTAGAACAACTTTAAGACGGTACCCTATGCTGATAGAAAAGATTGCATCCCCTGCTGATGTGAAAAAGATGGACATGGAAAGCCTCAAGGCGCTCGCGGCCGAAATCCGCACGGCGCTCCTGAACAAGATTTCAAAATGCGGCGGCCATTTGGGCCCGAACCTCGGATTCGTGGAGCCGACCATCGCGCTGCACTACGTTTTTGAATCACCCAAGGACAAGATTGTCTACGACGTCAGCCACCAGAGTTACACCCACAAGATTTTGACAGGCCGCGCCGAGGCGTTCCTGAATCCGGAAAAGTACTGGAGCGTCACCGGCTACACCGAGCCTTGCGAAAGCGAACACGACCAGTTCATGATTGGCCACACCTCGACTTCCGTAAGCCTTGCGCTCGGGCTTGCGACCGCCCGCGACATCAAGGGAGAATCGGGCAACGTGATTGCCGTAATCGGTGACGGTTCCCTGAGCGGCGGCGAAGCATTCGAAGGCCTCGACAACGCAGGCGAATACGCGACGAACTTTATCGTGGTCGTGAACGATAACGAAATGTCCATCGCCGAAAATCACGGCGGACTTTACGGGAGCCTCGCGGAACTCCGAGCCACGCAGGGCAAGAGCGAAAACAACTATTTCAAGAGCCTCGGCTTTGACTACCTGTATGTAGAACAAGGTAACGATATCGAATCGCTCATCGCCGCATTCAAGCAGGTGAAAGATTCCACGAAGCCCGTGGTGGTGCACATCCACACGCTCAAGGGCAAGGGCTACAGCTTCGCCGAAAACGCGAAGGAAGGTTTCCACTGGGCGGCTCCCTTCGACATTCCCACCGGCGTGGTGAACTGGGGCAACGGTGAATCGTACGGCAACATTCTCGGCGACTACCTGATGAAAAAAATCAAAGCCGACCCGAAAGTCGTCGTAATCCATTCCGCGGTGCCCGCAGGTATCGGATTCTTTGCCGACCGCCGTAAAGAAGCGGGCAAGCAATTCATTGACGTGGGCATCGCCGAAGAACACGCCGTCGCACTCGCCTCCGGACTTGCCAAAGGCGGCGCAAAGCCCGTGTACAGCACGCACAGCACGTTTATCCAGCGCACCTACGACCAGCTCTCGCAGGACCTGTGCGCTAACAACAACCCGGCTACATTGCTCATTACCATGTCCGGCGCCGACGGCATGAACGACACCACGCACCTCTGCATTTTCGACATCGCGATGATGAGCAACATCCCGAACCTAGTTTACCTCTGCCCCACCTGCGTAGAAGAAGCTATCGCCATGATGGATTACGCCATTGACCAGACAGAACACCCCATGGCCATCCGCATCCCGAACGGGGTTGCACACCGCAGCGTAAAATTCGACACTGATTACTCCAAGCTCAACACATTCAAGGTTGACAAGCGCGGAAGCAAGGTGGCGCTCATCGGTCTCGGCAGCTACTACGCCCTTGCCGAAGAAGTCGCAGCAGAACTCGCCAAGCAGGGAATCGACGCCACCATTATCAACCCGCGATTTGCCACGGGCATCGACGAAGCTACGCTCACGGGATTGTGCGCCGACCATCAGGTTGTCGTGACGCTCGAAAACGGCGTGGTCGATGGCGGCTTCGGCGAGAAGATTGCCCGCTTCTACGGCAACAGCGACATGCGCGTGCTCGTGAAGGGACTCAAGAAGGAATTCTACGACAAGGTTCCCTACGGCGAACTCATGGAAAGGAACCGCCTCACGCCCAGGCAGATTGCGGAAGATGTGATGGCAGCGCTGAGCTCGAAATGACAGCAATTTTATAAAAGCCCAAGATAGGGTTTTTAAGCATAATCTTTTGTGTTAAAAACCTAAATTTGGGTTATTAAAACTCCCCGAGCGCTAAGGTCGGGGAAAATGAGAATTTTGCTTAAAGTTCCTATTACAACTTATTTTTGATATTGGTCTTAGTAACAATCTGCTCTTTTGCAAAATATTCCGGTTTTTTCTTGTCCTCGGATTCTCCATCTATACCTTCCAACAAGTCGTCAAGTTCTTGTTCACAGACTTTGCCATGAAAGCCCCTTGTGTCCGCTATTATATTTCCATTTTCGTCGATTTCTATTTCAATGTTAAATTCCTTCATTTTGGATATCCTCCATATCGCTGATAAGATCTAAAGTGGGAAAACCACTAATGTTTATATCTCCATTTTCCGTCACATCTATTTCGACATCAGTGTTGTTGAAATCCCAAAATTCCCGGCTTTGGGGATTATGCCATACCTTTTGATTATTATTGGGTTTAGAGCAATCGAACCGACCGTAAACAAGCGTGTCTGCAAGATTCAGTAGTTTTTTCTGTTCCTCTGTTTTCAATTCATCCAGTTCAAATCCTGTAAAAATATGAATAGTCAAATCTGTTTTTTCTTTTATCTCTTTTGCCAATAAAAATAGATCGCTCGCTTGTAAGAACGGTTCTCCGCCACTAAACGTTACTCCAGTTATATTTGATTCCTTTAATATTATGCTGAATAAATTTTGAAAAGAAAATAAATTCTTTGTTTCAAAAGACCATGTGTCAGGATTCCCGCATCCAGGGCAATGAAAATTGCATCCTTGCACCCAGATGACAAAACGCTTGCCAACGCCATTAACATAACTGCCTTCTTCAATGTGGCTTAAATTAATCATTAGGCATCTCTTCGTTGCAGGATGAGTTTGACCTTGTTGTTCTCGACAATTTTTTTCTTTATGACATACCCTTTTTTGGCTGCGTTGGCGGTAATCCGGTCAAGTCGTTCTTGGCGGTATTTCTGTATTTCCGGTTCAACCTTTTTGGCTTCTTCCTGTTGTTGGGATATTTCTTTTTTATTGGCTTGCTGTTGCTTTTCAAGCTCAATGAGTTGCCTTAAGATTTCTTCTTGATTTGACACGAGTCTTTTTTCTTCTTCAAGCTTCGCTCTTTCCCGTTCAAGCCGGATACGTTCTTCTTCAAGCGCACGCTGTTTTTCCTCTAACCGCATGCGGTATTCATTTTCAATGGATTGGATATTGCTTTCCAAAGCCGGAGCGAGGAATCCGTTTGTTCGCCCCGTGAAATGATGATTTTCTATTACTGCAATGCCGGGATATTTTTTCAAGATTTCCTGTGCCAACAGTAGATCGGTGATGAAAATTTTCCCTTTTACGATTCTTTTCAAACTCATATTATACCTTTGCTACGACTTTATAGTTTTTCCCTGTATAACGATTTACCAGTTCATTGGCTCGCTCTAAATCTTTGTCATCAAAAATTTCAAGATAGAAGGTGTCTTTGGTTTCAAAGAGTTCTCCAACATCAGGAAGTAGAAAGTCGGGTTTCTTGATTCTTGTGTAGTTGTTCTTTGTACTTTCAAAACTTTTTTGCGTTTCGCTTTCGTTGAACACGCGTTTTCCAATCGCTTCAATATCGCCTTCGATATTCTTGATATCTCGATCTAATTGATTTATTGCATTTTCAAGGGAGCGTTTTTCTCCTTCAAGGCGACTTTTTTGTTTTGAATCCTGATTTTTTGGCACATAATTCCGTAATTCCTCTTCTAGGGCTGCAAGAGCCTTTTCTTTAGCGCCCTTATCAAAATTTTTTTCATCCTTTTCTTCGGATTTTTCCTTGTCTTTAGTGCGCTTTTCAAAATCTTCCAATTGTTTTTTTATAGCTGCGATACTGTTCTGGATTTCATTTTTTTTAGCAGGATCATTAATCTTGGGATTAAAATCTACAAGTTCCTTGTCTAATTCCGCAATTCGAGAATTTTTTTGTGCTTTATCATTTTCTTTTTGCTGCTTGTTTTGTTTTTTCTTGTCAATGTCATCTCGGTTTTTAATTTCAAATTCTACCCTTTTTATGCCAACTTTTAAATTGATTAGTTGACGGACCCAATTTCCTTCGCTGTCGGGGTTCCATTTGTCTACAATGTTTTCAATTTCAGTTATAGGCATGGTTTTAAACTCAGCCTTTTCCTCTTTTTTTATAGACTCTATATTCTGGGATATTTCACGGTTCAAGCCAGGAGCTTCTTTAATACAATCTTTATTTTTTAAATCTTCTAATTCCGCTTTAATTCTCTTGATATTATTGTCATGTCCATTTTTTAGGTGCTCATATTGTTTGTATATGGTGGCCTTGTCCGCATTTTTTGGTTTACTTGGTGGTTGAACGATGTACTCAAAACACGTTTCCATTGCATACGGTTCGCACTCCATATCACTTTCAGGAGGTTCCTTGCTATCCATCTCTTCAATGGTGTCGACTATATAGGGCTTTGCCAGTTTCTTTTTTTTAGAATCTTGCTTTGTAATCGGATTCCAGTCATTCTTGTCAAAGTCAATGAATGATTTTGGAACTTTCGATAAGGGGCCGTAAGCCTCTTTCCATGTATTGACCGGACCTTCGAAATCAATAATGTCTAGGATGAAATTCCCTATTTTCCATTTTTTCTCGTTTTTGAACAAGGGATTTTTGATCTGGTTTGAAAGAATTTGGATGATATCGTTTTTTTCTTCCCTTTCCTTTTTCAAGCGGGGCTTGAATCCTGCGTCTTGAGGGTAATAAGATTCTATAGCTTCGAACGGATTGTCTAGTGTTTCTGAAATGTTTATAGTTTGGCGTGACGTAGCGGGGATGGAAAAAGGAGACTCTTTACACGATCTGATATCTTTCAGAATGTGTTCTTTTTCATCGCTATTCCAAAAAGTGTGTGTAAACCAATAGAACAAATCCTTAACATGGTCATCTGAGAATGTAATGCAAGTGTTCTTATCGATATTATTTAGAGGATTGATGAATAAGAATGCGATTTTATTATCGATAATGATGAAGTCATTCTGTAGCGCCTCATTACTTCTGAACAATGCTGGATTTTTGTCATCAAACCAAGCAAGTGATTTTGAACAAACCTCGAAATCGCGGAAAATTCCGTAAACCCGGATTCGGTCTCGTATTTTTTTCAGGAGGGGCTCTCTGATAGAATCCTCAATATTTGATGTCGATGCGATGCATATCGTTTGTTCCGCATCATTGATTGCAGAAAGCAAATCGCTAGAAACATCCTTTGTGCGGGAATTCTTGCTGCACTCAAAAAAATGCAGTTGCTTTTGAGAATTATCAACAACTTTTTCTTTGGTTATAGCTTTAATCACTGCCATACTTACTTGCTCCATTCCCTAATTTCGGACGGAAGTTTATCTATGTCAATCGGATTTATATTAATCTGTTGCTTTATTTCAATGTGATCGTTCTTTACCCAAATTTCATTGGGGCTAATTCCTATAGTAAATGCAGAATTGTCTAGAATCCAATAACGGTCATGGGGAATTTTTCGTTTTTCCCAGATTTCAAAATCGACATTGTATTGCCTTTCAAAGTCTTTGACCTCCTCTCGCTGTTTTTCTGATCGATTGCTATCATCTCGAAGAGAAATGATTTGAACACTTTGAGGCGGATTGTCTAGGCTGTCAAATATCTTCTTTAGTGTTTTTATAGCATGGAATGTATTTGCGTATGGGTCCACAATCATAATGGTCTGCGCATTTTTCAAAGCATTCCAACTATCCAAAATATCCTGTATGTCAGCCTTGTCATTGGCAGGAATATTGATAGAGCCGTTAGAGCGGCGAATGGTCTTGATATCGGAATATGGATTTAGATCCGTCGCTGCCTGCAGCAACCAATATTCTTCCTGTTGTGGTTGATAACGCTCAATGAGGTCGCTATAATTGAAAGGTTTTATTTGTTTTTTGTATTCTTCCCGTTGAAGCACGACTTTATCTCTTAGAATCTCGTCCCATTTAAATTTTAGGTCGTCTTGAGAAAGGTACCCGTTGACTTTAAGAGTCCTGTTGAAGATTTCGTTATACCAGGAAGATACTTCTTGATCGATAGGCAAAACATCTACATTTTTGTAACATGCGTTAAACTTGCCCCAGTCTGTGTTGATAGATTCGCTAAATGATGCCGAGAAACTATCAATTACATTTGCAGAATTGGGTATTTTCTGTGCTTTTTCGAAGGGCAGCCTCAAATAGAACCGTCCTCCTTCGGCTATCAATTCGTCATTAAACAATTTGCGGAATGGCATTTTTTCCGTCATCTCAAAAATATTGTTCTGAATTCGTAAAATCCAGTTATCATCGCTATCATTGATTTCTATTGAAATTTGTTCCTCTCTTTCTTCAATTTTTCTAAGAATTGGAGAATCTATCCTGTAAATGGAACATACGGCAGATTCTGCTCGCATCTTGCCTTGGGCTTCTTGTATTGCATTCAATAAACCTGATTCAGAATACTCACTACCGCCGCTTTCCTGAACATACCGGTCCATTTTTATCGGAAGCCTGTTATACGGGGTTTCATTGTCGGTAGCGATATACTTTAAAACATAGTCCCCGTACTCGCCGACAAGAGGTTGCCGCGAGATTGTTCCCTCTTTATCTATAATTCTAAGTCTTTTTAATGTCTTGCAAAATTCAGATACGGCACTTTTTGCAATGCCTTCACGCAAAAGATGATCGCTCAATTCAGCTTCATTTTGAGAGCCTTTAATGATATCTTTATATGTTTCAAACTTTTGTTCGTCACGAATAGCTACTTCGCCAAGAAAGCGAATGGTTTTGGTGTTGATGTTTTGTTTCAATTCAATTTGCATATTGTCACCTACCCGCTAAATGGTGTACTTCTTTTTGCGAGGTCTCGAAGTTCGTCTGAAAAATGTTTTTTATTTTCAAAAAGTACTTTATCTCCAACAATAACCCTTTGATATTTCGCTCGCGTTAGAGCAACATTCATTCGATTCGTATTATCCATAAAACCGATTCCCTTATTCCGGCACATACTGATAAAAACAATATCGGCCTCTCGACCTTGAAATTTATCTACGGTATACAACTGGATTTCTACATTGTCCTTTTTAAAGTGCGAGATTTTATTTGGCTGGCCGGTATATTTCTGGAGCATTTCTCGAATAAGGCCTTCCTGGGGGCGATAATACGAAAGAATTGCGACATTCCATTTTTCGCCATTTTTGCTTTCGGGCAAATTACTTGGATCTTTGGCCCATTGGATAAAGCACTCTAATTCTCTTTTGATAACGTCACATTCCGTATAGTTTTTGTTGACCTTGGTATTTTGCCTCTCTTTAAATTTATCGCGTTTTACATCTAGCCAAACAGCGCGTGACGGGTATCTGTTGTAGCCCCATTTTCGGTCTATTTCCTGGCCGTCCTTGAGCTCTGCAACACCCCTTTGGGCACCATAAAAATGCTCGCGGGAAAATTTGGAAATATCCGGATGCATACGGTGTTGGTAATCTAGGCGTTCAAATCGACACTTGAGATCTTCTTCGTCGAACCCCGCCGTTAGTGTCGTCTTGAATTTTTGGATTTCCTTGTTCCCCAATTGTAGCAGTTCAAGAATCGACGGGAAAAAGATGTGCTCAACATCCTCAATTGTTTCCGATGTTTTATTGTCATTTTCCGGAATTAGCTTTTGCAAGTCTTGCTCGTAATTCGACTCTTTGAGGTTTCTTCGTTCAAATTTGCGTACGAGTCTCCAGGAAACTTCTTCGGACCAGGAGCGAGACATGAAATTCTTTAGATTGTCTGAATCCTTGGATCTAATTTCATTCTTTTCTTCTCCATCCAGAAGTCTTTGCCTTCGCGAAAAGCCTTCATTGGCGGTGTCTTTGTTTACAAAGGAAACAATATAGTAGGATTCGGGGATAAAGTTTATGGCTATGCTCAGGTTGTTAGCTTCTAGCAGGAGCAACTCATTTACATAAAGGTTTAGCCATGGTATTTCTTTATCCGAATTGTAGTCGAATAGTCTTTTATTTTTTATGTAGGCGATTTTTGAAGGAATCTTGTCAAATCGTTCCGTCTTGTATTTTTTAAAGTCCTCAATGGTGCAGCCGGTAGGGAGTTCCAAGGCTAGCGGGAATGGAATGCATTCTGGATTGTCAAACCCTTTTTTCTTCTTGAACTTTAGCGTGTTCAAGTGGTTGATTATGGCGCATAGTTGCTGAGTCTTTTCGTCAATGCTTTGGGTTAGGTGCGCTTTGAGGTATTCTTTTTCGGTATATGGAGAAAGCTGCTGGACATCTCCAATGATAATCCATTTCTTTGCATATAGTGCGGGGACTATAAATTCCTGGAAGGTCGTTTTGCTGGCTTCATCGATAACCATTACATCGTATAATGGAACAGGAATGCGACGTTCTTCTTTTTTCCATCGGAAGTCGGGATGGTTTTGAATTCCCATGGTTGTTCCACATACCAAATTTGATGAATCCAATAAGAAGCGTTCGGCAACTTCGCCATCCCAGCCTTTTTCCATGAGCTCGTTTTTCTTGCTATCGATTGAAAAGTCTTTGACAGTTTCGCCAATAGAATTTTCTCGGCCTATGCGTAAAGGGGATACATCGGGATATTCTTTAATTCTTTCAAGAATGTTGTCGATGGCTACATGGGTGGATGCAGTCAGCAGGACTCGTTTTCCTTCCTTGATGAATTGAAGAATCAATTCAAGAATCGCCGTTGTCTTTCCGCTACCAGGAGGTCCTTCAAGAAGCATGTAGTCATTCGTTCCTAGGGCTCTTTCGACGAAATTACGTTGTGATTCCGTTCCTTGATATGCGCGATTATTCAAGACAAACCATTTGTCTTCGTCAACTTTTTTGGGGGAATTTTGGGGCCAAATGCTACGATTTTTTTCCTTGAGAAGATCTTTGTTCTCGAAAAGTTTTATGAGATTACGGTGCTCGTTTACTGGGGTCTTTAAAAGCGCCATAATGGCATTTTGTTGCCGTATGAGGTTATTTGTGTCAATAACCATTTTTATGGGGAGATTCGGATCAAGGCTATTGCCGTTCTTTGAACTTTTTTCTACATAAAGTTGGTGTTCGTCAGGTCTAGACTTTATGACCTTGAAAGAATCTTTCTTTTCGCTCTGATAAATTTCCTGCAACATTTCATTTTCTAAAAAATAATCGCAGGCGGACTTTTCGCCTTCTTCGACATCGTCGTTGTCAAGCAGTTGTATAATTACTCTGTTGCGCCCCTTTTTACTGTTATTATAGGGTACCAACCTGTATAATTCTCCTTGCTCGTCTAAAACTTCAAGACTTGCTGGTGTATCTTCAGAAAAGTATTCGTCGTCTTCTTTCACAAAATCCCATTGTTGCCTATTATTTTTGAAGAATAGTTTTTCCGGCTTGGGATGGATTGGAGATATGGAGAATTCATAATTGTCTATACGGACAGGACTTTTTGTTGTGAGAAAAGATCGCTGGGTATCTATGTCGAAAATAATGTTTTGCTCATTTTCGCGAACATTACGAATGACATATTTTTTCCCGTCTTGAACGATTTCTGATCCCTTGGCGATTTTGGGAACCATGAAACTAAACTCGATTTTATTGTTATTAAGACTCAGATTTGTCTCTGTTCCCAATTTTTCTATCGCCTTGTCCCATTCTGGATTATTTTTTACCGAAAGGATCCTTTTTTTGTCTGGCGATAGGACCGCGTCATCCTTAGAAAAGGTGACCATAATGTCGTGTGTTTCAAGGATAAGCCGGTTTTTTTCTTCTTTCAATTCATTGTCACCCATGAACAGAAAAATGATAGGCGTAATTTGAGACCTTGAAATAGAAAAACGGGGATATTGCCACTCTAGTTTATACGAGTCATTGCTTTTTATAATTTTAAACTTGCATTCATAATCGGCTTTTTTCTTTTCGGTATCTATTGAGTTTTTTATAAAACTTAAATATAGTTCAAGTGACTCTTTTGCCGCAGTCCCAATGGCATCTCTTTTGCGTTCTAAATCCCTGGGGTTGTCTTGGTTTACAAGGGCTTCAAAATAGAATTTATCAAAGAAGATTCTGCGGACACGATCTTCCGATGTCCTTTCGGCATTATTTACCGTTCTATTTCTATAACGTGGGTTGAACGACATTTAAAATCGCCTTCCTATGCAAAGATATTGCGCCTTTCCTGAATAAGTTTCGGAACCTTGGTGTCGGCTTCGATTTTTTCCGTGTTGGGCTCCGAAGCCAACTTTGCACGGGCTTTGGCCCATTGACGCAATTTCGTGATCGATTCCTGCATGGTTCTTGATAGAGGCCACGTTCCTTCTATAGCCTGTTCTATATCTTTTTGCTGAGGCTCGCGCTTCTCGCTGTACGCAATAAACAATGCCTCATTTACCGCTTCCTCAATTTCTGCGCCAGAAAAACCGATTGTCTTTGAGGCGAGATCCTTAAGTTTGAAGTCCGAACACTGGCGGCCTTTCTTTTCGATATGGATCTGGAAAATGGCTTCGCGTTCCGATTCGGTCGGCAGGTCTACAAAAAAGATTTCGTCAAAGCGACCTTTGCGCAACAGTTCTGCGGGCAATTTCTCGATATCGTTCGCCGTAGCAATAACGAAAACTTCGCTTTTCTTTTCTTGCATCCATGTAAGCAATGTTCCGAAAACGCGTGAGCTTGTTCCGCTATCGCCATTGCTACCTAAGCCGCTGAGGCCTTTCTCTATTTCGTCTATCCAAAGAATTGACGGAGAGATGGTTTCTGCAAGGGAAAGAGCTTTTCGAATATTAGATTCGCTTTCGCCCACGACACCGGCAAATACTTTTCCGAGGTCAAACTTTAGTAGTGGAAAATTCCATTCGTTCGCAATTGTTTTTGCGGTCAGACTCTTTCCGCAACCTGGAATGCCCAGCAGCAGTACACCCTTGGGAGTCGGCAAACCATATTTTTTTGCATCATTCGAGAATGCTTTTCCGCGGTTCCGCAACCAATCCTTTAATTTTTCTAGACCACCGATACTGTTGAGACTGGCATCGGGATGGAAATATTCGAGAATTCCGCTTTTCTTTATGATAGCCTCTTTGGCGGCAACGATTTGCCCAATTTCAGTAGCAAGTATTCGTCCTTTCTCGGCTATAATTTTCCTATAGGTCCACTCGGCTTCGGAACTGCTAAGGCCAATGCTGGCATTGACAATCTCATCAAAATCCTTGGACATGTCTCTTGGTTTATGGTCAAAGTCAAGTTCTTCAATAGATGCCTTAAAGATTTTTTCCAGAACATCTTTACCTGGTAAGGGCAACTCCAGGATAGGGACTTCTTTTTCAAGATCTTTTATCGTTGAAAAAGATAGTGTTTGGATAATTAGTGTTTTACGGGTTCTGGGGTTTATCCTAACGCATTCGCGGATACGGCGTAAAATCAGGGAGTCTTCAAGTTGTGGGTGAAAATCTTCCAGTAATAGGATTAACTCCTTTTGCTCCGGGTCTTTAAACCAGTCGAGTACTGCGGATGGGTCGGGATTTTCATCAGAAGCACCAAAAGTTTCGGTGTCGAAGTCCCATTCTTTTCGCCCTTGTGTGGAACTCCAAACGAAAAATTTTTTGCCTTCTTCTTTGGCAATTTGTATGCAGACCCCCTGAAGACGTTCCCATTCGTAGGTACATATTTGCAGTACGGGGATTCCAGCTTTTATCGTGTTGATGAATTCGTTGTTAAATGACATAGGTTCCTCTGATCTATTTTAATTTAAATCTCAAAAAAATGAATAGTCTCGCCCACTTGTAAATTTAAGTTTACAAACAGGCAGGAGGTGTGAGTTTAGTCATTTAATCTCATATTAGACGACACTTTCTTTGAGCAGACATCCTTAATCATCGTCGTCATACACAGGAATGTGGCCTATCCAACCACAGTTGGGGCACCATACATTACCTTCGGAATCTGACGAAGCAACCCACCCGTGCTGTCTACAAAATTCTCGGTTATTGGATGAAAATCCGATATCATAAAAATCTTCTTTTGTCATATAACTCCTTTGTTGTGTTGAAAATATGCCTGAACGAAGGGAGCGTTTTACCTGGAATGAATTCCCAACGCTTGCTCCGTATGAGGGCGTTGAAGATGTCTTTGGAGACCTCCGTTTTTTACTATCATGGTCTATTCAACCAGATTTTTCCCAATGGGTCTTCGGAACCCAAGCCATCAACACGGAAAAAGAAATCGTTATCAACAAGAATGGGCTTGTATTCCAATTCCCACTTAGTCACCTCACTTCGATCATTCCAGTAAATAACTGGGTCTTCTTCCGCCTTAAGGCTATACCATTGCCTTTTATTAAGATTGTATAGAACGCTTAGATCAAATACATGGTTGGAACGATAAGTGAGCCAAACATGGCAATCCAAAGATTTTTCGTACACTCGTCCCTCTTCTATTATTTTCTGAAGGCTTTCTGTGCTGACCTTGTACATCCACTCACCCCTAAACGCAACATCTCCTATTGTCAGGCTGACCTCCTCTTCCACGTAATTCGCCTGCAGTATGGCGGTCATCATGGCGCTGCTAGATACATTATGACATGCGCTTTCTGGCACACCACGAGCATACAACCAGTTCATCAAAAATCGGTGCGTAAACTCATGAAAATCACGGCTATTTTGATGAGCCTGCTCTAATCCGAACCCAGCCAAGTCTTGATAGCATACCCTAGCCTGATCAGCTGGCACAAATTTGGCTCTATTCTGAAAAGCCTGTAGAAAATCGTCTCTATATGACATGGTGAAATCCCCTTTTTGGTTGATGTTTAGGCGATGATGACGCCGGTCTGGATGAGGAACGCGCGAATGTAACGGTTGTATTCCCGTCGCATCATTTCGTAGGCGTAGTTGTTACTGGGCGTACTCGACACGATGAGCGTCTTGAAGCCGCCCTTAGACATATGCCTGAGCGAAGGGTGCGTTTTGCCTGAAATGAATTCCCAACGCTTGCTCCGGATGAGTGCGTTGCAGAATTCGTTGATGCGCCTATCGGCAGAGATGTAGATCATTGGGTACCTCGCTTGGGTAAAATTTTGCGTTGAAGATGTGTTTGGAAACATCCCGTCCGGTTGGAACGGAATTCTTGGCTTTTGGCGCTGCGCAAAACTGCCGCAGACAAAACGCCGAAAACCACCTATTGATTCAATAGGTGACTACTAATAAATGTCAATGGATCGCTGTCATAGAACCTCCCCTTTTGACTCCAGCAATTGTCAAAAGGCTCAAGCGACTTGCTGGATTCGGGATCGTCAACTATGACACTTATAATATACAATAAAAATGAAGAAAAAGCAATAGAGTAAATAAAAAAATCTGGCTCGCGGGATGCGGGCCAGATTGTGTGAAAGATTACTTATACAACATGGTCAATTCAACGGCAACCTTTATTAAATAAACCGCCATTTCATACTTGTAAGCATTCCAAAAATCGGTGGAATATTCCGCATAATATTTTTCAACAATTTCGTCATTTTCTTCAGTGTATTCGGAATGCCATTTCATCAAATCGGAGTTACAATATAGAATGTTCAGGCAATCTTTCAATTTGTCCTTTTGTATTGAGCTGGATGCCCAAAAATCTTCCCCAAGTTCCTTTAATTTTTTTCTATGGGGGACAGGTTCCCCTTCGTCATCAAATATGGAGCCTTTGCAGTAACTATTATTTAATACAAACGTTTCCATTTTATTCAAGCATTCTGCTAGGAACTTTTTGTAGTAAGGATATGCCTCTATTTCCTCAAAGCGACTCTCCTTCATCGCGAACCATTGTAAGTTTAATTTATTTTGCGTAAGGTCGTATAAAGCTGTTAGCAAATCAGGAAAATTACGTGGATCGAGAAGGTCTTCTACTTTTGAAAACGCTGCATAATGTGTTGCCATATTTCGGTCGAAATAGGCGTATTTGGCATGGATGAGGCTACGGTACTGGTTGCGAAAAAATTTATTATCGCTACATAGTGTGTTTACATCGGAATCTATGAAAATCTTTACAGTAAGATCTCTGCTGAGAACGAGATTCTGGAAGGATGGAATTTTTTGCATAAAGGATAATACCTTGAAACCCGAATCAATATCGCGCAGTTTCTCTTGGTGTCTTGAAATTTTACTTTCTCCGGATAGCTCCTCATTTTTTTCAGCTTCTTTTAGTTTCATGTGTTCGGGGATACGGAGAAGTTCGTTCTGTAGTTCTTTTATGTAGCTAACTTCATTTACTAACCATCGAGTATCCTGCCGCAGAAATTTTGAAAGATTGTAAATAAGTAATACCATAGATTTTGCCGTCTTATCGTTGCTCGCAAAATCATTTAGCATCTTTGTTAATTTAGTGTTTAGGTTGATTTTTTTACCTAAATGGTTATACATATCAAGAAGGACATCTTTATTGCACCATGTCCCATCTTTTATCCTCTTTATCCATGGAACAAGAACTTCTTTCTTTTCAAAAAAGCTGTTTTCGAATTTTGACATAAGATCAAACAGGATAAAAAATAGAAGCATTTGTAAAATTTCAAGAGAATGTTGTTTGTAATGGCGTTTTTCTATTGGAATAACGCCGTTTTCTTTGCTATATGCATCGGAGGGAGTAATAGTCGTTTCTTCTTCTAAGAATATCTCATTAAAATCATGCTCGTTCATGAAATGAGTTAGCCAGTATAAACAGAATACAAAACCGGGTCTATTTTTTAAATTGTCTGGTTTTTGTTGAATGACATTCCTGAAATATTTTGCAAAAAATATCGAATCTGTACTGCTAGGTGGAGCAAATAAATATCCGAAGCATCTCTGTACTATAAAAGCTTCGTCAAGGGTGATGAGATCAAAAAATCCCATCAGCTGAATCCATGAATTTAGTTCGTCATTATTTCTGATGATTGTATACAAGTCTCCTTCATAGTTCATATGACAGCAACTATGGAAAATATTACCGCTTACGCCTCCCCAAGTATCGAGATCCGTTCTTCCGGGTTGCTCCTTGCGAAGAAACCAGTAAAGATAATCTGTCAAATAATTGTCGACGTTGGAAAATAGTTCTTTCTTATTGTCTACGTATGCCGCGAATGATGCTAGAGTGATGATTGCGTCGTATTGTTTTTCGAAGAACTCGTCCCCCACGGGTCTCGGTAATCCCAGATCGCGTTGCCGCAACAATAAATACAACGCATAGGCAAAGTGCTTATCATTGCATTCGCCGTTTTCGATAAAACCCTTGAGAGCCTTTAGATGACCATCAAGCCAGTCAGATTTTTCGCATGGTGTTTCTTTGGCAAACTCAGGGTTGCATTTCTTTTGGTCATAATCAACATCAGGATCAAATTTCTTAACGGCTGCTTTTGCCTCCGCATTCCATTCATTCCGGCATTGCTCTTGCTTTTCTAAGCTATCGAGAATTAGTTTGCGATATTCTTGAGCCCTCTTTTCTGCGGTCTGCTTTTTCCTTGGAGCTTTTTGCGATTCCTTCCACGGCACTTGGGCGTATTGCCAATAGATCCAGTCATCTTTAATTTTAATTTTATTTTCGCCTAGAACTTTTAGAAAATAGCAGATTTTTTTCTTGAACCAGCCCCTTTCTTCGGAGAGATCGTTTAAACGGAGTTCGGTGTATATATGACACAGAAAGAAGTATGCCGAAAAATTCCAAAACACGTTTATCACATTGCCAATAGTTTTGAGTTCTGGTTTATGGGCTCTCAGGATTTGAATAACCCTTTTTACGTATTCATCGAGTTTACCGATGTCTGCACCGGGTATTAATATCTTCTTTGTTTCCATTGTTGTCGAATTTGGATTTGTCATATTCCAAACAATTTCAGATATTTCAGATATAACCATAATTCTTTCCCTTTATATTTGTCGTTTAACCATAGACCTACACTCGTAAATCTATCCTTTTTGTCCGGGGAGTGGAGAACAAATGCGAAAAACCACATCACAGATGTGATTTTGCTCCGAAAAGGCTTTGCCTGTATTATTCATTCTAGACTCCTAGTCAAAAAAAGCGCATACACGACTCAGAGTCCCTAAGAATGTACTACGAATATACAAACAATTAGTCTTCCAGTCAAGTCTCTGAGCGAAAATAATGCCGTTCATTTTCTATAAAACCCGTTTTTTCTAGCCAAATTGAACCATTTCCACAAATTTTTTCATATATTCCCTAATATGGACACAGAAAGGAAAATAGCCCTGATTATCGATTGCGACAACGCCAAGGCGGACGCCATCTACGGCATCATGGAAGAACTCTCCAAGTTCGGGGAGACGAGCATCCGCAGGGCGTATGGCAACTGGAAAGGGAGCAACCCCTGGGAAGAGGTCCTGCATCCGTTTGCGATTCAGCCGATACAGCAGTTCCCCTACACGAAGGGGAAGAATGCGACCGACCTCGCGATGACTATCGATGTGATGGAACTCCTGTTCACGGAGAGCATCGACATTTTCGCCATTGTGAGCAGCGATTCGGATTTCACTCCGCTTGCCATGAAACTTAGGGCCAAGTCAAAACAGGTCATCGGGTTCGGCGAAGAAAAGACGCCGCAGCCGTTCATCGACTCGTGCAATTCCTTCATCTACATCGACAAGTTCAAGAAGCCGACTGAATCGGACGAGGCGACAAACAACATCGAACCGCTTGATCGCAACAAGCTGCGCGGCAACGCGAAAATCATGAACGCCATCCGCAAGGCAATCAGCGAGGAAGCCGACGAAGCGGGCTGGGCAATCGCATCCAAGATTTCACAGCAGATCAACCGCCAGATTTCGCTGAGCCCCAAGAACTTCGGCTACGCCAAGTGGCCTGCCCTTATCCGTGCCACGGAGTACTTCGAAGAAGGAAAGAATTCCAAGGGGCAGCAAGTCTTCCGCATCAAGAAGAAATAGTATCCCATTTCTTCTTCCGCACACTCAACATTGCTAAAACGGCCAATTTTTACATCGTTTTAGCAATAAAATCCCGTGAAGCAAATCACTTTTGCCACTGACGGTTACAAAAAAGCGCTCCCGCGCGGGTTTCATGGTATATATTACTTGTGTCTAAAAATCCAAGGAGTATTACGATGAAAAAAATGTTCCTCGCAGCCGTTATCGGCGCAAGCGTTCTCTTTACCGCATGTGGCGACGATTCCTCTTCGGCATCCAGTTCCCCGACCTGCACCATCAACAAGGGCAGCAAGGTGACCATAACCATGACCAAGGACGGCCAGACGGAAGAAATCGTGTACGCCCTTGATGGCGACAACCTCGTGATGACCAAGGACGGCGAGAGCGAAACTACTCCGGCAGGCGGCATGACGCTCGACGACATTGGCGACATGGCCGATCAAATGTGCTACGACTTCATGACGGGCACAATGGACAGCGAGAACGACACCCCCGCCAAGGACGATACGCAAGAAAATTAAAACAGCAATGTGCGAAGGGTAGTAATTACATCGCTCCTGTGCGGAGTGTTTTCGCTTGCAATCGGGCCGTTTGCCGGCGCAGTTCATGCGGCGGGGTTCGCGGGTGTTTTCGACGCGGGCTGGTCGACCGCCTACTACCCGCAGGATTCCATCACGCACATGCACCAGCGTTTGCACGCGCTCGGGATGGACGAAGTCGTATTGCAGTACGCCGCGGTCGAGGCGACGCACTTGTACTACCCCTCGCAACTTGACTTTCTGCAGAACACGCAATACAAGAACAATGAACTTTTCCCCAAGAGTATCGAGGCGGCGAAGGCTACCGGAACCAGGGTCTGGCTCGGGCTATACTACAATGGCGACAACTGGTACACGCCACCGACCGCCGAACAGCTTGATACTTTGTCTGCACGCAACCTGAAAGTGCTTGAAGAAATCTACGCGCTTTATGGTAGCGAGACCGTAGTCGCGGGCGTGTACATTCCGCAAGAGATTGCGCGCTACTACTGGGACGGCCTGCGCGATGATGCAACTCCGGAAATGCTTACGAAGCACTTCTTGAAACCGGTCACCGAAGCCGCACAGGCTAAGGGCTGGAAGGTGATGGCGGCCCCATTCTACAACCAGAACCTAGAATCGCCCGCAAAGCTGCAATCGTTTTTCGAAAAGCTCTTTGCAGCAGGGTTCAAGCCCGACGTAATCGCCGTGCAGGACGGCGTGGGCGCAAGCGACGCAGGCAAGCACCATGCCGAAACATCGAACGTGGCACAGTACGAGCGGGCAGTCGCAAGCGCCTGCAATCAATACGAAATCGAATTCTGGGTGGACATGGAACTGTTCCGCACCGACGATTCGCACGCGCTTGCCGACAGCGCAAGGATTTCGGCACAGCTCGATTCCGCATACGCCGCGGGGGCTTTGAAGGTCATCGGCTATGACTTGGCCGTGCTCGGGAATGCGGGCCTAGATTCCCTCGAAAAATGGAAACTGGAATCCAGCGTGGAGCCTGCGTCACCCGATTCCACAACCGGCATTGCGATACCACGCGAGACCCGCCGCGACTTCAATGCCCGCGACGAAAAATCGCAAAAACGCGAATTGTTCCTGAACGGGCGTTTACAGAACAGCCGTTCCCTGAACGAGAATTCGCAGTATTTCAAGGCGAACGGCGCGAAGGTTAAGCAGAATTAACGCCCACCGGGCCGCAAAAAGTATATATTAGTAGCATGAAGAATCTAGTGGGTTTAGGAATCGCCCTCACCATGGGCTTGGCTACGACTATCTATGCGGAAAGGTGTCCTAACGCATGGCCCGCGGAGGGCGAAAACTACGCCTCCGGCACGATAGACGGTACAAACTACAGTTACGAAGTCTGGCGCGATGGCTACAATGCTTATTTGGAGTGCTACGATGATGGCGGCTACTTAGTTTACTCCAAGGTCGCGGACGCTATCGTGCGCTTTGGTCCCAAGTTCGACGAGCCAAAGACCTTCGACCAGCATGGCAACTTTGCGGCGGACTACAAGTTTCGCACAAAAGGCGGCGGCTTCGGCACCCCCTATTTTCTGGTTGGCATCCAAGGCAATACCACCGAGCCGAAAACCGAATTCTATATCATAGACTACTGGATAATCAAAGATACAGCCGACACATCCACTTTCGGAACCAGGCTCGGCGAATTCACCGTCGATGGCGACACCTACGACATCTGGCAGAACACCGCCAACAGTCACATGGGCGTCCAGGGCGACTCCTCGTTCAAGCAGTATTTCAGCATCCGACGCACCAAGCGCGATAGCGGGCACGTCGACATTACCGCCCACTTCAAGAAGTGGGAAGAGCTCGGCCTGAAGGTGGGCAAGATAACCGATGTCATGGCGCTTGTGGAAGGGTATAAGGGGCAGAGTTCCATCAACTATTTTCAAATTGACTACTTCAACATCACCGAATCGGCAGACACTACCGGCACAGCATCAGACAGCACCGGCGAAACGACAGCCATTTCAAGGCGCGCAAGCCTGCCGTTCCTAAAGGGTGATGCCCGCGTGTTCGACATGCAGGGCCGATACCTCGGCAACGGCGAAAAGAAAATCAGCCCCGCCGTCAAGACAGTGAGGAAGAGATAAAATCAGATTTTTGATAAATTAAAAACGGCCCGGATTTTATTCCGGGTCGTCTTTTAACTTTTGCTTTCGCGGGTTATTTAACGAACGCGCCGTAGATGGCCTTGATAGCCTTCTCGGTATCGGCTTCGTCAACACCGGTGATGATGTTGATCTGCGAAGAACCCTGGTCGATGATGCGGACGTTCACCTTGTTCTCGGCAAGAGCGGTGAAGAGCTTTGCAGCCACACCGATCTTGTTCGTCATGCCGTGACCGACAGTCGCGATGAGCGAGATGCCCGGGAACACCTTGATACGGTCGGGGCGCATCTGCTGCGTGATGTCTTCGAGGACCACGTCCTGCACGGCGTCGAGGGCCTTAGAATCCACCACGATGCTCATGGAGTCGATGGCGCTCGGGCACAGTTCGTAGGAGAGGCCTTCGCTTTCGAGCACGGCGAGCACGCGGCGACCAAAGCCCACTTCCTTGTTCATCATGGACTTTTCGATGTAGATCATCGAGAAGCCCTTACGGCCGGCGACACCCGTAATCGGGAGCTTTGCTTCTTCCGGAGTGGGGCCGATAATGGTGCCCGCATCTTCGGGGCGGTTCGTGTTGCGGATGTTGATAGGAATCTTCTTCGCGCGGCACGGAGCGATAGATTCGTCGTGGAGCACGCTTGCGCCGGAGTAGGCGAGTTCGCGGATTTCGCGGTAGCTCACGTATTCGATCGGCAGCGGATTTTCGACGATGCGCGGGTCAGCCATGAGCATGCCCGAGACGTCGGTCCAGTTCTCGTACTTGGCGGCATCGATGCCGTTAGCGAGAATGGCACCCGTAATGTCGGAGCCGCCACGGCTGAAGGTCTTGACTTCGCCACGGAGGTTTGCACCGTAGAAGCCCGGCAGCACATAGAGCTGGTTCTCGTCGGAGAGGGTCTTCGCGATGTCTTCATAGGTCTTCGGGACAATGCGGTACTTGTCGTCGAAAGTAATCAGCGGGAAGGTGTCGACGAAGTTTGCGCCCAGGTACTTGGCCATGAGGCGTGCGCACAGGAATTCGCCACGGCTCACGAGGAAGTCCGTGCTCACGGATTCGGGCTGGTTCTTCAGCTTGTCTTCGAGGCTGTCGAGGTCTTCGGTCAGCTTGTCTTCAAGACCGAGGTCCTTGCAGATTTCGTCGTAGCGCTGACGGATCAGGTTCCACGGGGTCGAAAAGTCGAGGCCCTTGGAGGCGAGGTCGTAGGTGCTGTAGAGGAGGTCGGTAAGCTTCGTCTCTTTGGGATTGCGCTTGCCGGGTGCGGAAACGACGATGACCTTGCGGTTCTTGTCGGATTCAACGATGGCCTTGATCTTCTTGAACTGGCCTGCATCGGCGACAGAGCTGCCGCCGAACTTACATACGATTCTTTGACTCATTTTTTCCTTTCGGGCCACCAAACCTCTCGGCTTCGAGCGCAACCGCTTTCCTCACGGTCGTCGTGCCCAAGCCTACCCATCTGGCCAGCCACTTGGTTTTTGTGTCTATGTCTGCCGAGGAGAATCCCCGAGCGCGGACAAAGATAGAAAAACGGAGAAAGTGCGGCAAGGTTTTGTAAAAATTGCGACGCAAATGTAAAAAAACGGCATCGGCAGGGAACAAAATGGCGTTTCAATCGTTTTTAGGGTAGGAGACTCCCATGAAACAACCGAACGAACTGCTGAACATCGCCGCAAAATCTTCCGTCCCCGTCCTCATCCAGGGAGAATCGGGCGCCGGGAAAGAAGTCGCCGCACGCTACATCCACGAACACGGCCACCGCAAGCACGGCCCCTTCATCGCCGTCAACTGTGCGGCGCTTTCACAGAACCTGATCGAGAGCACCCTGGAAGGTTCGATAAAGGGTGCATACACCGGCTCCGAAAGCGACCAGAAGGGAATCGTGCGAGCCGCGAACGGCGGAACCCTTTTCCTCGACGAAATCGGGGAGCTGCCCCTGGAGGCGCAAAGCAAGCTGCTGCGGATACTGCAGGAACGCACGGTAATGCCCGTCGGAAGCACCCGGAGCATCCCCGTCGATTTCAGGCTCGTCTGCGCCACCAACAGGAACCTCAAGGAGGAAATCTCCGCAAAGCGATTCCGCGAAGACCTCTTTTTCAGGTTGAACGTATTCCCGGTGCAGATCCTTCCCCTACGCGAACGCGACGATTTCGACGACATCGCCACGTCAATATGGAACGGTATTCTCGATAACGTAAGCACAGCCACCCTCGAAGAGATTCCAAACAAACTCACCGCCTACAACCTCGCGGCGCTACAGCGGTTCAGCTGGCCCGGAAACGTGCGGCAGCTGAAAAACGTATTGCAGCGGTTCGCCCTACTCTGTCCGCACGGAATCAAGCTCGAAGAAATCCTCGAAGAAGAATTCGCAACGCCGGCGGTGTTCGATTCCAAAAAGAACATCATGCGCATCTGGACAAGGCGCCGCAAAAACGCCCCCGACTGGGACATCATCAAGGACGCCCTGGATTCATGCGACTGGAACAAGTGCAAGGCTTCAAGGAAACTCGGTATCAGCAGGGGCTGCCTCTGCTACCAGATACAGAAGCACGGATAGCGAGGAGGCTAGAACCTGTAGCCCACGCCAAGGTAGTGGTTGCCCGAAGCGAGAGCCGGACGCGGCGAATAACCGTAATCGAACACGCAGGAACCGAAGGCAATGCCGATACCCGCACTCAGACCGTCCTCGGTTTCGGGGCGCAACGCATAGCCTGCGCGAAGCGAAACGAATTCCTGATACGAAATTTCGCCACCGAAGCGCCATTCAAAATCTTCCATGTCGGCACGCCTGTAGATATCGGCGGAGAGGTGCACATCCCACATGCTTTCCAGGTGCAGGAGGCTACCTACAGGAATGGAACCCGTGATTCCCGCCTGCAAGGCCATCGGGGCGGCTTCATGTTCGCCGCTGTATTCGCTTTCGGTCACGTAGCCGAAATTCGTAACCGTCGCACCGAACGCGACAAAGCGATTCACGCGGTAGGATGCGCCCGCATCGGCCAAAATACCTAGCGTCGATTCATCGTCGATCGCCTGGTAGGCAAAACGCGTCTGCAACGACCATGCGAACGGGCGGCCGTGATTGCCGATTCCCGCCTGGGCCGCCCAAGCATAGGCCGAATAGTCCGACGTGACGAACCCTTCCTCGTCGCGGCCCTCGATATCGCCATAGCCCAGGAACTCGAGCCCCATCGAAAGCACGAACAGGTCATTGAGCGGAAGCCCGTAGTAGATGGAGACAAAGTTGTCTGCACCCGCATCGCCAAAGACAATCTGGCTGAACCCTATCTCCGCCTGCGAGACGGTCGTGGCGGCCAGCGGATTGCGCGTCAGTTCGGAGAGGCGCACGGGAGAAGCGACACCCGCACCGGATAGGGCCGCACTTCGAGGCGACGCCTGCATCGAGAGGAACTTCATCGTCGTGCCCCCGAGCCCCGTATTCCAGTAGCGGCCGCTCGCGGCAAACGCGGCGACGCTTAGCAGAAGCAGGGGCAGGAGGATTTTCTTGGACATATGGGACAAGATACAAAAATTAGCCGCGCCAGCCTTCCATGATCTTCATGCAGCCGGCAAGGAGCTCGGCGGAACGTTCCTTGTCGCCCGTTTCCACGTAGCAACGGAACTCAGGAGCGTTGCCGCTCGGGCGCAGGTGCACAATATCGCCGGAATCGAACTCCATGCGGTAGCCGTCGGTCTCGTCGATGGAGACGATGTCGCCGTGGAAGGGTGCGGGCATCTTGCCGTCGGCACCGGGCTTCGCGAAACGGCTCGGCTTCGCCCTCAGCGCGCCGAAAAGCTTTTCGCCGAGTTTCTGCTCGCGGATTTCGGCAAGTTTGGCCTTCGAGGTCGCGGTCGGGAATTCCTTGAGGCGGTCGCTGAGCGTAAAGCGCTTCGGGAGTTTCTTCAGGAGGTCGACGACGCAGAGGCGTTCTTCGCGCACGCGCACCATCACGGCAAGCATCGGGAGCAGCGCGTCGCGAGTCGGGAGAGCCGGGAGCGTTCGCGTGCCATCCTCGAATTTGCGCGTGAGGTCCGTCTGCAGCAAAAAGCCGCCGTTCGCCTCGTAGCCAGCGACAGAGACGTTTGCATCCACCAGGCTTTCCATGCCGGCAATCACGTAGGGGCTGCCGATGCGGGTGCGGCAAATTTTCTCGAAGCTGCCGCATTTTTCGAGCGACGTGTTGCAACTCACCGGAGTTGCAATGCGCTTGATGCCAAGCGCCTGGGCAGCGAGGATGCCCAGCACGTCGCCACGCAGCCACATGCCGGTATCGTCTGCCAAAAGCGGGCGGTCAGAGTCGCCGTCGGTGCTGAAGATCGCATCGACAAAATCCTTGTGTGCGAAATCGCGGGCAAGGTCTTCGTCTTCCTTGCGGATGGCCTCGGTATCGACCGGGATGAACGTCTCGCTACGTGCGAACGGCTTCACCGCGGCACCCAGGCTCTCGAGCACCTTCACCACGATGTCGCGGCCCACGGCGGAATGCTGGTACACGCCGATGGTGAGGCCTTGCAAAGCCTTGCTGCCGAAGAACGCCGGATAGCGCTTCAGGTAGTTTTCCTCGGCTTCCATCTCGACCGCCGGGAGCGCGGGCGCATCCTTCAGCATGCCAGCCGCGTCAAAAATCGATTCGTCGAAATCCACCGACTGCGAGACGATTCCCTGTTCGTCCTTCTTGGAAATTTCGCCCTTCGGGTGGTTGAACTTGATGCCGTTGCGGTCGGCGGGGATATGGCTACCCGTCACCATGATGGTCGGGAGCGCCTTGTCGATACCGTACAGCGCAATCGCCGGGCTCGGGATGCGGCCGCAGTACACGACCTTCCACGCGCTGTCCTCGCCCGCCTTCACGAGCGCCTTCAAAATGCGTTCCGTACTCGGGCGCAGGTCACCCGCAATCGCAATCGTGCGTTCGCACTTGTAGCTCGCCTCGCAGTACTTGATAAAGCAGCGCGCGTAAACATAGCACACGCGGTCCGTCATCGCCGTCACCAGGCCGCGGGCACCGCTCGTGCCGAAAGCCACGCCGGACTCTTTCATCACATCTTGCATCGAAATGCTCATAAAAAACCTCTCGGGAACAAAAATACAAATTTGCGGTCGCTACAGAATCGCCCGATAAGCCTCGACAAGCTTTTCCATCGAGACGGCGCAGTTCGCGGGCGATGTCGAGGGCAGCTTCACGGCATCGATTCCCACTTCGGCAGCGCAGTATTTCTGGTACAGCCTGTAAGCCGTGGCGCCCGTGCAAAAGATGCGCGAAACCTTCGAGGCCTTCACGAGACCGCTTATTTTGTTCGGAACCACGTCCTCGATGCTCGTGTCGCTCGCGCCTACGATAGTGCAGCTTTCCAGCACATCCCAGAGCGCAATATGGTGCTTTTTGAGCATGTTTTTTTTCTGCGGAATGGTTGCGGGGGCATCTTCGCCCAGGACGGCGGCAAGCACTTTCCAGAACCGGTTCTGCGGATGCCCGTAATAGAACCCCACCTCGCGCGACTTGGGAGACGGAATCGACCCCAGCAGAAGCACACGCGATTCCCGGTCGTAAACCGCCGGAAACTCGTGCGACACCCTTTCCCGTTCAAGCGCCATCGTTACGGTTTCCCGCCATAGATAATGTAGTCGCCGTTCGCGTCGGTAAACTTGATTGCCCCTCCCGTATGTTCAAAACGGTAGGCGGGCCTTTGTCTGGGGAACCGGTCATCTTGTACAAGATAAAAGCCGTTGTCTATCCTGACATAGCTCCCGACGAACCTTGCCGAATCGGAACTGCACCGCTCCAGTTCCAGGGTATCGAGATCATTGCCCTTCCTGTCGCTCAGTATCGCCCCGCAGGTCGAGAAGTACTTGTCGAGTTTTTCGTAGCGAATGGTATAGTCGTCCGTTTCGGCCTTCTGGGGTAGCGTATCCTGTGCAGAACTGCCTCCCTTTCCGCGCCAGTACGAGCCCATCCTCACGGGATAGAAGCGCGTATCTTTCGTCCAGTGGAAATCGTCGTCCCATCCCATCAGGTGATGGTCGTGTTCCTCCCCCCATTGCTCGAGCGCTACGCTCACGAGGGCCGTAGAATCATCGACGAGACCTACGAATCTCCAGGTATGGCTTTCTTTCTCGATTTCATAATCCGTCATGGAGCAGCCTGTCAATAACGCTGCGCACAGGAGGGCGGGAACTGCTAGGAACTTCACGAAGCGAGCATTTCTCATTCTTCCCTCCCGTCGCTAACGCAAATTGCCTGCACCATCGGGTAGAGGTCCTTGGGGCATTCGACAATCCCGCTCAGAATGGTTTTTTCCTGGTACCAGCCGCTGCTCACCTTGACGTATTCAAAGCAGTACTGCGTCTCCGAATCCTTTTCCGTGCTGGTCCACACGAAGCTGTACTCTACATCGAAAGTCCCGTAATCGCCGGAATCCTTCTTCTGCCTTACCCGCAGCGCGCGATCCTTCGCGATACTGAACCAATCCGCATAATTCTGGTACAGCCATTCATCCGCGCTCGGGATGTGCGACCCCTCGGGGCAGAAGTCCTTCGCCTGTTCCCAGGTCGTGTAGGAGTTCTCGTTGTAATGGTTGAATACCACGTCGACCGTGGATGTGCCCCAGTCCGAAACGCAGCTGATTCCGGTGATAGTCGCATCCGGGCAACCGGTCGATTCCACCACCTGCTGCTTCCAGTCCGTAAAGTAGGCATCGAACGATGCGCTCTTTCCGTCAATCGCGTCAAGCGCTACGGCACTGTCGCCGATCGCGGCACGAATCACCATCTCCCTCCTAAGATCGTTCATTCCCGTAATTTCGAACGGCGCACCTGTCTCCGAAACAACCGACTTGAGGTTCAATATCCCGTATTTGTCTCCGCTGCTGCTCAGACCGCTAATGTAGAACGAGTATTTCCATCCATTCCTGGTTATGATATAGTCACCATTCTCGTATATGCCGCCGGCCACGTCTCTCGGATCATGGATATCCGCAAAGGCTGCATACTTCATTTCGTAGCGCACCTGTCCCCATCCGTAGTTCGCCTCCGTGAACTTTTCGACGCAGCCGTAAAGCGCAGTGTCAGCTTCGTCCCAGAAGATGGATATCCGGTCCGTGCCATTGAAGCAAAGGTCCGGCTTGTACTTGTTGCGCACTATCGCCCTGTGCACCTTGAGCTCATAATCGGTGGCCTTCTCCCATACCGGGAAGCCGCACTTGTAGCCCACGCCGCCATATTCGACGACCTCGCCCTCGTTTGCCATCTCGCAAAGGTTGCCGTTCCTTACAGGTTCCGCAATGTCCGTATAAGACGGGACTTCCCAGTGGGAACCCGAGAATCCAGCCCTGGCCCTGCAGATATACAGGGTTCCATCGTACTTCTTCACATAGCCGGCAAGTTCCGGCTTGCATTCGTCTCCGTAGTAGTCTGGTATCAGGACCTCTTCCCATTTCGAGCCAGACCTGGGCCATTCATCCGGCCTGCATATAAAGTAGCCGACTGAATCATGGTGGGCCTTCTTGCCCCTCCCCAGGCTGTCACATTCGCCCAAGAAATAGGTAGCCCTGTCGATTTCTTTCCACGCCGAATCCTTGCACAGGTAATACTTGCCTTCGATCAGGGCCATTTCGCCAGAGCGCCCGCCATTGCACAGGCCCTCGTGCTTACGGACAAAGATGTTCACCGGATCGCTCCATTGGTCATCCAAGGGCACCTTCCATTCCCAGATGACCCTGGAAAGCCAATCCGTGTGGCTCGCACAGACATAGTAAACCGAATCGTAAAGGACGCTGTCGCCTTCGACTTCGTTCCTGCATTCTCCGTAAAGATAGAGGAGCCCCTGCTTTTCGGGCATCTTCTTCCATTCCGCCCTTGCAGAGTCGCACACGTACACCACGTGCCCGAAACCGGCCGTATCACGCAGGGCGGGAGTGCATACGCCGATATCCTTTTCGAAATCCGTCATCAGGCGCCACTTGTACTTGTTCACGTATTCAGGATTGTCGCATACAAATACCTTCCCGTAATGGGCGCTCTCCTTGTTCTTTACGCTCGCAGTATCCTTGTAGTTCGAGCTGTCACATGCCGGGAGCCCGAACGACTTTATCCAGAAATCCTCCCACCTGTTGCGGTTGAAGAGGGTGTCCCCAATCTCGGTTTCCGAAAAGAAGTCTCGCCAAGTCTTGTCTTCGCCCATGGCATCGCGCAGTTTCATGTAATTGGCAAAGAAGGCGGTATCGGGCTTTTCGATAATGCATATCTGGTTGATATAGACCGTCATGGATAAATCGCCCTGGGCGTCGTAATCGAGCAGCGAGCGGGCTTCACGGTTCGCTTTCCGCCTTGCGCCCTCGAGATCGAACCCATCCTCCTGCACCAGGAATTCGATGCGCTTGCTTTGCAGGGCGTCCGACAGGGAAAGCACCGTCACGCTGTCCTTGTCAATATCGGCATACTGCACAAACTCCATCTTGAGTCCGCTGGAAGAATCCGCGTAGACGCAGGTAAACTTTATGCGCAATAGCGACGAAGCGAGATCCAACGAGTCGGAGGCAAAGGAAGTCGCACCGTTACGGTGGCGCACGAGTTTCACGTCGACCGTCCCGATGGAATCGAGACGCTCGTCAAGCAGCGTCACCTCGACAGCGACAGGGACAAGGCGCACGTGCAGGTAAAATCCTCCCTGCAGGGCGGTCCAGCGGCTTTCGGGATAGATGTTCCCCTCGATATGCCTGCCGCCCGAAACCGAATCGCCGCCCTCCCCGCCGCAAGCGACAAGGAATACGGACACCGAAAGCGCGGCCATCAGCAAAAGCATTTTCACGAAGTTCCGCATCATTCCTCCTCCCCGTCCTTGAAGCACAACGTCTGCACGCCCGGATAGAGATCGTTCGGACATTCGACGGTGTGGCCCAGCGGACCGGTATTGCCCTCGTAGCGTACCTCATAGCAGTAATGCGTTTCCGAATCCTTCGAAGCCGAAGTCCAGTAGATATCGTAGAGGTAGGTCGTCCCATCGTAGCGGACCTTCAGCGGACTGTCCTGGCTATAGCGCTCTTCCACCGGGAAACTCTTCAGCAGATCTTCCGTCCACTCGGTCGTATCGGGCAGGTGGAAACCATCCGGGCAGAAGCCCGCCGCCTTCCCGAAATCCATGAACGAATCTTCGCCAACGCGCACGAACCGCACGCCGAAAGCGGGGAGCACCCCATCCGAATGCATATACTGCGCAACAAAGCTATCGAAACTTGCGCTCTTTCCGGGGAAGGACTCGACTGCTATGGAATCGGTCCCCTTCTTGCCGGAAAGGTACGGAACCTTGTTCCTGAAAATCGCCCCGTATTCCTTGCCGCCGATATCCGCCTCGACATTGACGACACCGAAGAGCTTGTACCAGGGACGCATCCTCTTGACGGTATACGTAAAATCCCCATGCCGGGCGACGATGGTGGAAGAATCCACGAATACTCCCCCGTCAAGAATGCCTATCCCGTAATTATTCCGTTCATCGAGCTCCATGTAGTCCCATTCAGGCGCCTCATCGCTGCATGCAGAGTAGGCGTTCGACGAATAGTAATTGCTTATCGCCTCGTTCCAGTAAATGGTCGTTCCTACAGGGCCATTCTTGCATTCGTCCTTGTGTTCCCGGCTGAACGCGTAAACGATGGACTTGGTGAAAGTCATTTCCCTCCACGCATAGCGCGCACCGTCATGGACACAGGTCCAGTAGCGGCCGTTGACTTCTTCCTTGCGCCCGCTTGTAGAATCGACGCAGAACAAGCCGTTCCTCTGGACAGCGGGAATGGTGTCCGCGGCCAGTTCGTACCAGAACGTGCCGACATATTCGCCGTCGCGATAATACCCGTGGCACCTGTAAACCTTGTCACCGTATTGCGCTATGTTTCCCAGAACGCACCGCTGCAAATCCTTGACCGGAGGAACGACGAACTCGTCCGGAATGCGGATCCACATAAATCCACCGTCACATCTAAAATATTCCCCGTCGCGGATCATGATATCGCCCTCTTCCCCGTAGTCTTCGTAATAGGCGGGCGACATGATGGGAACCCATTCCTTGCCCTTGCACATGTAGTACTTTCCCGTATCGAGCATCACCTTCTGCTGTTCGCGGTTGATCGAGCATTCCCCGAATATCTCGGCGAGGGAGGGCAAGGTATCGGCGTTCGCAGTATCCTTCGCCGTTGTATCGGGAACATCGGCGGTATCACGCGGGGCCACCGTATCCGCCGTGCAGGTCAAGGTATCGTCTACAATCCGCCGCGCCATGTTGTAGCGAAGCAGTGTCCAGTCGATATCCTTCTTCAGTTCGTTGCGGACAGTCGTGTCGCACTGCGATTGCCCGAGCCTGTAATGCTCAATTAGCTTGTCCGAAATCTTCTTCCGGGAAAGGACCTCGTCCCACTTTTTCTCGCCGCCGACTGCCTTGGAGAGTTTCTTGAAATTCTTGTAGAAAGTCGTGTCCTTCATAAAGAACAGGCTGTAGAGATATGCGAAGGTTTCGAGCGTGTCGTATCCGTAGGGGGCGTTCCCGATACCGTATTTGAATTCCGTCTCCGGGTCGAGCAAATCGTGAATCGCCTGGTGCGTATGCTTCTGCGCAAGGTCAAACGACTCGCCCTCCTCCTGCATGAGGTTTTTCAGGTATTCGCTTTCGAGAAGTCGGTACAGGTTGATGTTTCTCGCGCTTTTGTCAGAAAGCTTCGCGATGGAGCGGAACTGCATCTCGGTCGTGTCCTTCGAATCGCGGAATCTGCAGGTGAGGTCGAATTCCACATACGGTTCCGTGAAGAACATCTCCTTTACCTTGTAGGTAAAGGAAATCCTGTTCCGCTCGATTCGTGCCGTGACGGATTCCTGTTTTTCCAGGTCCTTGTCCAGGGAGCCGATTTCGAGCTTTACCGGTTCCAGGAAGGATGCCAGGTTGAATCCCCCCTCGATCGAGCGGAGGGTATCGGCAGCGACTTTTTCGACTGCGCCGGAATCTGCTTCCTTGAGGCCGAATTCCCTGTCGCAATTCCTGTAATCGTCCGCATAGTACGTGTCGGTAGTGCATGCGGCCATCATGGCCATGCATATAAGCAACAGGATCGCTATGGAATATGGAGCCCGGAACATCCTCATGGTTCCTCGCTGTATTCGACCTTGACAATCGTATCCGGAATACCTTCAGGATAGTATTTGTTTATGGCCGCGGTGTCGTTCATCCAGGCGTATCCTGTCTTTTCTTCCGTGTAGCCCATGCTGGCGTATGTCGAATCGATATACAGGTAGGAACTGCAGATGTATGGCGTGCCCCTGAATTCGCAGATGCTTTGCTGGTTCCACCTGTAGCATTCCTTATATATGGACTTGAGCACGGTGTTCATGTCATTGACTTCTTGCCAGCTGTTCCCGCTGCAAAGGTAGAATGTCGAATCCTTTTCGGTGAGGGTTTCCTTGCCGTTAATGCAGTACCCGTATTTCCGTTCGTCGGGGGTGATGCGCCGCCAGTAGGGAATTTTGGGGTTCATGATATTGTTACCTGTATAGTCGCATACGAGCACGCTGTCATAGAATTCGCTCCGGCGGTTCGCAACGGCAATCGTGTCCCCGCTCCGTTCGATGGAGCAGGATTCAATTCCGAGTGCGTTTTCGCGGAAGTTCGCGATGGGGTAGATGGAACTGTTGGCGTAGCTGTCAATGCCGCGGACTCCGATCCATCCGCTCTTGTCGTAGTAGCGCATCAAGGCGTCGGCGGCGCGCACGCGGAAAAGCGTATCGCCCCATTCCCCCTTGTCGATGGCGTCTTCGAGCTCGTGGAAATCGCTGTAGAATATGGAATCCGAAATGAAGTAGCGGCAGTAGACATAGGGCAGCAAATACTCGGGGCTGTTTGTGAAATACCCGCTTTCGAAGTCGTAATTCTCGATACCGAAAAAATCGTCGATACCTGCGTAGGCGAGCGCAGTCGCGGAATCGAGAGACAGGGAATCCGACAGCATCAGGCGCCTTATGGGTTTCGCGGCCAGCGCCGTATAAATATTGAGCGCCGGCGCATATTCGTCGACCGACGCAAACCGCGAGAACAGCAGTTTCGCCTTTTTGCCGTGGATGGTGGCGGAGGTATGCAAGGTTATCTTGACATAGGGAACCGGAGTCGTCTTCGGCAGCCTCAGCGGCTCCGTTTGGTACGATTCATAATACAGCATGGTGCTGGGAATCATCGGGTATGTCCGGATTTCGGTCAAGGACGAATCCAGCAGGGTCAAGGTTACCGAATCATGATGGATTTGCTTATCGAAGGCTACTATGGCGCTGAACGTCAGCCAATTATTTTGCGTTCCCTCGCCATCCGGGTCGATAGAACTGATATCGTCCGAGCAGGCGACAGACAGCGCAAGGGCGAGGCCCCCAATTATGCATCCTAACCATTTCATTTACTCAAAATATAGATTCAGGGGACATTTTCCGCAATAACGTTCCTCAGCAGTTTTTGCACTTTATCGGTTTTTGGAGGGTAAAATGGGCGAAAAAATACCCCTCCTTTATTTTTTTATGTATTTTTCCAAGTAAATACAAGTAGAGATCTACCCGAGAGGTTCCATATGAAACTGTCCTACCTTGCAGCAACCGCATGTCTCGCGCTTTCCCTGTCGGCCTGCGGCGACGATTCGCCGAGCGCCCCGACCACAAGTTCCGACAGCAACCAGCCCCAGAGTTCCGCCGCCGCGGAAACATCCTCCACCAGCCAGGATAGCCAGACCGGCTCTTCCGACTCCGCGACGCAGAACCCGACGGAGAGCAGTTCGTCGGTCGCACTGCAGCCCGAATCCTCCGCAGCTACCCCCGTCGATCCCTATGCCGTAGGGACGGACGTCGATGAACCTTCTTACAAGACGACCTGCACCGTGAAGCCCCTCGAAACCGGCAATGGCGACGCAGTCTACTGCGACACCACCTACGCGGGTCCCATCTTCTACGATACCGACGAAAGCGCCTACGACCCGACCGCCGCCGATTTCGGTTCCACCTTCGTCAGCATCAACAAGGTTTTCGCTTCCCTGAAGGCCGACGACAAGGTCGTGTTCGTGCTGCGCCATGCCGACAGGCAGGCAAGTTCCGGACGCACCTCCCACCTGACCGACGTAGGCATTTACCAGGCCCGTAGCGTAGGCGAAAAGATTGCATCCGCCGAAGGCGCCTACTACGCCCACTCCGAATACGTCCGCACGCGCGAAACCCTCGAGAACATCGCCGTCGGCCGCGGAGAAACCGAATTTGTCCACGACGCCTACCCCATCCTCAACGGCAGCTGGTACATCAAGGACAACGCGAAGTACGACGAATACAAGTCCCAGGGCACCGACATGAACTACATGGTGACCACGGGCTGGGCATACAACGGCGAATATGCCGACGCCTTCTACGACCTGGACGAACGTACCAAGCAGTTTGTCGACGACTTCCTGGTGGGCGTCATCTCGAAAAAGAGCCGCATCAGCGTCGTGTGCTCGCATGACCAGTTCCTCGTCCCGCTCGTGATCTCCATCTCCAACAGGAAAATCGGGCTCCGCTATTTCGAAGACCGCCATTGGATCAACTACCTCGCCGGCATCGCCGTGGTCATCGGCGCCGACGGCAAGCAGACCCTCGTGCCCGTCAAGGGACTCAATAGCGGCACCAACTAAGTCTCCATGAAATTTTTCCGGGCCATATCCGCGTTAGCGGCGCTCCTGTGCCCGGCAGGTTGGCACAAGAACGGTTCCAACCAGCACGGGTTCAGCGCCCAGTACTACGACGCCTTCGAAAACAAGCACGAAGGGCAGGGAAAACACGCTCAGAAGGTGAAGCTCGGGCCCCGACAAGTTCCGAATTCCTAAAAAACGCAAAAAACATGCGGAAAATCACACTTCCGCACCCCGAAAATTATTCATTGCTTACGGAGTTGGCCTTTTGGAGGTCAACTTTGTATTTTATGCCCATGAATTCCCACGAGCTTCACATCGTAAGGCAGATTGTGCTGTTAACCGCCGTGGCCGTCACCCTCGGCTTCCTCTACGGCTAATTCCATAGAGCCGCCCGCGCGACTCAGGTAATCCAGGAAGAGCCTCTGGGCCGGCTGGTCGTACATGACCACGTCGTAGATTTCACCATTGTATGCCGTCCTCGATTCCACGAGGAGCCCCGCCACGGAGCCCTTCTCGGTCGGGAGGAATGCGGGTTTCCCATCGCTGTTGTTCCTGAATTCAAGGTAGCCTTCCGACACATACCAGTCACGGATCGTCTTGTAGTATATCTTCGCGATGTCCCCTTCCGGTTCCAGGAGCGCATTGAGGCGCCGCGCAATCTCGCTCACGGGAACGGCAGTCTCGTCGGCGGGATATTTCGCGAGCTGTTCACCATCCAGATGGAACTTCTGCTTTTCCCTGCGGGCGGGGCGTTCCTTCACGGGAGCATCCCCCATACGGGCGATGCGTTCGTTCGCGATAGCGACACACTTCTGGATATTGTCGAGGATAAACTGCTGCGCGCGCTGCCAGCACTGCGTGTAGATGTTGTGGTGTCCGCGGAGTTCGGATTCACCCTTCTCGAAGCCGTAGCTTTCGCCGAGGGCCGTCGGCAGGTTCGCTTCCTTGCCGTTTTCCGTCTCCTGGCGCGAAAGGATTCCCTCCTGTACCAGGAAGTTCGCCACGTCGGCATAGGCAAGCGTATTCATGCCCTTCGGCAGCAGTTCGTTCACGTTACGCACCACGCGCGAGATAGAAACAGGGTAGTCGAAAAAGCGGTAATGCGAAAGCATCTCGGAATCGATGGCGAGTTCCTTCAGCGAAGGCATCTGCTTTTGCGCACGCGGTACCTGCTGCTTGCGCGGAAGCTCCTGCACCGGGGCCACCTCGTCGTGGTTCAGGCGCTGCTGCAACAGGGAGGCGACGTAGGCAAGGCACTTGCAGATGCGCTCCTGGCGGCAGGAATCTCCTTCGGGCAATATCTCGTCCGTCAGCGGATTCACTCCGCAAGAAAGTTTCCGCAGATACATTTCAGCACGCTCGATAATCGCATTTTCCGATGCCATAGTCCTACTCCTCAAAGGTCATAAAAAATCCGGAGACAAAGATAGAAAATCCGTCGCAAAAAAGCCCCGCGCCCGCCTTCCAGCAATGGAGCGTGTCGAGCACGTCACTCAGCAGGCGGCATGATTTCTTCTGGCAAGTCGTAAGCCGAATCAACATTGTCGTCTTTAAACCCGTTAAACATCCACTTGAAAAAGCCTACCGTCCCGCCCAATACGGCGCCCACAACAAAACCGCCGGCAGCGGCAGCAATTCCCCAAAAGGCAAGCTCACCCCATTCTGAATCCGAACCAGTTTCTTCCGCCACGGCCCCGCCCACGCACAAGGCGACAAGGCCCGGACCCGCCAAAGCAGCACCAGTATTCACCCCATAACGAATCATGGGGTTCGGGTTCCTGCTCATGGCGCAACCCACGAGGCTCAAGGCAAGCAATACACAAACAACAGCTTTCAACACTCTCATGTTCCGTAATATAAAGTCAAAGAATCCATTTGCCAATAACTTAATTTACAATTAGTGATAATCCGGTAAAAAACAAGGATAGAATACAGAAAGCCCCGCGCACGCACGGGACTTTATCCAGAATTTTTCAGGTTTACGGAATTTCGCAACCGGCGCTCGGATTTACCCAGCCCTCTTCCGGGGGAGCCTCGCCCGCCTTCCAGCAATGGAGTGTGTCAAGCACATCGCCTTTCTTGAAAGTGGACCAGTCCTCAACCTTCCTGTAGTTGTTTTCCAAAGAAGTGTTGTATCGGGTCATGTAATGGTCGATCAAGTACTGCGGGCATTCAACTTCCTCGATGTAGTAGGTCGGATTGTCCGCAGCCATGTACCAGTCAGCAAACCAGTGGCAACCGCGCAACAGGTTCGGGAGGCCGGCGTCAGCGAAAGCAGCGTCGCACATATCCTTCACGCACGTCTGGTATACAGCGAGGGTCGCGTCGTAACCGAATTTGTTCTGGCATTCGGTCAGGAACCCGCCAAAGCCTGCGCCCCAGTTAAAACCGACACCCTTGTTCACCTGGGTAGAGAGCGCGTCAAAGGCACCCACGCCGCCACCCGGCACCATCAAGTCGAACTGGCCTGCAGGCAAATTCGGATTGCCGCCCGCCACATCCATACCGATGTTAGAGGCCATCACGATCATGTGCTTGCCCTTAAGCGCCTTATGGGTTTCCCTGGGCGGGTTGTTTTCCATCTCGTTCGCGAAGTGGCCATCGTACTGCAAGTGATAACACTTGCCACACTTGCTATCGGCAGTGCCCGCAACGTATGCATAGGAAAGAGTATCGTTCACGGCAATCGGCGCCATGTCGGTGCAGGTGAACACGCCCTTTTCCTTTTCGTCGCCGCAGGCGCTTCTTGTACCTTCGTAACTGCGCCAAGCCTTTGACACGTTACCCACGGTAAAGGTAGGGACTTCGACATCGTGAATGTTGCAGTTGCGCGCAGTGGCAAATTCGGCAAGGTACGCCTCGTCAGAAGAAGTATCGGCACGAGTCTTGTCGCTCGAACTTTCCTTAAGCCAGGAACAGTGCGGCTTGCAGGCGTCCCAGTAACGGGTATTCCAACCGCGTTTTGCCGTAGCGCTGATGTCCTTAGTGTATTCGGCCGGAGGAGGGCCGTAAGATTCTAGAGTCGGGAAACCGTTCGCGTCAAGTTCCGGTTCCGTATTTGCGGAACTGCTGGAACCTTCAGGAGCCACTCCGGCACTGGAACCCGGAATAACCGCACCGCTCGATAGCGGATTATCCGGATTCGCGGACGAACCAGGATTCTCCATACCGCTCGAGCCGAAATTCACGGAGCCACTGGAATTCGGGCCGACAACCGCGCTGGATGTCGGGTCGATTACCGCGCTCGAGAAGCCGGGCTGCTGATTATCCGGAGACGACGGATCGTCTCCGCAAGCGCAAACCATGGCGACCGCACCGGCCGCAACTATCGACTTGAACAGTTTACGTTTCATAGCACCTCTTTACGGAGCGAAGGACTAGTACGTCTTGGCCTTGTCAGCAGCCAACTGTTCCGGATTGCAGTATTCGCCCTGTGCATTCGGGGTCTTGCTGCAGGCATCCGTAGTGATAAAGTCTCCGCCCTTGTACTTGGACCAGTCGGACTGGAACAGGATCTTGGTCTCGATGGAAGTGCTGATGGTCGTAGAATACTTGTCAAGCAAGTACTGCGGGCATTCGACTTCTTCCCACTGGTAGGTCGGATTGTCGGCAGCCATGTACCAATTGGAGAACCAGAGGCAACCGCGGAGCAGGTTCGGGTACTTGGAATCACCGAAGGCCGCATTACACATTTCCGTAACGCAGGACTGATAATCCGTGAGGCCCTTGTCATAGCCGAGTTTCTGCTGGCAGTATGTCAAGAAACCACCGTACTGGGCACCCCATTCAATATCGTTGCGGTCGATCATGAGGTTGAGCGCATTGAAGATGCCCGGACCACCGCCCGGTACCATGAGGTCGAACTGGCCAGGCTTCACGTCGTGACCGATATTGGACGCCATGACGATGATGTGCTTGCCCTTGAGCGCCTTGTGGGTTTCCTTGGGTGCATTGCTTCCGCTGGCATCCTTGAAGGAACCGTCATACTGCAAGTGGAAGCACTTACCGCAAGAGGTTGTCGAGGCACTGCCGGCAACGAAGGCGTATGCCAACGTGTCGTTCACAGCCACCGGAGCCATGTCGGTGCAAGTAAAGCCGCCGCCCGTTGCAGGCTGGGCTTCGTCGCATGCGTTAGGAGTATTCTGGAAACCGATCCAGTAACGTTCCAGGCCCTTGCTGTAAGTGAAGGTCGGAATTTCAATATCGTGAATATTGCAGACACGTGCCGTGTAGTGGCTAGCCTCATATTCTGCCTGAGAATTGATTACAGGCTTGCCTTCTGCGCCATCGGTACTCGTCTGGGAGCAGTGGGGCTTGCAGGCATCCCAGTAGCGGGTATTCCAGCCGCTGGTACCGTTACCGAGAATGTTCTTGAGCGTGGGCACGGGATAGTTCTTGATATCCTCTTCGGGGTTGCCAGAATTCTTGACGCTGCTCGAGCTTTCGGGGACCACTTCCGCACTCGACTCAGGATCCACGGACGCGCTAGAACCGGGATTCACGGCAGCGCTCGAATTCGGGTCGACCATTCCCGCACTGGAACCGGGGAGCATGGCGTCGCTCGAGTTCGGATCAATGGCTCCTGTGCTGGAGTTCGGGTCGACAGCGGCCGCGCTGGAACCGACCGGCTGCACCTGGCAAACCTGGAGCGCACCGACATCGACACCCGTAGCAATCTGCCCACCGTCAACGCCAACGACATTGCCATCGACAAACTGCGCGACGACATTCCCGGCAGCATCGGTCACCCTGCCGTCCGGATAAATCAAGTAAGCCTTGTCCGCATTGAAAAGCCATGCATCGGAAAGAACCGTGACATTTGCGCACGGGTCGTTCGAAGTCGAAGATGTCGGGCCGGGAGCCGGGCCTGCAGGGTCGTCACCACATGCCGAAAAAACAGCGGCGACACCCATCGCCACCACAACGTTCAAAACCTTCTTTTTCATAGGTCTCCTTTTCACTTTTGACTTTAAAAATATATTTATGGCACCGCTCATGCACGAAAAAAAGTTATTTGGAACATATTAATGTTCCCAAACTGTGCCCGAACGTGTCACAACTCACACATTTGCGCGACTTTTCGCCACAAAAAAAGACCCTCGCCTTCGCGAGGGTGACGATATAAAATATCGAGGGTGACGATTTAGAATCGTGAGAGCGACGATGCAGAAGCGCGATTAGTCGCGGAACTTCACCTGCTTGGTGCCGGCAACGACTTCACCGATCTGCGTCCACTTCTCGCCCTTGGCTTCAAGGTGTGCAACGACTTCGGCCTTGTCTGCCGGGTCGATGAAGATGAGCATGCCCATACCCATGTTGAAGGTATTGTACATCTCGTCCTTCTCCACGGAGCCTGCCTGCTGGATGAGCTTGAAGATCATCGGCGGATCCCACGTGGTGCGGTCGATGATTACGTCGACGTTGTCCGGGAGGATACGCGGGATGTTGCCCTGGTAGCCCGAACCCGTGATATGGGCGAGGCCCTGGATAATCTTCTTGTTGCAGAGGTCGATGAGGCTCGGGTAGTAGCTCCTGTGCGGCATCGCGAGCGCTTCGCCGATGGACTTGTCCATGCCGTCGACCATGGTGTCGACCTTGTAGCCCGCCACGTCGAAGAGCACCTTGCGGGCGAGCGAATAGCCGTTTGTATGCAAACCGGTAGAAGGCAGACCGAGGATGATGGTACCCGGCTTGATCTTCTTGCCGTCAATGATGTTTTCGCGTTCCACGACACCCACGATGGTGCCGGAGATGTCATAGTCGCCCGGACCGTAGAAGCCCGGCATTTCGGCAGTCTCGCCGCCGATGAGCACGAGGTCGTTCTCGCGGCAGGCCTTGGCCATACCGGCAACAAGCTTGTCCATAACGCCCGGTTCCAGGCGGCCGGTAGCCACGTAGTCCAAGAAGAACAGCGGACGTGCACCCTGCACGAGGATATCGTCGCAGCAGTGGTTCACGATGTCCTGGCCCGGCAGTTCGTGCGTGCCCATCTCGATATCGACCTTGAGCTTCGTGCCCACGCCGTCGACGGAACTCACAAGGACAGGGTCCTTCATACCGAGGTGATTGAGCGTGAAGAGGCCGCCGAAATTGCCGACGTCGCCCAGAACGCCCTGGTTGAATGTAGTACGTACGGATTTCTTGACACCGACCATCGCCTCGTCGGCCCTGGCCAGAGAAACTCCTGCGTCTGCGTAATTCATCTTTTTTCCTTTGCCCTAGAGTCGGGCATTTTGTTTTGCCCTATTTACGGGCACCTTGTTTTTCATCAATATTTCTGAGAGCATCCAGGATAAGGCTCGTGGTATCGGCCATCTGGTTGATGTTCGTCGTCTCGGGCATCAGGTGCGTATCGAGCTTGTACATGGAGTCGTCGCCCCACGCAAGGATTTCCTCAAGCGCATCCGGCCCTGCCAGTTTGCCGCACTTGGCACAGCAGATGCGGCCGTCCTGGAACGCGACAAAGCCCTTGCCCTGTCCGGATTCACAAATCACCGTACCCGTGATGCGGCTCTTTTCCATGGTCTGCGCGAAATCGATAAACGGGAGCACCTTGCCCGATGCAAGGAGCGAGAGGCGCTGGAACTCGTCGAACGCCTTGTTCTTCGCGCGGAGGCTGTCGCACACCACCTTGTACAAAAACACCATGATGTTCGGGTTCTTGTCGAGGAACTTCACGAATTCGGCCTTCGGGATGTGGAGCACCGTGCAGCCGTCCTCGGCCGCGATAATCGTATTGCTCGTAAGCTCGTTGCAGAGGATGGACATCTCGGCGAAGCATGCGCCGCTCTCGATGTAGGCGAGCACGCTGTAGTGCCCATCGGGCAGAATCTGGCCGCACACCTCGGCGCGCCCGCTCTGCATCACGCAGAAGGACTGTCCTTCCACGCCGCCCTGGATAATGATTTCGCCAGCGTCATATTCGCGAATCTGGGCATTCAAAAGTAAAAAGTCGGCACATTCACGCGGCACCTGCTGCAAGAACGGAACCCGCGCCTCGTAGCTGGAAGCAATCCAACCGCCAATACCTGTAGGAGTCTTCATCATAATCAAAAATTATAAATATTTCTATACCACTTGTAAGTGGTGTCCACCGAATTTATGTTCTTTGGGGCCGGAATGTCGGGGTAAAAGCACCTCGCCATGTTCCACAGGAGCTCCACCGGGCGCGTCGGGGCGCTTTCGAAGAAGTCATTGCCGCCGCCCGGCCCCCTGCGGGCGTCGTTCTGGAACACCTTCCTGTTCCTGAACGCTCGGATCTTCTTGATCCGGGGTTCGGCAGCGAGCATCTCCTTGGGCGAGGAGAACATCCCGGGGTTCACCCACACGTCGGCGCTGTCCGCGACGGCAAGCACCTTCTCGAGCGGGAGGCGCAATTCGCTGCCCGCCTCGGAATCCCACAGGTAGCAGCCGCCCGCGTCCCTGATGAGCCGCGCCGTGTAGCTGTCCGCGCCCGGGGCATGCCACACGCCGCCGTAAGCCATGCCCGCAAGCACGCGCACGCAGCGCTTCGCTCCCGGAGCCTTCGCGGCCTTCTTCCTCGATGCGGGAAGCGTATCGGGCGATACCTTGACATCCCCCATCCGTCCCAGGAACTGCATTATCTCGAAAGTCTCCATGAGGTAGCCCACGCGGATATCGCCAAAGAGCGAAAGTCCCGATTTGCTGCGGTCGTCCAGGTCAAAGAGCTTGACGAACAAGTTAATCCATTCCGCCTTGGCCACCGGATCGGACTCCTGCCATTCGGAAGTGAGCATCAGCGGGAGCCCGAGGGCACCGAGCCTCTCGTAGTCGTCGTTGCTGCCGCCCGTAGCAAAAGTCATCACCAGGTCGGGTTCAAGCGCCACCACCTTCTCGAGCGAAATCGAGGGGCCGTTCCCGACCTCGGCCACCGCACCGGAAGCCACGCGGGCATACAGGGCGCTATCCGCAACATAGTCGCCTTCGCCCACAGCCACAATGCGGTCGGCAGCGCCAAGGCGGACAAGGTAACCGATATGCGTCGAGGAGAGGGCCACCACCTTACGGATAGGCAGCCGCAAGACGGTCGCGTCCGTCCACCCCACGGGGAAACGGCGCCTGTGCAAGTCGGAACCGTCGCCCGCGGCCTCGGCGGAATCGAGCATCACGAAACGCTTCACGACGGTGTCGCGACCGACAATGGCACGGATTTCCGTCACGTCGACGCCGCAGAGCCTTCCCATCCGCAACAGGCGGCTCATCGAGTTGAAGTACTCCGGAGCCTCCGCGCAGGCCTGCGGCAGGGGCCTCGGCTGCGGAACCGGTGCCGCCTGGGCATCGCCTTCGGCAGCACCCCGATCGCCATCACGTTCGCCGGTCCCACAACCCGCGAGCGCGGCGCTCAAAACCAGAAGTCCGAGGCAAAAAAAACGGGGGAAGCCCAACCGGCACCCCAGGAACGAGCAAAAAAATGCACGTAAATCGTTGATTTTTAACATCTTATGAAAATTTTCCCTGCACATTCGCCAAAGATAATGTATTTTATAACTCGGAATTTCCTTTTTAGGAGTCTTGTATGAAGACAAAGATAGTTTACTTGGTCGCCCTCCTGTGCGCCCTTACATTTTCAACAAGCGCATTCGCAGATGCCGAAACCGGTTTCTACGAAAAGGACCACATCCGTGGATTCATCTCCATCGGCGGTGACTACCGCGGCATGCTGGACGCATTCCAGAAATACGTGAACTCGACAGCCTTCTGGAACGACGGCCACGAGCTCAAGGCCAACGACTCGGCCACCACGACGGAACACTTCTCCGGCACGTTCTCGTATCCGCAATTCGACGACTGGTACATCGGGCTGCACGTGAACATCGGCGCCCAGTACAAGCAGTTCCTCACCTGGTTCAACATCAACTTCATGCCGACCCAGATTTCCGAGAAGTCCTCCGACACCTACACCGTCTCTTCCGAAAGCGGCAACAGCGCGAAAATGCCCCTGTTCGACGTCAAGTGGTTCACCTACGGCGCCGACTGGATGTTCGGCTGGAAGCTCTTCGGCGAGAACACCTTCATCAACCTGATTCCCTCGGTCGGCTTCGGCTTCAACCTCATCAATTTCCACATGGCCTCCATCTTCGACATCAAGGACCAGTCCAGTTCCAACGTGGTAAAGATGCGCGACCGCTACTACAGCACCATGGCGCTCTCCCTTGCCGCCGAACTCGAGTTCCGCCTGGAATTCGGCCCCTTCGGCATCGGCATCTACGGCGGCTACCGCTACATCGACTATAACGAGCTCGAAGTCGAAGGCAAGAGACTCACGAACTACGCCTACGACACCGACAACTGCGGCGACACCTGGTTTGTCGGTCTCCGCCTCACCTGGACGTTCATGAGCGACTGGGAACGCAAGCAGGCAGACAAGCTCTAATCCCCCGAGCACGATTTTACAAACAAACTAAAGTCCCGCAATCCGCGGGGCTTTTTTATGGCACAATCACACGGCTACCGAACAGGCATCCCGGAGCCGCATAATAGGGAGCGTTCCGTTCCGCCACCCGGTCCATCGTCACGTAGTAGGTGCTCGTTTCCATGAGCCCGGAATCCGTCTTCCAGCGGACGATGCGGTCATCCTTCGGATACGAAAAATTCCAGCCCAGGAGCAGCGTGGGGATGCCCCTCATCTGCAGGCGGTCGGGCAGCTGCGCGAACTCCCCCTGCGTACTGAGCAGCACGGCGGCATCCATCCTGCCGTAGTCCGCAAAGAGAAGGGCGTCGTTGAAAAGCCCCATGTTCGGCCCGAGGCCGTCCATCACGCGCTCGTTGAAATGCACCTGGAACCCCACGTGCCGGAGTTCACGCATAAACGACAGCATCCCGTAACTCTTGGCGCACCGTCCCGGATCCTTGTAAGGATGGTAATAGTGGCATTCCATCAGCGCGTAGCTCTCCTGCGGCGAAAACAGGCGCACGGCCTCGCGGCGCGCCCAGTTCTTGAGCGAACGGAAATCGATACGCGAATGGAAAGGATGGTAGAACCTGTAGAACTCGTTCACCTTCTTGAGGGTATATCCATCGACAAAGAAAAAAGGACGGAACGGCCTCTTGCGCGTCATGTATTTTCTCCATTTTTAGGGTTTCTATTCCTAAAAACGGAGATACCCCCCGAAACAAGCCGTAAAAAGTTATTTACGCGCCATTTTTTACATTAGAGCAGGTCGCGCGACTCGAGATCGTCGACCAGCGAGGCGGGCATCCAGCCGCGCCACTTTGCGAAATCCGGATCCGAAAGTTCCTTGCGCCACGCATCCATCTTCTGCCTGTCGCCCTGGTCGGCATAGATGCGTACGAGGTTCATCACGGCGCACCAGTAGCGGATGGACTTGCCCGTCCGCGACCTGTAATCCGCGGCGCTCTTCTCGTAGATGGCGGCGGCTTCCTTGTAGCGGCGGAGCTTGTAGAGCATGTCGGCCTTGACCTGCAGGAGCACCGGATGGTTCGGCGCCTTGGAAAGCCCGCGTAGCGAAAGCTTGAGCCCCGCGTTGAAATCGCCCTTGTCGTAATACATCCACACGAGCGAGGTGAGGAACAACGGCCAGAACCGCTTCGAGGATGACGACGCGGAATCGAGAACGGCGAGGTATTCGCCGCGGCGGTCAGACTTGAAGGGGACCCAGCTGAAACTCTTGTCCACGTAGTAGGCGTAGATGGCGTAGAACGCGCGAGCTTCGAGCTCCGCGGATTCCTCGAAAAGCTTTGCGGCCGAACGCGTCGTCATGGCGCCCTTCACGGAATGTCCCGTCTCGTTCTGCACGTAGCCAATCTCGAACTTGCGAAGCGCCTCCCACAGGCCCGACGACGAACATTTCTCGAGGTTCGCGCCCGCACGCTGTAGCGAAAGCGTATCGCCCAGGTCGTCGTAGCGGCTCACAAGCACCACGTTCTCGAGAACACAGCCGACTCCCGCATCCTTCGCGCGCACCTGTCCCGCAAGCGAGAGGGCGCCATCGTAATCCAGGGCCATGGAACGCTCGGTCGCCTTCTCCGCAAGTTCCATGAGCGGAGCGGGGAGCGAAAGTGAGAGGCCATCGGCAAAGGCGGATACCGCAAGGAAAGCGGCTACAAGCAACGGACGCAAGGACATAACACGCCAAAGATACAAAAATCGCATTCCAATGTGGAATATGCGGGAGCCGGAGCCCAATGCGCGCCATGCGCAGATTCCACGGAAAGTGTAATTTATTGACATTCAACAGATTACCTCCGGCAGCAGCCCGTTACGCCATGGGGTTTCACAGGCAGTTTCTGCCACGGGGCGAATCTTACGATAATCGTATTAAAACGGCGGGAGTGGTCCGGGGGCGCAATCAAAATCTATAATAAAAACAGGAATTTCACAAGCTTTCAACATTCGTGCCACCAACTGTCGGACAAGGGGACGAGACCGGTACGAAACGTGAATTAATAATTGCGAAATCGAATGGAGGCAATTATGAGACTCATCCATAAAACATCCGCCATCTCCTTCCGCCTCTTCCACACCGGCTTCCAGACCTTCAAGGACCGCATCAGGGAAGAGCTCAGCACCGTCAGCCGCTTCACCCTCGACTCCGTCATCGACGACGCGAGCCTCTACTCGTATTACCGCAGCGGGGAATCCGCCGAATTCGTGGCGGCGAGCATCGCAGGAACAAACTTCGATTTCGACGACGAATACGCCGACGCAGGGTAATTAAAAAAAACTTCGGCAATCGAGTCTGCCTCGCGCATACGCAAGCGCATGCGGTCAGCAGCTAATTTATTTCTTCTTGTCGTCCTTCTTCTCTTCCTTCTTGTCGGAAGGGAGCGCCTCTGCGGGAAGGTTGCAGCCGTTCATCACGTAGAACTTGCTCTTGCGGACCGTCACCACCTTGGTGTTGGTGTTCATGCCGCGCACGAACTTGATATCGCCATAGACGCTTTCGAAGGATCCTGCATTATTGATATACTTGGTGAGGCTCTCGACGTTATTCGAAATACCGGAGAACACGATCTTCGCGGCATCGTAGCTGAGCCCGCTCACCTTGTCCTCGGCAGGGGCGGCGCCCCACTTTTCCTCGAACGCCTTGGCAAACTTGTCGTAGGCTTCCTTGTTGCTCGAAAGGTCGAGCCCCGGCACGCTGAAGTAGGTGCTGTCCACGAGATGCTTGCCCTGGATCAGGAGCTCTCGGCCATACCAGCCGGACGTCCCGAGCATGGTCCCCTTGATCTTGTTGTAGGCCACCTGGCCCACCATGAGGCCCGCATCGCCAGGGTTTGTCGACGGGATGAACACGCCGGGAATACTCATCGTCGAATCGGCCAGGTACCTGCGACGCTCGTTCGCATTCACGGCATCGAGGTCGGAGGCGCCTCTCGCAATATTCCTGCGGCGGTTTTCCTGCTTGTAGCGGACATCGCGCAACAGCTTGAACTCGGTCGCGTAATCAGGGCGCCCTTCCTCGTAGCTGCCGAAGGCGACGACGCTTCCGCCACGACGTTCGACAGCGCGGGTAAAGCTCTGGGACATGGCCGACCCATAATCGCCCAGCGGGCTTAGGACGGCGAACTCGCGGATGTCGAGACACTTGGTCGCAAAGTCGGCAATCTTCTGGGCGAGGTTGTCCATAGTGACGTTCACCTGGAAGATGTTCGGACCCATCTTCGCGATGCCGTCGTCGGTAGCCGTCGGGGTAAGCATCGGGATATTCTGGAAGTTGCTGCCGAGCCATGCGGCGACAGTCGCCGCCGGAGCGCTCATGATGGGGCCGATGACGGCGACAATGCTGTCCTGGTTCACGGCCTGCTGCGTACGCATGAGCGCGATGCCCGCATCGGCATGGGTATCGGCGATCCGGATGCGGACCTTCCCCTGGAGGCCGGCCTTCTCGTGGGCAAGGTAGACGCCCTGCACGGCGGCGGCACCGAATTCCGCAAAGTCACCCGAAAGCGGGGCGAGCACGAGCACCGTCGGCTGGCCGGCACCGAGACCGTCCAGCGATTCGAGACCCTGCTGGGCCGTAGAGCTGAGGTTTTCGGCAACACCGCCGTTCACGACCTTCTTGTACCAGTAGCGGGCGGCACGGTAGCGCTTCGCGTTCTGGCACTCGCGGCCAATCTGGAGCTGCATCCAGCCCACCACGTCCTTGTCCACCGGATACTTTTCGAGGAGCGCCTGCAGCTGGTCGGCATTCAGGAGGCTTGCCGCAAGTGTCTGGATGGCGACATCCTTGGTGTGGCTACGGGCGGCCGGATTCTTGGAATAGGCGAGGATACGGAGCATGGCCTCGACACCGTCGTAGACGGAGCCCTGCTCGATAAGCACGATAGCACGGGCGAGTTCCATGCGCTCGCGGTATTCCGAGGACACGTGGTATTCGAGGAACCTCGACGCGAGATTGAGGGCTTCGGGGCGCTTGTGTTCGCGCAGGTAGCATTCCGTGAGGATGACGGACGCCTGGGCGCCCTCGTGCTTGCGGAAGCTGGACTTCGAAACTTTCTGGAGGAGAGGAACGGCTTCGGCGCACTTGCCCTCGCCGACAAGCGCCTTGGCCTTCGCGACTTCGCCCTGCGCGAAAGCCGACGCACAGAGGGATGCCACCAGGAAAAATGGAATTAGACGATTCATCGTAACCTTACCGCGCTAGTCCTCGGCGGCAGCCTGAACCACGTCGTGCTCTTTCTTGATCTGTTTCTGCATGGATTCCGGAAGCTTGACCCAGTCGATGACATCGACCCGGAAGGGGAGCCCGCTTTCGGCGAACGCCTTCTCCACGGCAGTCATGGCCTCGAAGGAAAGGGGCCTCTCGGCGATAACCGCGAGGTCGAGTTCCGTTTCGGGAGTCAAGTCAACCCCCGTGAGGCGGGGGCCGTATGCCCAGACTTCCAGCCCCTCGAAGTGGAGGGAGAGGATGCGCTGGACGGTTTCCAGTTGTTCTGTTTCTAAGCAAAGTGCCATAGTGCGCCAAATATAGTTAATAATCGGCTATGCCCAATGCGGTCAAAACGGCAAACGGGCATGGCAATACGCACTTTTTTGCGGAAAAATGTTTTTTTTGCGCAAAAAACGGGGCCTTCCCTGTATATGGGAGCAATCCTAGTCCATGACGCAGCGGACGCTGTTATATGTATATGTCAGAGCGGAATTATATAATACAGCATCACTAGATGATTCTATCTCAAACGTATTAGAGCCAGGTTCATTTAAGCCATCCTCATCCATCATATAGAAATCTTCACCACGAACCCAGAACGTAGCACGAGATCCAATATCATCATACTTTTCTTGTGCATATGACCCAGCAGGAAGCACTCTGAAGGAATAGTCATCCGTCCCGTTTTTATTCTGTTCCCAGTGATCAACACTCTTCAATCTTTTCCCCGCTATGGAGTCCCCGCCAACCGTTTTCGCCAGTGCTCTAAACTCATCCAGATCCGGCAAATGCCAACCCGTAGGACATACCTCCATCGCATCACTCCATTCATAGAGCCTTCCATACAAATTAGTTTCTGAATCCTGCGCATACGCAACGCCCCAAACGCTATCCTTACTGGGACCGGCATACCTCATATTCTCCGCCATCCACCTCTGGTTCCCAATTTTCACAACCCGATACTTATTCTGATCCCTCGGGTCAATGAAAGTCTCCGTAGAATTTTTCGCTTCCGCCATGGCCTTTTCCTCGGCAACGCGAGTCTTTTCCGCTGCCATGCGCTTTCTTTCTGCCTTGACGGCCTCTCCGGAGCCATCCGTATCTTTAATGCAACGAACGCTATACGCAGAAAATTCTTTATAGAACCAATTTAAAGCCGCATCCTCGCGATCATACGTCATCGCTACACAATATACCTGAGCGCTATCATATTCCGTCGAGCTCCAGAATGTCGTTCTGGTCATCCCGCCTTCAAATCTACCTAACGACGCTTCCCCAGCAGGCAAAGCATTGAACGAGAAAATATCATATGACTTTGGTTCGTTCTTCCATCCGAAACCCCAACCTGAAGCGGCCTTAAGTACAGTCCCTGCTATGGAATCGCCACCCACCACATTGATCAAGGTTTCAAAATCACTTTTCGAGGGCAGGCGCCACCCTTCAGGGCACGCATACATAGCAGCATCCCATGTATACAGGCGTCCATTTTTCTGACATTCACTTGGATTGTTTTCATCACAATAGCTTTCTTCCATTTCGTAATTCAGATTTTCCGCCATCCATTCTTGATCACCGATAATCACCGTTTTGTATTCTTTCTGATCCCTAGAATCAGTAAAGCTCTTACGAATCGAGCATGGTATTTTTATCGGATCATAGGATGAATTATTGGCATAGATATAATTCAAAAATTCTCCGCAATCATAAGGGTTCTCGCCAATTCCACAATAGGAAACTTCAAAAGAGTCCGTATTTGTGTGTAAAACAAATTGAACTACAACCTTCTGCGGATTATCGCATTGTTTTTTTCGTTCGGCTAGCGGAATAAGCTGTTTACCTGGCCAGCCGCTCGCTTCGACAACTCTCACGCCCTTCTCCGTCTCAAAATACTTCCATTCCACGTTACCGAGGACACTTTCAATAGCCCTACCGATAGTTGTCTGTTCGTAGCCATTCAAGGTGCCATTTTTTACCTTTTCCACTTCCGAATCACAGCCACACAGAAAAGCGGCCAGAGAGAACGCGAAAACTAACTTAAGGGTTCTGTTTTTCATGTTTTGCTCCTTGCATTAAACCCGATTACTTCTCCGGGCAGATGTAACTCTTTTCATCTTCGGCACGAGTTGCATTGGTCCATTCGCCTTCGGTGCAGCAATATCCACTAGGTAGGATTTCATTGCTTTCCAGATACTTGTCGCAGTCCTTCTCGTACCAACTGGAACCAAGGCAAATCTGATCTCCTAGAACCTTGCCTTCTGTCCCTTCATCGCCACACCTGGCCGGTTTCCATACCTTATCCGTGCAAAGAAGCGTCATCTCGCTAGCGGCAGCTATTTGCATTTCACCCGATTCACAGGGCTCCTTGAGCTTTTCGATTTCCAAAAATTCCTTTTTATCTGCGCAACCGATTCCCACAATCTCGATAGAACCCGTTTCCCCGAAATGCCAGGTAAAGTTCGTCACCTGCCCGTTGACCCCTTCGATAGTTTCTTCGCCGCAAACACGGCCCCAACATTCGTATTGCAAGTAATCCCAGGGAATATAGACAGTTTTCCACTCATCACTGTCCGTAATATACATGTAGTAGTCGCCATCTTCGCCACCCAAGGGCGATCCCACGACAAACTTGTGACCGTTCCCCTTGTAGGAGTATTTTATGACTTCGCAATCAGAATAGTCCTCCGGTTCACCGCGCTCGTTCAGCCAATAGCCCAAGCCCGCATAGTCGAAACCAATCTTTTTCCCGATATCAAACGTCGCCTTGATGGTATCGCCGGCATTCCTATACGAAATAGTGGAGACACCTCTGTCCACCGAGTCCGTATAGGCTTTCCAGTCATCATAGATTTTCTTGAGCCAGCGGCCATCCTTGCACCTGAATGTCGCATGTGCAAGTTCGCTCATGCTGTTCATGTTTTCCCTCAATTCGCCTTCCGCCTTCTTGTCGCAGTCGCCGAGTCCGTAGTTTTCCCACCAGAACTTGTCAACCGACTTCTCGAATTCCGGAATCGTATCGGAGAGTTCCCAGTCTTCCATGTTCTTGCGAATGGAGGCATAGTAGTCCCCCTCACTTCGTGCGCTTGCCCAGTCTGCAATCTTCGTCGCAGTCACGCTGTCGTCCCACACGCCGTCATTCTCGATGTCGTATGCGAAATCCGCAAGTCTCTCCGAAAATTCCGCCTCGGAAAGTTCTCCCTGCATAAGAATGCTGATGGCGAGCAGGACCGCGTTCCCCTTGCCGGACTCAAATATAGACAGGCCTTCGAACCCCTCGATGGATTCATCTGCGACACGGAACGCCTTGAGGATTTCCTGTTCCGCCTGTTTTTTCGCCTCGGCCACGGAGGAACCGTCATCTACCAGGTGCTGCATGCGTTCGTAGGCAAGGTGCGTGAGCAGGTTGATGTTCGCCGTCTCCCTGTCGGATACGTCCACCAGCGCATTGAGCGAGATGGATGCCGCCGAACTCGTGCCGCTCACTTCATTGCGGTAGAAACCGTTCGCCTCCAGTAACACATACTGCGATTCCAGATTGAGGTGCGTGAAGCGGAAGTCACCGCGATCGCTCGCAATCTTTCCCGTAAAGGCACGACCGGTCTGCCCCAAGTTATCCACGTTCAGTTCGTAGAGCCTTACCGCAGAACCCTTCACGAAAGGCCCCTTCTCGGACACGCCCGCAATGGTCTTGTCCTCGATGGCAATCTGCGTCTCTTCGGTAGCACCGCCCGTATGCTTGTCTTTATCGTCGGAGGAGCATGCGCACAATCCGAACGCGGTAAACGCAAGGGCAGTGTAACTGGCTATTTCCAAAAAATTCTTCATAAAGTTTAATCCTTCTTCGGCTTCACGCTCCATGTGAGCGGGAAAAGTTGCAAGTTCAGTCGATAGACGCGTTCCATGTCGTCGTCTTCGGTAGCGATGGCGATAATACGCCTTCTAAAATCCGCAAGTTCTTTCACTATCTTCTGGAACGACTTCTGCGTGAGCCCTAGCGTAAGGCCCGAAACGGAGCGCTCGGAAAGCGGCACGTTCTTGATGGCGTCAAGCGCGAAGGCACCCATCTGCAGGTGCATCTGCTGTACCGCGAGGGGCACAAAATCCATCTTGCCCGTAGAAATCGTCTTGTTAGTTTGTTCAAACTTATTCTTGCCGGCCTTTTTCAGGAGCCCCATAGCCGTCAGGTACTCTATAGTCGCAGACACCTGCTTCGCGGTGATTTTCGGCATGCACTGTACCGCCACCTGCTTCGGTTTTTTGCCGGGCATGTGGGGCACCAGCTCCCTGAGCACGGGGTTCAGCCACGACTCGAAATACCCCATGGACTTCTGCCCGAGCACATTGACGCGGTGCGCCTTCGATAGTGCCTGCATCTCGTCGAAATGCTTCTGCCTTATGGCTTCGCGCCTTGCCTGATTGAACGCCACGAGCGACCTGAAATACGCAAGCTCGAAGCCTTCCAGCCCCATGGCCCGCGCAACACGCAATATTCCGGGCCCGCGAAGCCCAGACTTTCCCTCACATACCAGCTTCAGGTAAACCGGCGAGCGGAAGCCCGCAAGTTTCGAGAACTCGCGCCACGTTATCGCCGTGTGCGTTTTCTTGTCGCTGAACCAGTCGCGCATAAAGGCGTGATAGTCCTGGTATGTGATTACGGAATTCATTTACTAGGAATATATACGCTTGCTACGAAAAGCGATGTGACAATAGATACAGAATCGCCAAAAAACAACTAATTTACGACAACATCACAAAAATTTACTTTTTTATGATACAAAAAAGCCTAAAACAAAAGAAAAGTGGAAATTTCCACTTTTCTTTATAAATATTTTTTTCAAAAATTTACAAAACTACAGGTCGATTACCCTGTCGTTCTGGAGCAATTGTTCGAACGTCTGCCTTTCGCGGATGACCTTGAGTTCGCCGTTCGTGTACATGGTCTCGGCGGCGTAGCGGCGGCTGTTGTAGTTGCTGCTCATGGCGGCACCGTAGGCACCTGCGTCATGGAGAATCAGCAAGTCGCCGACCTTTGCTTTCGGGAGCTTGCGGGTCACCACGAAGCCGCCTTCTTCCTGCGTGAACACGTCACCGGATTCGCAGAGCGGGCCTGCCACGACGGCATCGACCATCTCGTTCATCTCGCGACCGTCGCGGGCGATGATGGAAATGCCGTGATAGCTGCCGTAGAAGCTCGGGCGAACGAGGTCGGTAAAGCCGGCGTCGAGCAGGTAGAACAGGTTATCGCCCTGCTTTTTGACGGCGCGGATTTCGGCCATCAGGAAACCGCTTTCGGCCACCAGGTAACGGCCGGGTTCGACTTCCAGGTGAACCTCGTGGCCGATGCTCTGCTGGATGTTCTTGCGGGCCTTGTCCCACAGGTCGTAGTAGGCCTGCATGTCGATGCGGTTGCCCTTGTCTTCTTCGTGGTACGGAATCGGGAGGCCGCCCCCTGCACTGATAGTGCGAAGGTGAGAGCCCAGGCGGCGGCTAGCGTCCACCATCGCGTCGCAAACCTGCGAGAGGTGCTCGAAGTCGGAGCCGGAACCGATGTGCATGTGGAGCCCGGTAATCCACATGCCGTTTGCCTGCGCGAGCTTGATGCAGTCCTTGATCTGTTCGTGCCACACGCCGTGCTTGCTGAGCGGGCCACCGGTGTTCACCTTGCTGGAATGCCCGTGACCAAAGCCCGGGTTCACACGGAGCGTGAGTTCCGACTTCACGCCGAAATCGGCCAACTGCTGGATCATGTCGGGCGAACCGACGTTCACCGCGATGTCGTACTTCTTCACGAGTTCAAGCGCGTCGCGGTCGAAGATGTCTGCGGTGTAGACAATTTCAGGAGCCTTGCCCTTCTGCTGACCGCCCTTGAAACCCGCCTTGAGGGCGCGGACGATTTCGCCGGCAGAAACAGCGTCCACCACGCCGCCCAACTTGCGCACCAGCGCTACGATGGAGAGGTTCGGGCATGCCTTCTGGGCAAAGCGCACGGTGTCAAAAACCTGAACCTCTTTCACGCGCTTTTCAATCGTCGCGCGGTCATAGAGCCAGAGGGGGGTGCCGTACTGTTCGGCAGCCTTCACGAAAACTTCTTGAGGGATAGAATAATTTGCCATACGGAGAAAATTTAGAAAATGTGTAGTGCGTAATGTGGAATGTTAGTCGAGGGAATGATTGCCTAAAGCCGCAGCCCTCGGGCTGGCTCCGCTGCAAGCTTTACACAAAATGAAAAATGACGAGCGATTTGCCCAGCACATTCCCGAGCGATTGGCCCGGCACATTCCTCACAAGTTCTACAGGCTCATCGCCAGTCTTGCACCCACCGACTTGTTGAAAGGATCGACGAGCGGGACAAAATCCACCTTGACATGCTGCGGCTTTGTTCGATACCGCCCCGCCGTATTGCGATACTCCTCCGCCTTCCTGATCCTCATGTCGCTTTTGACGCCGAGACCGATACCTTCAGCAATTCCCAACACGCCACCTGTCAAAAGGATAACGCTCGGAATCATGACAATGACCACGGCGACACCGCCACCCTCCAGCGAGCCGCCCGACCCAAAAGACCATATTGTACCGATACCGCCCACAACACCCATCAGCAAGCCAAAACCGATACTCGACGTAGCCTCATTCATCAGCGAGTCCCCTTCAAGCTGCAGGCGTGCCGCCAACGAGTCGTAGTATACGGCGCTGTCAATAACCACGCTATCCGCAATGGTTACGTTATCCGCAGTGGGGGGTGCAGCAGGTTCGCCCGGCGCAGCAAGGAGGGGCGAACAAAGCGCCAGGAACAATATGGCGATAAGCTTTTTCATATACCATGAATATATGTTATTTGCAAAAAAAAAGCCCCGGTAACCCGGAGCCTTCCGATAAACGAACAAAAACGCGCGATTAGACGTGCTTGATCTTGTTGTCGCCAGCGTCCCAGTTCTTGCCGTCGCACACGAACTTGTATTCGTAGTCGCCAGCGGCGAGGGAAATCTTCGCGGTCCAGAGGCCAGTCTTCTTGTCCTTCTTGAGCGTGTCCTTGTCGACAGCCCAGTTGTTGAAGGAACCGGCGACGGAAACGGTCGTTGCGAGCGGGCAGTCGGCGACGAATTCGACGGCGACCTTCTTCGCGGCGGCGGCCTTCGGAGCGGCCTTCTTTTCGGCGGCCGGCTTGGCAGCAGCCTTCGGGGCAGCCTTCTTGGCGGCGGGCTTTGCACAAGCCTTAGCGCAAGCCTTCTTTTCGGCAGCCGGCTTGGCGGCGGCCTTCTTTGCAGGGGCCTTTGCGACCTTGTTTGCAGTAGTCTTAGCCATGATTTTATCTCCTAATGTTGAGTACGGGCTCAAAGTTAGTAAAAAATAAGTTTCGTGGCTAGGTATAAAATATTATGGTTTATTATCGATTTTCCCGATAGCGGCGCACGCCCAACCAGGCTTTTTTCTACCTTTTCAGGCATGTTGAAGCAAATTATCGCCCCCAGCGTGCTGAACGCTAACTTCCTCGAACTCGGTAACGGCCTCAAGGCCATCGAAAACGGCGGCGCAGGCCTCGTGCACCTCGACATCATGGACGGGCACTTCGTGCCGAACATCAGTTTCGGCCCGGGAATTTCGGCCTGCGTGGGCAAGGGCACCAAGCTCCCGCTCGATTGCCACCTGATGATCGAGAATCCCGAGAACTACGTGGGCGAATTTGCGAAGGCGGGTGCAAGCATCATCAGCGTGCACGCCGAGACAACGAACCACCTCGACCGCCTGCTGCACCAGATTAGGGAACTCGGCGTGAAGCCCGCCGTGGCCATTAACCCGGCAACTCCGCTCGAAAGCATAAAGTACGTGCTCGACATCGTGGACATGGTACTCATTATGTCGGTGAACCCGGGATTCGGCGGCCAGAGCCTCATCCCCTACTGCCTCGACAAGATTCGCGAACTCCGCCAGATGAAGCCGGAACTCGATATCCAGATTGACGGCGGCGTGAAGCTCGACAACATTCTCACCTGCAAGGAAGCGGGCGCGAACGTGTTCGTAGTGGGCTCCGCGATTTTCGGGAAGAGTGACCCCGAGGCCGTGTGCCGCGAGTTCGTGGCAAAGGTCGGCGGCTAGGCTCCCCATCCAAATAATCTTCCCCTTTGAAAACAGAAACGGCCCGCATGAGCGGGCCGTTATTTTAGTTTTCGCCATGACGCCTTTCGGTCTCTTCGCGATCCACCGTCCGTGTCAGATATTCCTTGAAATCCCGGTCGATCTTCACTCCGTCGAAATCCATGTTGTCGTCCTTGAGGACAAACACGGCCGACGGGTTATCGATCCAGCCACGGATATCGAATTCCGTTAGCACGATGGAATTATTTCCCGGCCCCTTCGCCACGTACTCGACTTTCGACTTCTCCACCCATCCCTGACCGCAACGGCCCTTGACGAGCACCTCCGTCTCTGCATCCTGTACAATGACCAACTCGTCGTTGAAGCCAGCCGTGCAGACCACGCTGCCACCGCCCCTGTGGGACATGACATCGAGATCTCCCCTTTTGGACTTCACCGTCCCCGTCGCAGTTGCAAACGAAAACGAGACCGACAAAGCGAGGGCAACAATCATCATCAACATTACGCGTTTCATGATGGACCTCCCTTGTTTGAGGAACGGAACCTCCGTCCCTGTAAATCAAGTTACAAAGTCCACCATGCAGAAACCACTTTATTCGTAGTACAGCTTGGAATAGCTGGCTATTACTTTGTTCTAAATTCAAGCTATTTGCAATGTTTTGTCAGGCTTGTGTTCGGGTTATGTCACAAGACCGGTAGCAGCCTCGGGTTCGTATCGCAGAGGCGCATCGAAAGCGAAACCTTTTTATCCAAAAATGCACCGCTGGAACGTAAAACCATGGACATCGCGCAAAAAATTTCTGCCGATTTGCAAAAAAGGATATAGATTTTACCATATGAATCGCAAAGTCATTTCCACAACAACCGCATACGGGATTTCCGTCCTGGCGCTCGCCTTCACGGCAGCCACTGCGAATGCGCAGACCGCAAGCGCAAATGCCGCTCCCGAAAACGACAAGTCCGCCCTCGTCGACGAGGCGCCCGCACCCGCGGCACCCGAACCTGCACCGGTACAGGCAAAGCCCGCCGAAAAGGCTGCACCGCAACAAAAGGCGGAATCCAAGGAGACCGCCACAAGCAAACAGGCAAGCGAACCCGCACCGTGCGAGCCCGCGCCCGCCCAGGATTCCGGCAGCAAGATTCCCGTATTCCCCATAGTCCTTTCTTCCATCGCGACGATTGCATTTGTCGTCCTCGCCATCATCTTCTGAGGAGGCCGTCATGCGTAGTTTGTACAAAGTAATAATGACCGTCGCGACGTTCGCCATGCTTGCCGCGCCCGCCATGGCCGAGGACCCGGCATGCGTAAACCTCTGCCAGGCATGTACCGCAGGCGACAGCACCTGCAACAAGATCGAAGCCGCATGCCAATGCAAGATGCTCCTCGACAGCATCAAGTCAGCGAACACCGCCATCGAAATCAACCAGCGCAAGCTCGCCAAGGAAATCTTCGCGGGTTGCGACAAGCCCACCTGCGCCCGCAGCATCACGTTCGAGAACGGCATCTTCAAAAAGATGGAGAAGGGACGCACACCGCTCAGCAAGCTCGAACTCACGACAGGGGTGAGCGATGCCGCGCAGAGGGCGGCCCAGCAGCTGCCGCTCGAAATCAAGGCCGCAAGGTTCACCGTCGATTCCCTCACCCGCAGGCAGAGCGTGCTTCCGATTGCGCCCATGTCCATGGAGTGCAACGACAACTGCAAGACCTGCGCCGACCCGAACGCCGCAATACCCGCAATGACCCCGGCAAGCGCACAGCCCGCACCCGTGCCCGAATCGGCCGCCGACTCCGCTGCCGCTTCCGACACCACGGCAAAGGCGACCCCCGTTCCCGCAGTCGATTCCGCCGCCATCGCCGATTCCATCGCGAAGGCAGCGACGACACAGCGCAAGGCCTTCTGCCAGCTCACCGAATCGAAATGCCAGTGCAAGGCGCACGAACAGAACGAACGCGACATCGTATCGCTCGACAGTGTCCTCGCCATCAGGACATCGCGCCTCGACAGCCTCGAAAAGAACCGCCCCGAAATCCTCCGCACCGAGATGGCGCGCAGCATCGCCGACCAGGTGCGCGAAAAGTGCAAGGCGGCCGCCAAGTGCAGCTACACGGTCACCTTCACGAACAAGGAACTCGCCCTGCTCGAAATGCACGACACCGCGCTCGATACGGTTAAACCCGCACCCGCGCCCGCTCCGGAGCCCGAACCGCAGGTAACCGCAGAACCCGAACCTGCCGCGACAAGTGCAGACACCGCAGCACCCACGCCTGCCGAAGCCTGCATCCAGCCGGAAGCCGCGCCCGTCGATTCCGCAGCCGAAGCCGAAAAGGCGAAAAAGGAAAAAGAAAGGCGAATCTTCTACAAGGCCATGGAAATCACCTACGGCAAATTCGGCGAGAACGACTACTACAACATCGACCTCGGCCGCGTCAACAACCTGCACGGAAACGGACTTGAAATCGGAATCGCCTACCTGCTGCGCTTCTACTTCTATGACGGCGGCGCCTTCAGCATAGGCCTCGGGACCTTCTACCACTACAACGTCCTCGAACCCGACTCGGGCTACTATACCGAAGCGCCCGATTTCAAGATTACCTACCACAACGCGGGACTCGAAATGCCCGTCTCGTTCAGGCTCGGCGCTCCCGTCGTCCCCATCCTCAAGCCGTTCGTGAGCGAAACGTTCACCATGCGCTGGAACGTGGTCGAGGTATTCAAGGTCGAAGGGCTCGAAGACGAAGATGAAAATGCGATCGACCCGTTCTCCGGAACAGTCAACATGTCGAAGATGGTCCTCGGCGACTGGGACTATTCCATGAACAGGCATCCGCATTTCGAATACGCCGTATGGCTCGGCTTCGGTATAGAAATCACGCACCACCTCTCCATCGAATACCAGCTGAACATGGGCTACCTCACCACGGGCCACAGCCACAACTACGACGCCGACAAGACATGGCGCATCGTTGCCGACTTCGCCTGGTAGCGTCCACGCCGCCACATTCCGGCATGTACAAAAAGAACCGCCCCTGAAAGCGGTTCTTTTGTTTTAAAACCTTAAGAAGCCTAGCGCTTGAGGCCTGCCGCTTCGAAGAACGGTATATTGCGCGGATTGGGGAGCGCGACCTCGGTAATCCAGTTGTATTCCGCGATGCCGGCAAGACCGATTCGGGCACACAACTGGTCGCGGGCGACATTGTAGGCATCGAGAATCTGGACCTTCTCGCCCTCGCTCGCTTCTTCGATTTTCTTGGACCAGGTAACACCGAGTTCGACAAGCGCGGCGCTCGCCTTCACGTAGCGCTTCGCCTGTTCGGCCGTCACCACGGGTTCGGCCGGGGCAGTAAACGGATCGACCTGCACGATAGGCACGCTCTTGGGCGCTATCGCCTGGTTCTGCACCACCTGCGGAGTCACCTGTTCGTCTTCACAGGCAACAAAAAAAGAGGCGATAGCCAGAATTGAAATTGCAAGAATCCTTTTCGACATATGCGCCTCTTTTTTTAATAGCGGTTCAGGGATTTGAACCCCGGACCAATGGATTATGATTCCAGTGCTCTACCGCTGAGCTAAACCGCCATGTAGGGGCAAATATAGAAACGCATGGAATCATTTTCAAGGTATCGGGGCCAAAAAAACTAAAAATGCACGGTGTTTTTGAGGGTGCCGTCTCCCCATTCGATTACGCACCAGCCGGGTTCGCTGCTCTTGAGAGTAAAATACGGCCTGTCCGGATCAATCTGCATCTGGGTGGAAGGTGCAGCATGGACAACCACGTGCCCGAAGCTCTTCTCGAATTCGTGGTGGTAGTGGCCGCAGAACACATGGTTCAGGTTCTTGAAACCGAGCAGGACTTCCTGCACCTCGACCATGTTCCTCAGGTGATAGCGCAAGTCCATGAACTTGTGGTCGCAGAAGCATGGCGGATGGTGCATGAACAGGAGCACCTCGCCTTCCACTTTCGGGACTTCCGCCTTGAGCCAGTCGAGTTGGTCACGCGAAACCTCGCCGCAGGCGCTGTCGATAAAGAAGATGGAACGACCCTTGATGTCGTAGCGGTAATAGCACTTGCCGTTATGGACTTCGAGGTCGAAATACTGCTGCATGACTTCGATACGGTCGTGGTTCCCCGGAATGATGCAGACCGGGACAGGATAGTCCTTGAGCGAATCCACGAAGAACTTGTATGCTCCAGGTTCGGCATCCTCGTTTGCGAGGTCGCCGGAAAGCACCAGAAGGTCGATATCCTTCATGGACTCAGACTTCAGCGCCTTGAAAAAATTGGCACGGACATCTATGCCCTGAACAAGCTCAGTATTCTCGCCGATGTGAGAATCCGATATCTGACCTATCTTCAATAAATTAGCTGCCATACAACGTTTGTAATAATATAAATTATACTAGCATGTAAAACAAGAAAATAATTTTTTTTGATTGAAATGTGACCTTGCTCAACATGCGGCTCGAAAAAATTCCCTTTTTTCAATATCCCGGAGTGACTTTTCTGTTGACAGATGTCAAGAACACGCGTCCAACATCTGTCAACATTGAAAATTGTGAGCAGGATTCGAGTTTTCAACATCTATAAACGATTGTGATTTTCTCATAACTCGTTATTCTGCACAAAGATACACGTCATAGCCGGAATATTTATCCACTATTCACTCCACCATAATCATAATCTTCTATATAAATAAATTGATTATTATGATAGGTGTGTGGGTAAAGGGCTATACCTTCTCCTTGGGCTGGGCTGCCTGTGCGGGAACGCCCATCTGGCAGTTACCCTGGAAGATGGCGCCTTCCTGGATAATGAGCTGCTTGGTCTTGATGTTGCCCACGAACTTGGACGTGCTTTCCAGGATGAGCTTTTCCGCAACGTCGATGTTGCCCTTGATGGAACCGGCAATGACCGTGTTGGTCGCCTTGATTTCGCCCTCGATATAGCCGCTGCGTTCGACGATGAGCTCGCCGTTGATGTTGATGCTGCCGTTAACATTGCCTGCAATGCGCACATCGCTCTTGCCGCTGATGTCGCCCTTGATAGTGACACTGCCGCCGATTTGGGTAATTTCCTGTTCTTTTGTAGCCATTTTAGCCTCTTAGTAGTTGATAAATGTTTCGGGGTCCTGGGGAACTCCGTCCTTCTTGATTGAATAGTGTAGGTGCGGCCCGGTCGCTGCGCCTGTCTGGCCGACCGAACCTATGACGTCGCCCTTGCGGACAGAGCTTCCCTTGCGGGTCTTGATGCTCTCGAGGTGCGAGTAGCTCGTCGTAAAACCGTTTCCGTGGTTGATGACAATCGTGTTGCCGAGTTCGCCCATCTTGCCCGCGGATTCCACCATCCCGCTGCCCGTAGCGAAGACGGGGCTCCCTGCCTGGGCCGAAAAGTCCGTTCCCTGGTGTCCCGTCTCTTCGGAAAACTTCTTGCTGACAAGCCCGACGACCGGGATGATGTCCGGGATTTTTTCGATCCTGAGCTTTTCTTCGAGCGGGATCCATGTATAGCCGCCCTCGAAGTTGAGCTCGTTCTTCTTGGAGGGGGTATGCGTGAACAGGTTCCTGTCGATGATGCTGTTGATCTTGTTGGAATCGTTCTCGATGAAGGTCTCGAAGATGTTCTGGATCCTGTTTTCCATTATCCAGAGCGAATCGAGACGCATGAGCATTTCCTCGTAGTTCTGGTTCTTCTTGATAATCTGGGCATTCGAGACGCGCATCTTCTCGTAGCTTGCGATGATCTTGTTCATCTTGCCCAGGTTATAGATGAAAACTCCGGATACGGCTATGAACACCACGAGGAAAATCCGCAAGAAAACGAACCACCTTGTGGATATCTTGAACTTCTTTATCTCGTGCGAATCTTCCGGGATAATTTGTATGGTGTAATACTTGCCTTTCACGATTCTACCGTTAGCGGTTTTCCATGATTTCCTGGATGCGGGTCAGGTCGTCCATGGAGTAGTAGTTGATGACGATGGTCCCCTTGCCGCTGTCCGATGCGCTCGGGTTCAGCTGGACCTTAGTGCCGAAGAACGTCTCGAGTCTGGTCTCGAACTGTTTCATGTCGGCGCTGAGTTCGGGCTTGGGCTTCGCGGGGGTCTCGGGCTTCTTGGCCGGTCCGTCGCCCTGTTCTTCGTCCCTGTCGTCGTCGCCACGGATAATCGCCTCGATCTGGCGCACGTTGAGGCCTTCCTCGATGATGCGTTCCGCGAGCGATTCGGGGTCGCCGATCTTGTCGCTGCAGAGGGCGCGGGCGGCGCCGCTGTTCAGCTTTCCTTCCTCTATCCACAAGAGCACCTGTTCCGGGAGCTTGAGGAGGCGGAGGCTGTTGGTAATCGCGGAGCGCGACTTGCTCACAATCTTTGAGAGGTCTTCGTGCGTATAGCCGTGCTTATCGATTAGCTGTTGATAGGAACGTGCAATTTCGACCGGGTTCAGGTCGACGCGCTGGATGTTCTCGATGAGCGCCCATTCCGCCATCGCCTTGTCGTCGAGATTCTCGAAAACCTGCGCCTTGATTGTGGACAGGCCCGCGAGCTTGCTTGCACGGGTACGGCGCTCGCCGCTGATAATCTGGTAGCGTTCCCCCACCTTGCGCAGCGCGATCGGTTGGATAAGACCCTGCTGCTTGATGGACTCGGCCAGTTCGGAAAGTTCTTCGTCGTCGAATGCCTTGCGCGGCTGGAACGGGTTCGGGTCGATAAGGTCGATCGAGATTTCAACAATCTTCTCGAACTTTTCGGTATTTTCGGCAGGATTGTTGATAGTGTCCGTCTGTTCACCTTTGAAATTGATGTCGTGGTCCTTCATGATGGCGGAAAGTCCGCGGCCGAGGGCGAAAGATTTTTTTCCCATAATATATATGCGTGTTGAAAAAGGTTGTAGGTTTTACTTGCCCTTGTTCAGGATTTCCTCTGCGAGCTTCATGTAGGCCTGCGAGCCCGTGCTCTGCACATCGTACAGGATAACCGGCTTGCCATGGCTGGGCGCCTCGCTCAGTCGGACGTTTCTCGGGATCATCGTCTGGAAAACCGTGTCGGAGAGGTTTTCGCGCACTTCTTCGGCCACCTGCTTGGAGAGGCTCACGCGGTTGTCGAACATCGTGAGGAGGGCGCCTTCGATTTTGAGGTTGCCGTTCAGGTTCTTCTGCACCTCGCGGATGGTCTTGAAAAGTTCGGTCATGCCCTGCAGGGCGTAGTATTCGCACTGCACCGGAATGAGCACGCTGGTCGCGGCCGTGAGCACGTTCAGCGTAAGGAGGTTCAGGCTCGGGGGAGCATCGATGATGATGAATTCGAACTGGTTCTTGAGCACGTTGAGGACGCGTTCGAGCCTGTGTTCGCGGCTCATGGCGTTCACGAGTTCAATTTCCATGACAGCGAGATCCGGTCCCGAAGTGATGACTTTCAAGAAATCCAGCGATGTATCCGAGACGGCCGGCATGATGTTTTCGAGAGTCATGTTGTCCGGGTTTTCGGCCATATCCAAAATTTCGTGGATGTCCATCTCCTGCGATTCGGTAAAGCCGAGACCCTGCGAGGCGTTACCCTGCGGGTCCATGTCGATAAGGAGTGTCTTCTTTTCGAGAGCGGCAAAACTTGCAGCCAGGTTCACGGCCGTCGTGGTCTTGCCCACGCCGCCCTTCTGGTTGCATACTGCTATCACTTTACTCATTTATTACCTCGAGTGACTAAGGCGTAATCCTGTTCTTCGTTCGGCAGCTTGTATTTCCAGATGTTGACTGCCGGGTCGTTTTCCAGGTGTGAAATGCTATTGAAACTTTTTAGAGTGACGAAGAGTCCACCCTTCTTGAGGGCGGGCTGCGCACGTTCCCAGTCGTTTTCGAAAGTCGATAGGGCGCGGCAGCTGATGAAGTCCAGGTCGGCAAGGCCCGAAGTCTCGAAGCGCTTGCCCACCACGGTCAGGTTCTTGAGTCCGAGTTTTTCCTTCGCGTAGTTCATGAACTCCACGCGCATGTGGCGGGGCTCCACCGCATAGAACTGCACCCAGGGCATCGCGATGGCGAGCGGGAAAACCGGACAGCCTGCACCAGCACCCATATCAGCCCATGTCTTAGACGAAAGATCGCTTCGCTGGTAGACGATAGACGATAGGGTACCTCTTTCGTCTTTCTCTTCAAATAATCTTTCGTCTTTCGTCTTTCGTCTTTCGTCTATATATATATAGGGAACGAGCGAGTCGGCGATGTGGCGGCTCAAGAATTTCTCGGAATCCTTCGCCGAAATCAGGTTGCCGAACTGCTTGGTCTCCACCACCAGGTCGGCAAAGCCATAGAGCTTGTCCATTTGCTCATTGGACAACTCGAAGTGAACATGCTCCTTCAGGAACTTGTTCAAGAGATTCTGCTGCTCTATGTTTGTTTTGTAACTCAATTTTTCCTAACGTCATCCCCGCGCAGGCGGGGATCTTCGATAAACAATGTTTCACGTGGAACCAAAATCTTTGACGATTTTGGTTCCACGTGAAACTTTTTTGTACCCACACAATTTAGTATATCTCACAAAAAAAAGAGAACGCTGACATCGGCGCCCTTTCACTTTTTTAAAATATCCGTTAATAACTTTTTGATAGATGTTGAGATGCTGTGAACTTACTTCAAAAATTCTACAGTGTATTTTCCCTGGGCGGGGCGACCGAGTAGGTCGAAGTGTCTTGCATTTTTGTAATTGACTGCCGGACGAACCTTGCGGAGGATTGCATCGGTTCCTGCTTTTCGACGGAACATGAAGTAAGTCATCACCTTGTGGTCTAGCCCATCTTCGATATAAGTCTTGCTAACAATGACCCTGTCATTTTTAACTTCAGTATCGTAACGGTACCAGGTGGTCACGTAGTCGTCGCGACTATCCTTCACATAGCAGGTGTTGGTGTCCTTCTCGTCGTTGACGATAATTTCGCTTTCAGAACGCCTGAAGAGGGTATCATTTCCCATGACATATATATTAGTGTACTTACCGGCTTCGTCGGTGCTGGTAATTGCCAGGGAGTCCCCGTCAAAGTAGATACTTATTGTGTCGCTCACTCCATTTGCCGATCCCATAATGGTCCAGTTATTTTCTACATGGTCGATATCGTAAACTACCGAGTCAGGATTTATGGTAGTCTTGTATTGCCATTCCCCATTGCGGAGATTCGCTTCGTAGGCGCTGTCGACTTTATCGCCGGTCCGATAGTACTTCAGGATATAGATGGAGTTCCCCCTGGTATTGGCAGTGCCTTTGTCTACATACATGCTGTCAAATAGCAGGCCGTCAAAGCTCTTGTCGTAACCAGCGATTGTTGCCTGTTCATATTCAAAAACTGTATGGATGCAGTCAGCAAAAGACTGGGTGAATAATGCCAGAGTGGCGAGAATAAGAATGAGTTTTTTCATATGAGGAAATATAATAAAAGATTTATGTTGGGCGCTACTTGTTTCACGTGAAACCAATTTTTGGTTTCACGTGAAACAATGAGGTGATTCAAAAAAATCCGCATTAATCCACAAATACATTTTTAGAACCTTGCTGGTGAATTTGGGTCGCACCAGATGGGGCCGTGTCCACCGAATGCTGCCGAGAGGGCTGCGCCCGTGACGCAGAGCCCCGTCCAAATGAGTGAATTTTTCAAGTAATTTCCTTTTTCTTGCTCTTTTATGGAGGGATTGATTTTCCTGGAGCTCGAATCCGAAGCCTCGGCCTTGTCGCTATTGTCCACCTTGAATATCATGGCGCGGTCGATTTTCGGCAAATCTTCGGCTTGTTTCTGTGGCAATAGTTGGGCGAACGACAGCGGTGCAGTCGCCAGCAAAATGAATGCAATGTTGTAAAATCTCATGATAACCCCAAAATGTTCTCCTGCAGATAATATATATAATTTCATGGAATTTTTCGCAAGAAAATGACGGATGACATTATTTGACTCTAGAAGTTTATATATTGCCGACAGGACTATTTCAGGGAGGTTCCCGTGTGTTCCCTCATTGCGGCCATTTTCATAACGGTACTGCTTATCATGTGGTATAATTAGGTATATTATATATAGGAGGCCAATATGGTAGAAATCGAGATTATCCAGGGCGACATCACCAAGCTTGCGGTGGATGCCATCGTGAATGCGGCGAACTGTTCGCTGCTGGGTGGCGGCGGTGTGGACGGCGCAATCCACCGGGCGGCAGGTCCGGATCTTTTGAAGGCGTGCATTCCCCTGAACGGTTGCGAGACGGGCAAGGCGAAAATCACCCCCGGCTTCAGGCTCCCGGCAAAGTTCGTTATCCATACTCCGGGTCCCATCTACCGGGATGGCCTGCACGGCGAACCCGAACTGCTGGAATCCTGCTACAAAAGCTGCCTCGATCTGGCCGAACAGAACGGCTGCGAGACGGTCGCCTTCCCCGCTATTTCTTGTGGAGTTTATGGCTACCCCTGGGAGGCCGCTACCGAGATTGCGGTAAAGAGCGTCCGCGAATTCCCGGCGCAGAAAGTCAAGAAGGTCATCTTCTGCTGTTTCGGTGAACAGATGTTGAAAATTTATCGAGAAGTGATGGCGAAAGCGTCTTGAAAAAAATGAAGTTTTATCGTTTATTTTTACCCTTTCTAATGGTACTCGTGATGGCGGGCATCTCATTTGCCAACGAGGAACAGGCCCCCAATGTAGCGCAGGATTCCACTAGGGTGCAGCAGAACTCTGGAAAAACTTTTTTTCGGGAATTGGTTCCTTGGAATATGTACCTGGGAGGCGGCACAGGTTTCGCTTTTGGAGCAGATTGGGTTTTTGGTGATTGGAATTATATATACATTAAAGGTGATGATTCCAGTTTTATACCAAGTCACATTTGGTTGTGGACTATTGGGACGCATGCGTTTTTTGCGGACGGGTTCAACTTCCTGCTGCAGCCAAATATCCTATATTTCTACGAAAGGGGCATCTCGTTCAAGTTTTCCCTAGGTCCAGAACTGGGCTACATTAACGAGACTGGCTTTGATTACGGCTTTTCGCTCTGTATCGGGACAATCATCGACATATTCAATGTCAGGGTGGGCTATCTGGTACGGACGAAGAGTCCTTATTTCCATATATTGTTTAACTTGCCGGTAGGCATTGGTATGTGGGTATAATAATCTATATTTTAGCAAACAAGTATTGAATTTTTTCAAAAAAAAGGAACATCTTATGGAAGAAGTCGTAAAATTTCTCAAGGCATGCGGTGCGTATTTCCTCGCGACGACCGACGGCGACCAGCCGCGCGTCCGCCCGTTCGGTACCGCCAACATTTTCGAGGGCAAGCTCTACATCCAGACCGGCAAGTCGAAGGACTGCTCCAAGCAGATCCAGAAGAACGGCAAGGTCGAAATCTGCGCGATGAACGCCGCCGGTAACGAGTGGGTCCGCGTTGCCGGTACGCTCGTCCGCGACGACCGCCGCGAACCGAAGGTCGACATGCTCGAACACTACCCCGAGCTCAAGTCGATGTACTCCCCCGACGATGACAACACCGAGACGCTCTACTTCAAGGACGCGACCGCTACGTTCTACAGCTTTACGGCGGCTCCGAAAGTTGTGAAATTCTAGGCGCTAGTTTCACGTGAAACTCCTGCCGCGCGGATTGCCCGGCAGAAAAATTTGCCTCGACGGCCTCTTCGTCGGGGCTTATTTCATAGGGTCGTCATTTTCGGATGTTGATATAATTGTAAACATTCTATTAACTAAATTTCGATGTATGGTCTGAAAACATATGATGGACGTGGATAAAGTTGGGGATAGGCGCCTGTTTTTGGGGATGTTTCACGTGAAACGTCATTTGCTCATGTGGATAACTTGTGAGGTTTGGAAATTGCGCATTTAGGCGCCCTTTAAATTATAAACATGTTATCAACAAAAATCTATATGAAGGGGAATGTTTCATATGATGCGAAAAAGCAAAAAAAAGCGCTTGTTTTTTTTATTTCGTTACAAATAAATGCGCTAGTTTGAGTGTGATAGTTGTATATTTTCCAATATCAAAAGTTAGGAGCTACCATTATATGAAAAAGTTAGGAGCTATCATCTTCATTCTCGTGTCGGCTGCCTCGGCGTCCGGCATATCCTGGAAAACCTTCGATGTCAAGACGGGCCCCCTGCTTGGCGGCTGGCTCGAGTCTTCTACGTCCATCGGCTGGTCGCTTTCGCTGGTGAAGCCGCTGACCCCCTACCTGGGCGTGGGCACCATGATCGAGGTCGCGACAAGCCATTCGATGTGCTGCGACTGCGCGGAGTACGACTTCGACGAACTATCCGAAGGGCTGCTGGTGAATTTCGACGCCCCCCTTGCTTACGGGTTCAACCTGATCGCCAACTTCATGTTCCTGCTGCACTGGGAGGAAGGGACGGTCAGCGGTCTGTATTTCTCGTGGCGCGTCGAGGAGGATCTTTACGATGCGGACGGCGAGCCGGTCTACGGTCTCTACAGGATGGAGGAAGACAACAACGACTACGACTTCGAATCGTTCATGTTCCGCTCGAACCTCGGGGTCGCCTGGCGCACTTCGGGCGGGCGGTTCGGCCTCGAACTCTACCCCCTGGACTTCGCCCTGGTTCGTGGCGGCGACGCCCGCTACACGATGTCGCTGAACGCGGTTGTCCGCGTGTTCTAGCCCGCGGATACCCCAAATATATTGCCTTGGAATATTATATCGCGAGCCTTTTCGGAAAATAGTGATTATATTTATAGCGTGTGTTGCGCCCTATGGGCGTAGTTGTTGTCTTATCCCGAGAGGCTGTATCAATGTTGAGAAGCTTAACGCTATGGGTGATTTTGGGTGTCACGCTCTCGCTGGCCGCTCCCCAGAGTGGCAAGGTGCGTTCTGTTCTTGGGGACGTCTCGTTCAAGAAAAAGGGAAAAGGGGACTGGGCCAGTCTCCGCGTGGGTGCGAAGGTCCAGGAAAAGGATGTCATCCAGACGGAAATTGAATCGGGCGTGCTGATTTCGATGCCCGACGGCAGTACTATCTCCATCGAGGAGAACGCGCTGGTCGAGTTCTCGCAGATTCTGATGATCAAGGATTCGCAGGTCTCCGAGGTGGAAGTCAAGAAGGGCATGCTCCGGTTTGACGCCCAGAAGCAGAAGGGGCCGCAGAGCAAGTTCAGGTTCAGGACCGGTACGGCGACTGCATCGATCCGCGGTACGGACGGTGTCATCGGCGTTACGGAAGGCGGCCTCCCCTACGGCGCCCTCAACACCGGCGAGATGGTGATGGAAGAGGACGGCAAGGAAATTTCCGTGAAGGCGCAGCAGTACGTGGCCTTCCGCAAGGGGCAGGCTCCCGTTGTAGTCGAGGCCAAGAACGCGGGCGACCTAGACTTCATCAAGACGCTCAGTGCCGCCGTGGACGACACCGCGAAGTCGGTCGAGGATATCCAGGCGAGCGCAAGGGAAATCGACGCGAAGATCGAGAAGAGGAACGAGGACCTGAGGCTCCAGTACAAGTGCCGCCTCTATTCCGTGCCTCCCGTCATCTCGACGAATACGGTCACCATCGAGGCTCTCTGCTCTCCCGGCGTGACGGTCTCGCTCGGTTCCGAGACGTTCGAATCTAGCGGCCAGACGTTGCGCTTCACCCCGAGCTGGGCGGACGGCGCCTTTGGCGAGAAGAAGTTCCGCATGACCTGCTCCGTGGAGAAGAATACGTTCGAGTGCGGCAATATCTCGTTTGTCTACAGGGTCGATCGCCGCATCAAGTTCATGCGGTACGACGAGCACAAGTGCGAGGCTCTCTATGCGACTACGGGCTTCAACGGAAATGACGGCAAGTTGCGCGTGTACGTCGGCGACAGCCTCCTGAGGGACCTCATGCTCGAAAGGGATATCGCCGCGAGCTTCCCGCTGCTTCCCGGCGTCAACACCTACCGCATTGTTCCTGAAAACGAGGACAGTTCCGTCGGCGTAATCGAGCGCGAACTCAAGTGCTTCCCGAAGACGGGAGTGAAAATCCAGTTGCGAAACGGCAACAAGGCCGTCTTCAAGAAGAAGGTCTCGCAGGGTGCCGCGGTCTATCCGGAACTCGAGTTCGACGTGGTGAAGGTCGTGAACAACGACCCGTCGCAGATAAAGTCCGTGGAAGCGAGCGTCAACGGCAAGCCGTGCGAGCTCAAGATGATTCCGTCCGAGAGCGGCCTTGGCTACAGCACCAAGCTGCAGGTGCGCCGCGGCAAGTCGACGAAGGTTGATATCAAGGTCACCATGCTGAGCGGCGAGGTGGCCAAGGAATCCAAGATTTTCGAGTACAAATAAAGGTTGTACTAAAATACTTAATACTTTGTTATAATTTTAATAAGTTCGCTTTTTGCAACAAAAAAGCGAACTTATTTTTATTTTTGTAAACAAAATTATACCACACAGTGTGTTGACTGCGTAGTTTATTTGCTAGATTTGTGCCAAACCTGATACAAAACATAGCGGGCAAAAAAGGTGTCTGGATGAAGTCCAACGTCTGCTACGAAGTTTGTATCAACTGAGGAGAACAAAAATGAAAAAGATCATTGCATTATGCTCTTTCGTGTTCCTGCTTTGCTCCTGCGCAGGCGTGAACGTCAAGAAACCCGACATCGACAACGTGAAAAAGGTCGCCATCCTGAGCGTTACCGGTAGCGAAGATTACGAAGATATCGAATCCGTGAAGGGCAACAAGGAAAACCTCCTTTCCGTCGTCGGCAACATTATCAAGGACAATGTCGAGATGATCAACGAGCCGCAGGTGAACATCGCCACCCACGGCGCGAACGCCCTTTTCCAGGCGCTCAACGGCATCGAAGGCTGGAGCGTGATTCCGTTCGAGACTGTGCTCGACAACGAAGAGGTGAAGGCCTTCTTCGAGAACAAGGATACCTGGGGCAAGGTCGAGGACTTTGCGAACAAGGTTGCTCCCCGCGACGGCAAGCGCCGCGTGCCCGCAAGAGGCATGTATGAACTTTCCTTCGACAAGGTCGTGCCCGAAGGCTATACCTGGGTGAACGGCGAACGCATCGAAGCCCCTGTCCACCGCGCCCTCGGCAAGATGTGCCAGTCCCTCGGTGTCGACGCCATCGCTGTTGCAGAATTTTACTTCTACTACGAAACCGGCATGATGACCAAGATTACGAGCAACGTGACCCCGATCGTGCTCGTGAATGTCGCGATGATCGACAAGAACGGCGAAAAGGTGCTCTTCACCGACCGCGGCTGGAAGCAGATCGAAGGTAGCGAATCCGCGAAGATCCACCACAACTACGTGGACCTGCGTGACGACCGTTCCGTGAAGGCCTACAACCTCGCCATCGACAAGATCATGGACGAGTTCCGCAAGGAAGCCACGAAGAAACTCGCAAAGTAATCCAGTTTTTACTCCTTGGGAGGGGCTGTGCGTTGCGCGCGGCCCCTTTCACTATTTTCACTGTTGTTTCAGATATAAACGCTGACACGCTGGCATGAATTATGCTAAATTGTGTCCGTAATTTTTAATTGTGGCTACAGGTGTGCCTGTGGCCGTTATAAAGGAATACGATGAGCATAGTAGATACCGTACTTCACAAGGTTTTCGGGACTCCCCACGAACGCAAGGTAAAGCAACTCCGTCCGGTCATTGCCAAGATTCACGAGGCGCGTGCCGCCCTCGAGGCGCTGGACGATGCGGCGCTCGCTGCGAAGAGCGCGGAATTCCGCGAGAAACTCAACAACGGCGCCTCCCTCGAGGACATCAAGGTCGAAGCCTTCGCCGTGTGCCAGGAAGCCTGCGACCGCCGCTTGGGTATCTTCAACATCTTCAAGCCCGAATTCGGTTTCGACTTCAGCCGCCTCGGTCCTGAACTCCAGGGCGCGGTGGAAACGGCCAAGGCCGAACTTGCTAGCGGCAAGAACGAATGGGAAGTCTACCTGCCCGCCGCCCTCTACGCGAAGGTGCGCGAACTCTACCCCGAGTCGGTGAAGCCGTTCCGCATGATGCCCTTCGACGTGCAGATGATCGGTGGCCTCGTGCTTCACGAGGGTGCGATTGCCGAAATGGCGACCGGTGAAGGTAAGACCCTCGCTGCCGCCCTCCCCGTCTACCTGAACGGCCTCGGCGGCCACGGCGTGCACGTGGTGACGGTGAACGACTACCTCGCCGGCCGTGATGCGAAGCAGATGGGCCTCGTGTACAAGTTCCTCGGGCTCACCGTGGGCCTTATCGTGAACGGGCTCGATTCCGAACAGCGCCGCATTAGCTATAACAGCGACGTGACCTACGGTACCAACAACGAGTTCGGCTTCGACTATCTGCGCGACAACATGGCGGTAGACCCGTCCCAGCTGGTGCAGCGCGAACTTAACTTCTGCATCGTCGACGAAGTGGACTCCATCTTGATTGACGAAGCCCGTACTCCGCTCATCATCAGCGGCCCTGCCGAAGATGCGACCGACAAGTATGCGAAGGCCAACGAGATTGCGCAGAAGCTCGTGAAGAACAAGGATTTCTCCGTCGACGAGAAGGACAAGAACATCCAGCTCACCGAGAAGGGCGTGAACCATGTCGAGAGCCTGATGCAGATTACGAACCTCTACGGCGAACATGCCGACTGGGTGCACTTCCTCGACCAGGCGCTCCGTGCATGGCACCTCTACGAGAAGGACGTGGACTACATCGTGCGCGACGGCGAGATCGTGATCGTGGACGAGAATACGGGCCGCCTCATGGAAGGCCGCCGCTACAGTAACGGCATGCACCAGGCCATCGAGGCCAAGGAAAAGGTGCAGATCCGCCGCGAGAACCAGACGCTTGCGACCATCACGTTCCAGAACTACTTCCGCATGTACAAGAAGCTTTCGGGCATGACCGGTACGGCCGAAACCGAAGCGACGGAATTCATCAAGATTTACAACATGAACACCTGGGTCATCCCGACCAACAAGCCCTGCATCCGCAAGGACGAACAGGACCTGGTCTACAAGTCGGAAGATGCCAAGTGGAAGGCGATTGTCGCAGAAATCAAGACGCGCCACGAGAAGGGCCAGCCGCTCCTCGTGGGTACGGCTTCCATCGAGAAGTCCGAACACCTCCACGGCCTCCTGGAAAAGGAAGGCATTCCGCACGAGGTGCTGAACGCGAAGAACCACAGCCGCGAAGCCGAAATCATCCAGTACGCGGGCCACGCGGGCAAGGTGACGATTGCAACCAACATGGCCGGTCGTGGTACCGACATTGCGCTTGGCCCCGGAGTGACGGAACTCGGCGGTTTGCATGTGCTTGGCACCGAACGTCACGAATCCCGCCGTATCGACAACCAGCTGCGCGGCCGTTCCGGCCGTCAGGGCGACCCGGGTTCGAGCCAGTACTTCCTCAGCCTCGACGACAACCTGATGCGCATTTTCGGCGGCGACAGCGTGAAGAACCTGATGAGCCGCTTTGGCGTGGGCGAGGACGAGGTGATTACGCACCCCATCGTGAGCCGCTCCATCCGTAGCGCACAGCGCCGCGTCGAGAGCCAGAGCTTCGATATCCGTAAGCACTTGCTCGACTACGATAACGTGATGAACGAGCAGCGCAAGGTGATTTACGGGCTCCGCCGCCGCATCCTGAACGGCGAGGACATCCGCGACGAAATCATGAACCGCATCGAGGATGCCTGCGACATCAAGGTCTCGGGCTATATCCCGGCGAAGAGCTACCCCGAGAACTGGAACCTGGAAGGCCTGCATACCGATCTCCAGCGCACGCTCGGCATGGAATACAGCCTTACGTTCGAGGAAGCGACAAAGCGCACGCCCGAACAGGTGCTCGACGAAATCATCGCGCTCTGCAAGGCGCGCTACGACAAGCTCACGAAGATTATCCCGGATGCGGACTTCCGCAACATCGAACGCCGCTTCTTGCTCATGACCATCGACCAGGTGTGGAAGGAACACCTCTACGCCATGGACCAGCTGAAGGACGCCATCCGCTTCCACGGATACGCCCAGAAGGACCCGCTGATGGTCTACAAGAACGAGGGCTACAAGATGTTCGAGGGCTGCCTCGAGAAGATCGCGACGCTCACGGCGCTCCGTATCTTGAACATCCGCATCACGCTCCCGAACGGCATGACTGTTTCTCCGGACCAGCTGCAGCTCAAGAGCCAGGAACAGATCGACGCCGAGAAGAAGGCCGCCGAGGAAGCTGGGAACGCCGCCGGCGAGTCTACCCAGGAAAACGGCGCCGAACAGCTGAGTGCCGATGGCGCCCAGGCCGCAGGCCTCGCGGGTGCCGCCGCGCACTCCGAGAGCAACGCGATTTCGGAAGAGCAGCAGGGTAGCCAGCCGATGCCGCAGTCCGCTCTGCCGGGCACACGCCCGACGGTGCGCCGTACCTATACGAACCCCGCCGTGCTCGCCGCCGCAAGGAAGCGCGCGCAGCAGCAGGGACCGAAGCTCGGACGCAACGATCCGTGCTGGTGCGGTTCCGGCCTCAAGTACAAGAAGTGCCACGGCAAGGACCTCGAGTAATACGGCTGCCTATGCAGACGGCGAAGCGCTTCTTTAGCCTGGAAGGTATCGACGGGTCGGGAAAGTCGACCCAGATCGACATGCTTATCGAAAAGCTTACGGCGGAAGGCAATTCCGTCGTGAAGTTGCGCGAACCCGGCGGCGCGAAGATTTCGGAACGCGTGCGCGAGATTCTCCTGGACGCGTCGTTCAAGGGCGTCATGGGCGACAAGACCGAGCTGCTGCTTTACAATGCGGCGCGTGCCCAGGTAATTCACGAGATTATACAGCCTGCGCTCGATGCGGGGAAGATTGTGATTGCCGACCGTTTCGCGTGGAGCACGTTCGCCTACCAGGGCTATGCCCGCGGGCTCGGCGCCGGCATGGTGCAGAAGCTTACGGAACTGACCTGCGGAACCTGCTTCCCGGAACTCACCGTGGTGCTCGATCTGACTGTCGAACGGAGCCGCGCGCGCACCGCGAAGCGGGGCGAGGCACCCGACAGGCTCGAACAGGAAAAGGCCGACTTTTTCGAACGGGTGCGCCAGGGATACCTGGCCGCGGCGCGCGAGTATCCGGAATGTGTCGCCGCAATCGATGCCGACCGCAGCCCCGAAGAAGTATTCAGCGATTTGTACAAACTAATAAAGTCGAGACTCTAGTTTCGGGGCGGAGGGCCGTGCCTTAGATGTCCTTGCCGCTGCGGGCACAGAATGCGAGCACGATGAACGCGGCTGCGATAATGCCGATCAGGGGAAGGTCCGCCTGGCCGTACAGGAACATTTTAAGGAGCCGCACCAGCTGCGACGACATGAATGCGTAGCCTGCGCTGCAGAGCACGACGAACAGGGCGAAGCGCCCGAGGAAGGGGAGGCTCCTCGTAATCTTTTTGAAGTAGCCGTTGATGTGGCCGCCGTAAATGATGAGCAGTGTCGCGACGAGGCCGATGGCTATCGAGTTGAGATGGAGTCTCAGGAAATCGGCGAACTGGTGGATGTAGGGCTGCATGCGGAAAATATAGATAGTTTATCTGAGCAGTTCTTCGGGGACGCATTCGGCCATGGCCTCGTACGCCTTGGCGCTCGGGTGCAAGTGATCGCCCGAGTCAAAACCGCTGCTGAAAGCTTTCGGGTTGTCGTGGCCACGAACGGCCGCGTCGAAGTCCACGCAGCCGTCGAAATCGGGTGCGGTGCGGAGCCACTGATTGAATGCCACGCGGATGATATCGCGGTTCTCGTTGTAGGTGCGCCAACCGTAAATCGGCAGCAGCGTGCCGCTGTAGATTTTGAGCCCGAGCTTGCGGGCGTGCATGATGTAGAGCGTGCGCACGCCGTTGATGAGGTCGTCGGCCGTGGGCATGTCGCTCCAAGGGCGGAACTTGTTGACTTCGACACCGACCGGGTGGATGATATCGTTGATGCCGTGCTGCACGATGACAGCGCGTGCGCCTGCCACGTTCATTTCGATGGGGAAACGTGTGGCACCCTTGAGTCCGTATGCCGCGTAGGTGATGCAGCTGTATTCGCGCAAGATGCGCGTGCCGCTCACCGCGCGACGGATAATCGCCACGTTGTTGAACCCCTCGCGTGCGCAACGCAGCGTGAGGTAATCGGGCCAGTCCTGCGCCGTGATGGAATCGCCAAAACACACTAACGCAAAGTTCTTTTCTTCGGTGAAAATGTCGATGGTGTTCAGGAAATAAATCCAGTTCGTTTTGCGCGTGAGATCGTCGGGGAGCGTGGCAGATTTTGCGAAGTTGCCGTAGCTGTACTTGCCGCCCGAAAGCGGGCCCGTGATTGCCGTACCCGCGTTCATCTGCGTGAAGTCCGCGAAGTAGAGGCTCACATCGAACATTTCGCCCGCGGTCACGTCGAATGCGATTTCGTCGCTCAAGATCTCTTTGCCCGCGGGGATAGTGCCAGAGGTACGGCCGCCGAACGTAATTGCTGTAGGCGCGTACTCGAACTGCGTGGCACTTGTTTCGCTGGCAGTGGACTGCGCGCCGTTTATAGACTGCGTCGAGGTTGCCGGGGAATGCGACGAGGACTGCGCGGAATGCGCGACATACGCCTCAGATATCGTCACGGGTTCTGTGCCGGTGAGATTCGAAAAATGGAACCGCAGCTTGTTGCCCGAAAAGCATGCGCGTATCGGGTAGCGGAGCGTCAAGTCTTTCGCGTAGGTCGCTTCCTTACGGTCTGTGATAGAGGTCGCGTTGCCCCAGCAGGCAACCCATTTCGTGAATTTATCGGGCATAATTCAACTCGTCTCGTTATAAAGACCTAAAACAAATCTTTAATATAGAAAAGCCTTGCGAAATTCCTTGTGAAATGTCAAGTGGGGGTGACATTTTTGACTTTTTTGAATGAAAAGAACCGGTCTGCCTTTAATCTATTTCCCAATTTTTAGATATTTTAATTTTTGGGAAATAGAATTTATGAGGGCCGAAAGATGAAACTGATAGAAAGAACTGAATATCTTGACGCTTCTTTGCTGAATTGCCAAATCGCCCTTGAGAACCGTCATGAGCATGTAGATGCCTTGCTCGGTAAAGGCGTAAGGCATTTTTCTTGTTCCGCCTCGGTTTGATATCAAAAATTTTGATATCAAACCGGAAAATTCCGTTTGTGTTATCTGAAACCGGAAATCATCGTCAAATTTTTCAATGTTGTTTTTCACCTGCTGATTAAAGGCTCCGGTGCTATACCCGTAAATTTCTGCCAAATCGGCATCGAGCATCACCTTTACCCCGCGGATGGTATA
>NZ_DDQF01000022.1:0-101686 GCF_002342555.1 Fibrobacter sp. UBA2449
AAGACGCACAGATCCTCGCCTGCGCGAGGATGACTGCAGAAATGCGGTTACCACATGACCAAATGGTGCTTTTCTAATGATAGACATACTCTTCGTTCCTTCTATCCAAAAAATATACATTTTTTTCTTTCGTTCCATATAAATTCAATGGTAAAGTATCCCCCACCCCCCAAAAAAGTGGTGATTTTCGGCAAGTCATAAAAAAATTGCATTTTTGTGCAGTGAACCTATTGACATTTGCCCAAATGTTCATTATATTTATGTAGGTAAACACCAAGCCATAGCGAGGTCCATATGGAAAACAACAGCAAGCGCAAAGAATTGACAGCCCGTCAAGAGGAAATCTACGAGTACATCAAGAAGTACTCCAAAGAAAACCGCATGCCGCCTACGGTCCGTGAAATCGGCAACCACTTTGAAATCTCATCGACAAACGGCGTCCGTTCCATCCTGGCCGCCCTCATCAAGAAGGGCTACCTCAACCGAGCCCCGAGGCTCAGCCGCGGTATCGAAATTGTCGACACCGACGGTTCCGCAGCCGAAACGGCACCGAGCAACACCATCGAAATCCCCATCGTTGGCCGAGTCGCCGCCGGTACGCCCATCCTTGCAGTCCAGAACCTCGAAGGTACGGTCACCATCGACCGCGATTTCCTCGCCTGCCGCTCCGACGTCTTCGCGCTCCGCGTCAAGGGCGATTCCATGATCAATGCAGGCATTTTCGACGGCGACCTCATCTTCGCCCGCCAACAAAAGACTGCCGAACGCGGTGAAATCATCGTGGCCCAAGTAGACAACGAGGCGACCGTAAAGTATTACCAACCGCTCTCCGACCATATCGAACTGCGCCCCGCCAACCCGAAATACCGTCCCATCGTCGTCAACAAGGGAAAGGACTTCTCCATCGCGGGCCGTGTCATCGGTGTCATGCGCAAGGTGAACTAACCCCCGACCAAAGACCAAGACTATAGCAAAAGCCTCCGCAATGCGGAGGCTTTAATGCTTTGACCCTGTTTCCTGCCCATCAATCCGGCAGAACCGGCACAAGCCTTAGTCCAGCGTATGGACCAGGAGGCCGTCGCGCAGCTTGGGCTCGAACCAGGTGCTCTTCGGCGGCATGATCTCGCCCGCATCGGCGATGTTCATGAGCTGGTCGAGCGTGGTCGGGAACATCGCGAAGGCACAGGCGCATTCACCGCTGTCCACGCGTTTCACGAGTTCGCCAAGACCGCGGATGCCACCGACGAAGTCGATGCGCTTGGAGGTACGCGGGTCGTCAATGTCAAAAATCGGCTTCAGCACGAGCTTCTGGAGGAGTGCCACGTCGAGGCTGTCGACCGGGCCCAGGTTCTTGAGGAACTTGTCCTTGAACGTGCAGGCGTACCACTTGCCGCCCAGGTACATGTTCACCTGGTTCTGCTTTGCCGGGTGCTGCATTTCGGCGAGCGGCTCGATATCGAACACGAGGCCCAGTTCTTCCATGAGCTGCTCCGGCGTGCGGCCGTTCAAGTCCTTCAGCACGCGGTTGTAGTCCAGAATCTTGAGCTGCGTGCTCGGGAACAGGATTGCGAGGTAGCGGTTGTATTCCTCCTCGCCCGTGTTCTTCGGGTTCTGTTCCGCGCGGTAGCTTGCAGCGCGGGCTCCGGCGGCACTGCGGTGGTGACCGTCGGCAATGTAGCTCACCGGAATCTCCTCGAAGCTCTTGCGGATGGCGGCAATCTCGGCATCGTCGTCGATAATCCAGACGGTGTGGCCAAAGCCGTCGCCGTCGCTCACGAAGTCATAGACGGGCTTGCGCTTGGTAACGGCACCGAACAGGTCGAACTGGCCGTTGTCGCGGTAAGTGAGGAACACCGGACCGGTATTGGCGTTGGTGTCGAGCACGTGGCGGAGGCGGTCCTCTTCCTTGTCGGCGCGGGTAAGTTCGTGCTTCTTGATAATGCCGTTGAAGTAGTCGGCGGCAGGCACGGTGCAAACAAGTCCGTACTGTTCGCGCCCGTTCATCGTCTGGCGGTAGACGTAGAGGCAGTCCTTCTTGTCGTGCGCGATGACACCCTCGGCAATCATCTTGTCGAGGTTCGCACGGGCATGCGCGTAGACCTTCGGGTCATAGGCGTCAACGCTGTCGTCGAGTTCGATCTCGGCACGGGTCACGCGCAGGTAGGAGTGCGGCAAGCCTTCGGCCATGGCCTTCGCTTCGGCGCGGTTCATCACGTCGTAAGGGAGTGCGGAAATGTCCTTGGCCTCGGCGGGGTTCACCGGGCGAAGGGCCTTGAACGGGTAGATGTGCATCATGGGCTTCTTTCCTTTGTGAGATTCCTTGATTAAAACTTCGTCCTCGGAGATGAGGTTGTGGATATAGCCGGTCTTGCCTTCGATCCACTTCTTCTTGCGGTAACTGACAACGAAATACGCAATGAAGAAGAAGATAAATCCGGTGATAGCGGCAACGATGGTTATACCAATCATGAAGGCGAGCAGGTGACCGGCGGCATTTTCCCAGAGGTTCTTGACAATGTCCAGGCAGTTGCGGACAGACATGCGCTCGAACTCGCCCAGAAAATCGAACTTGATCGGGTCGGGATCGACAATCTTGCAACCGATATAGTAGCCCGAGGGGTAGAATATGCCGAACTGGGTCACCGGGTTTGCAACGAAATCGGCAACGACACCCGGAACTTTCGGCAGGCGGAAAAGAGCGCAAAGAGCAACCGTGAGAATAATGGCCAAACCAATCGTGGGCCAGACACCGATAAACACGCCGATAAACACGGACCACGCCACCTTGAGCGCATCCTGCCTACGCGGGAACATACGGTTGTAATAGATTCTACTCAGCCTCTTGTATTTTGATTCCTGCTTTCTTCTCGATAAAACCATTTTTCCCTAACATCTTTTAAATTTCAGACCGCAAGATAGAAAAATTTACATGACGAAACAACCCAGAAAAAAGAAACTCCACAATTTGCTAAATTTGGGGCATGAAACACCTGATATCCAAGGAAGGATTCGACAAGTTCAAGGCCGAATGGGAACACCTAAAATACGTAGAACGCCCGGCCATGATTAACCAGGTCCAGGCCGCCGCAGCCGAAGGCGATCGCAGCGAAAACGCCGCCTATACCTACGGCCGCATGCGCGTCCGCGAAATCGACCGCAGGCTCCGGGAACTCGACCGCATCCTCGACGGGGCGCAAATTATCGAAACGGCAGCTCCAGACGACGGTTCCATCCGATTCGGAGCCACAGTCAAGCTACGAGACAAAAAAACGAAGCGCGAAAAGACCTACAGCATCGTCGGCGAAAAGGAAATTGACCCCCTCCAAGGCCGCATCAGCATGAAATCTCCCGTCGGAATGGCCCTCATCGGCAAGAAGCAGGGGGAAAGCGTCGAAGTGCAGGCCCCCAAGGGCAAAATCACCTACGAAATCGTGGATGTCGCGTACTAGAGTGGACGCCATGTTTATCGATACCCATTGCCACATCGACTCCTACGAGCGGCACGCCGGAGAAACCTTCGAGGCCCTCCTCGCGCGCCTCCGCTCCCCCGCCGCCTCCGAAAGCGGCCTCGCGCTTCCCGAAGCCTTTGTCCATGTGGCATGCGATCCCGCCGACTTCGCCCGCGGCCGCGAGCTCTCCGAAAAATACGGCAACGTTTATTCCGCCTACGGAATCCACCCGGAATACGTGGAAACGGAAACCGCGGCTGACGAGGCCCGCCTCCTCGAATACCTCGCCCACCCCAAATGTGTCGCCTGCGGCGAATTCGGCCTCGACTACCACTACGGCGCAGAGACGAAGGCCGCCCAGGTCAAGCTTTTCGAACGCCACCTCCAAATCGGCCTCCAGAGCGAAAAGCCGCTCGTGCTCCACCTGCGCGAAGCGGACGACGATGCACTTGCCGTCCTGTCAAACGCCGACCTCCGCGGCCACAAGCTGCATATCCATTGCTTTACAGGCACCCCCGAATTCGCAGAATCGCTCCTCGCCCTCGATGCGGAAATCTACATCGGGTTTACTGGCATCGTCACCTTCAGGAACGCCCAGAACGTCCGCGAAGCGGCAAGCCTCGTACCGTTCGACCGCCTGCTCCTGGAGACGGACTCCCCCTACATGGCGCCCATCCCCTTCCGCGGAAAGCCGTGCCATTCCGGCCTCATCCCCTTTATCGCGCAAAAACTCGCCGAAATAAAAGACGTGCCCATAGAGGAACTCTACAGGCACTGTCGCGAAAACACACGCAACTGCTACGGGATCTAGGGCAACACGCTAGGCGCGCACGACCTGCGCCAGTTCCCTCTCGGCAGCATCTGCCGCAGGAGCCACGGCAGAATCCCCCGCATAATGTAATTTCATATAGTCGAGCGCATCTTCCGGCGAAAGAGGCTCGCTGAAGTAGAAGCCCTGGATCTGGCGGCAGCCTTCCCTACGCAGGAATTCGAGCTGTTCCACCGTCTCCACGCCCTCCGCAATAATGCTCAGGTTCAAGGACTTCGCGATACCGATAACCATCTTCGCAAACGCGGCATCTTCCTCGTCATCCGCCACGTGGTCGATAAACGACTTGTCCATCTTGAGCGTATGCACCGGCAAATGCTTCAGGTAAGAGAGGCTGCTGTAGCCCGTGCCGAAGTCATCGATAGAAATCTGGAGGCCCATGTTCGAGAGCGAGCGCATGATGTCGGCCGCCTTCTCCACTTCGCACGTCGCCGTGTATTCGGTAATCTCGAGTTTCAGGTTGCGCGGGTTGAGGTGCGTCTCTGCGAGAATCTTCTTCACGTCGTCGACCATGCTTTCCATCGAGAACTGGCGCGCCGAGAAGTTCACCGCCACGCGGATATTCTCGTATCCCATGTCGACCCATTTCTTAGTCTGCTCGCAGGCCATGCGCAAAATAAGCGCCCCCATCGGAACGATGAGGCCAGTCTCTTCGGCCAGCGGGATGAATTCAGCCGGCGAAACGATTCCCTGCTTCGAATTGTTCCAGCGCACCAGCGCCTCGAAGCCGACAATCGCGTTGTCCGCGCCAATATCCACGATCGGCTGGTACATCAGCACGAATTCCTGGAACTGGATGGCGCGGCGGATCTCGTATTCGAGGCTGTAGAGCTTCATCGCCTTCTCGCGGATGCCTCCCGTCACGAACTGGATACTGCCGTGATTCACGCTCTTCTTGAGGTTACGGAGAACCGCATTCGCACTCGCAAGGATATCCTCGACGCAGTCGGCATCCGTATTCACGACCACCGCCATCGAGATGCTGATGAACAGGTCGCGGCCGTCGAGCTGGATCGGGGACTTCACCTTGTTGTGCAGCTGCTTGACCGTCGAGAGAAGCCCCGTCTCCTTGTCCGAGAGATCGACATCGTGCAGGATAACCGCAAAGACATCGGGGCCGATTCGCGCCACAGTGTCTTCTTCCTTGCAGAAAGCCTTGATACGTTCAGAGACAATCCGCAGGACGTTATCCCCGAAATTCATCGAATAGGAAGCATTGATGGAGCCGAAGCTGTCGATATCGAGCAGGACAACCGCCAACGTGCTGTCGTGCCTGAGCGAAGCCGCTTCCATGTCCGCCTTGAGCTTCTCGAGGAAGAACTTGCGATTGTAAACGCCAGTCAGGGCGTCCTGGTACACATAGAAGTAGTTCTGGCGTTCCACCGCCTTGCTGTCCATCGCGGTGCTGATAAACCCGATGACGCGTACAGGTCTGTTCTCGGCATCCACCTGCGTGCGGCCCGCGATAACCACCTGGTCGTATCCGTTTGCTCGACGCGACGAGAGGCGCAGCGTACACGAGAAATTGCCGCCTTCGGCAAGCGCCTTCGAAAGTACCGACTTGAATTCCGTCCAGTCCTTCTCCATGATGTAGGACTTGAGCGCATAGAACGAATCCTCGAGGCCGCCCTTCGCGCCCAGGAGTTTCGCCACGCGGTTGGACCAGTAGACCTTCCCCGTCGGGACGCTGTAGGTCCAGAACCCATCCTGCGAGACGTCGATCATCATCTGGAAAATCTCGTCCTGCTCGTGGAGGTCCTTCTCGAAATCGCGGACAGGTTCAGTTTCGACAGAACTCGGAATTTCAATGTCGTTGCGAATTTTTTTCCGGTTCAGCGCCGTAGGGAACCGGTAAAAAATCGACACATAAGCAAGGAACACGATGGCAAGCACATAGGGCACAAGCATCAGGTAATTGTCGGTAAAGTCAAGGATGCCGGGAATAAACGCCGCAAAAAGGACGCAAGCGAACAGAAGGGCGAAGCGCAATATGATGTTTTCGTCGAATAATTTCATTCCAGCACCAATGATAAAAAAATTAAATCAAAAATGTACAATATGGATTATTCCCAATAGAAACAAAATATTTTTGTAAGCAAAAACACGTTCCAATTTCAAGTATTCCAACTTGGAGTATAAGACAAGGGAGGGCGCTGCCCTCCCAAATAAAAAAAAGCCCCCGGCTTTTTGCCAGAGGCTTTTGAGAAAGTCTTTCGTTCAGGCGAAGCTTGAACGGGAGGGCAAACTTTGTTTGCCCGACTTAATCTCGCTTACACAGCGCCCTGCCACTTCATGGCATCGGCAACCTTGAGGAAGCCGGCGATGTTTGCACCCATCACGAGGTTGCCCTTCTGGCCGTACTTGACAGCGGCAGAGGAAGCAGCGGCGTAGATGCTCTTCATGATGCCTTCGAGCTTCTTGTCCACTTCTTCGAAGGTCCAGGAGAGACGTTCGGAGTTCTGAGACATTTCGAGACCGGAGGTAGCCACGCCACCAGCGTTAGCAGCCTTGGCAGGTCCAAAGAGAACGCCAGCCTTCTGGAAGGCTTCGATAGCTTCCGGAGTAGACGGCATGTTAGCACCTTCGGCAACGGCCTTCACGCCGTTAGCGATAAGGGCCTTGGCACCTTCGAGGTCGAGTTCGTTCTGAGTTGCGCACGGAAGAGCGATGTCGCACTTGACCGTCCAAACACCCTTAGAACCTTCGTGGTATTCAGAACCCGGAACCAGCTTGGCGTATTCGCTGATACGAGCACGTTTCACGTTCTTGAGGTCGAGAACGATGTCGAGGTTGATGCCGTTCGGGTCGTAGATGTAGCCGTTGGAGTCGGACATGGTCACGACCTTGCCACCGAGCTGAGTAGCCTTCTGGCAAGCAAACTGGGCAACGTTACCGGAACCGGAAATCACCACAGTCTTGCCCTGGAAGGAGTCGTTAGCGAGGTCCTTGAGCATTTCGCGAGTGAAGTAGCAGAGGCCGTAGCCAGTAGCTTCGGTACGAGCGAGAGAACCACCGTAGGAGAGGCCCTTACCGGTGAGAACGCCCACAAATTCGTTGCGGATGCGCTTGTACTGACCGAACATGTAACCGATTTCGCGAGCGCCAGTACCCTGGTCACCAGCCGGAACGTCCGTGTCGGCACCGACGTGCTTGCAGAGTTCAGTCATGAAGGACTGGCAGAAACGCATCACTTCGTTGTCGCTCTTGCCCTTGGGGTCGAAGTCGGAACCGCCCTTGCCACCGCCCATGGGGAGCGTGGTCAAGCTGTTCTTGAAGATCTGTTCGAAGCCGAGGAACTTCAGCATGGAAAGAGTAACTTCGTTACGGAGACGGATACCGCCCTTGTAAGGACCGATAGCGGAGTTGAACTGCACGCGGTAGCCACGGTTGACCTGAACGTTACCCTTGTCATCGAGCCAAGGTACGCGGAAAGTAATCACGCGTTCCGGTTCGACGAGGCGGTCTATCACGCCGTTGGTTTCCCAAGACTTGTCCTGTTCGAGGACGGGGTCGAGGGATTCGAGGAATTCGCGGACAGCCTGGTGGAAGAGGGCCTGGTCCGGATCACGGGCGACGACCTTGTCATAAACCTTCTGAAGGTAAGCATTCTTGATTGCCATTTTATATATCTCCGTTGAGAGTTTGGATTGTTAATGTTTTAACGTCTGTAAAGATAGCAAAGGGGCATGACAAATAGTGAAAAACGGGCAAAAATCTTCAAAAACTTACATTTTTGTAAGTTAGTATTTTGCAAGTTTTAAAAAGTTTGATTTTTCATAAAATTTAACGGCACAGGCAGACAAAAAACTACATTTTTGTAAGTTTAATATATAACGCACACAAACGAAAACAAAATTTTACAATCAAGATGCTAAAGAAGCATCCCCAGACGACGCAAAATGCCGTTTTTTTGCTTCTTATCGGGTATTTTTAAAACATATTCCTGTAAGCGAGACATTTTTCTACATTTACGCGCGAAACAAAAAAAAAGTAAAAATCCTTTTTACAGGAGCTAATATGTGGGATAAGTCTTATCTCGAGAAACTCAACGAATACAAGGAAAAATCCATTGCGGGCGGCGGCGCCGCACGCGTCGAAAAGCAGCACTCGCAGGGCAAGCTAACCGCCCGCGAACGCCTCGAAATCCTCTTTGACAAGGGCACGTTCCGCGAAATCGGTGCCCTCCGCGTTTCTACGAGCCTCGATTTGCCCGAATCCAAGCGCATTTTTGGCGACGGCGTCGTGACCGGCTACGGCAAGGTGAACGGCAGGACCGTCTACGTGGCATCGCAGGACTTTACCGTTAGCGGCGGCTCCCTCGGGTCTGCCCACGCGAAGAAGATTTGCCAGGCGATGGACCTCGCTCTCGAATCCATGTCCCCGTTCGTGTGCATCAACGACGGCGGTGGCGCCCGCATCGAAGAAGGCGTGAATTCCCTCGACGGCTACAGCGGCATCTTTACCCGCAACACGCTCGCCTCGGGCATCATCCCGCAGATTTCCGTAATCCTCGGACCCTGTGCCGGTGGCGCCTGCTACTCCCCCGCCATTACCGACTTCATTTTCATGACGGAAAAGACGAGCCAGATGTTCATCACGGGCCCGGGCGTCGTGAAGGCCGTGACCGCAGAGACGGTCTCCCCCGAAGGCCTCGGCGGTGCAGGCGTGCACTCCACCAAGTCCGGTGTTTCGCACTTTGTATGTAAGGACGACAAGGAAACCCTCGAAGCCGTGCGCAACCTGCTCAGCTACCTGCCGCAGTCGAACCTCGAGAAGCCTCCCGTCGCCGAGAAGTCCAAGGCTGTCGACAAGTCGAAGGAAATCGAGGAAATCGTCCCCGACAACTTCAAGAAGGGTTACGACGTGCGCAACGTCATCGAGACCTTCGCCGACAAGGAAAGCTTCCTCGAAATCCAGAAGGACTTCGCCCGCAACGTGGTCATCGGATTTGCCCGCATGGACGGCAACGTCGTGGGCATCGTCGCGAACCAGCCGAACTTCATCGCGGGTTCGCTCGACGTGGATGCTAGCGACAAGGCAAGCCGCTTCGTGCGCTTCTGCGACTGCTTCAACATTCCTATCCTCACGCTGGAAGACGTTCCGGGCTACATGCCGGGCACCAAGCAGGAACACAACGGCATCATCCGTCACGGCGCAAAGCTCCTGTACGCCTACGCCGAAGCGACCGTGCCGAAGGTGACGCTTATCCTCCGCAAGGCATACGGCGGCGCATACATCGCCATGAACAGCAAGAACCTGGGTGCCGACTACGTGTTCGCACTCCCGATTGCACAGCTCGCCGTGATGGGCGCTGAAGGTGCCGTCGACATCCTTCATAGGAAGGAAATCGCCGCCTCCGCTACCCCGGCCGAAACGCGCAAGCAGCTCATTGCCGAATACGAGGCGAAGTACCTCAACCCGTATATCGCCGCGAAGAACGGCTACATCGACGAGGTGATTTCGCCCGCGAACGTGCGCGACCGCCTGGCCACCGCCTTCGACTACCTCAAGAACAAGAAGAAGGCAAGGCTCTGGAGGAAGCACGGGAACATCCCGCTCTAAACAAAACTATTCAGCCGCAAATCAAGTTTGCGGCTGGAGCTCATCTTCGATGAGCATTCTATTCTAATAATTATTATAATATATCAACCAGATTCTGGTGGAGCAGGCCGTTTGTAAAGACGGCCTGTTCTGCATCCACGAATTCGAGCGGTTGCCCGTCGATGCGGGTCGACATTCCGCCGGCTTCCTCGACCATCAGCGCGATGGCTGCGATATCCCACGGATAGCTCATGGTCATCACAAAGCAATCGATGCGGCCGCAGGCTGTAAAGCAACCCTCCACAACCGCAGAGCCAAGGCACTTGACACGTTCGAAGGCTTCTGCCTCGCGTGCGAAGTTGCGGGAATTCTGCTCGTTAATCTTCGAGACATCGCCCACGTTGAAATCGCCGTTGCTTACGATGGCATGGACAGAATCCGCCTCGCGGCTCACATGGATCGGGCGTCCATTCATAAAGGCTCCCCCACCCTTCGATGCAGTATAGAGTTCACCGAGCTTCGGGAGGTTAATCGCCGCCACGAGCGGCTTGCCCTCGAAATGGAGCGCGATGGAGATGCCCCAGAGCGGGATGCCGCGACTGAAATTGACCGTGCCATCGACCGGGTCGATAATCCACAGGTAGCGCGGGTCCTCGCCTTCGATAAAGCCAGCCTCTTCGGTACGGATGCAATGCGTCGGGAACACACTTCGAATTCCCTCGACAATCAGCTTTTCGCTTGCGATATCGGCACGCGTCACCACATCCTTCTTGGACTTGTAATGCACATCGCCCAGGTTTTGTTGGATTTCAAGACAGAGTTCACCGGCGCGCTTCGCAAGCGATTCGGCGACAGACAAAAACTTTTCTATTTCGGACATTTTAAGGGATTAAAAATTTATTCTGGATAAGCGCAGCAGCGGAATCCAATCGTCGTGGACTTGTAGAAAGACGCCGCCAGGCGGAAAGGAACCTTCTCGCCCGTCAAGAACACCACCTTGATTTCTGACGGAACATATTTGAGTCCGTTCGCAAGCGTGTCGAGCCAGGCGTCGCCGCCCTTCCTGTATTCGGAATAGAGCGCATAGTCGGTACCGATGGAATTGCCGTTCGAATCCTGGACATCGAAGAACTGCAAAGTATCCTTGAAGTCCTTCATTGTCAAATAGGGTTTCTTCTCGTAAGGCGTCCGAGACGTATCGGCCTGGAACAAGGTATCAACCTTGGTCCCTTCTCGGTACAGGAAAATCGTATCGGTCGAATAAGCCGGGCGCGTAAAGTACGGGAAAGAACGGTTGGTGCAGTAGGCAAGCGACTCACGGTCGAGTCCGTTATAGATCTTGAAGCTGGACCCCTTCACCACGGCAACCGTATCTTCGGACTTGCCGATGACCCATTCCTGGTATTGGCCGGGCAGGTCGCGGATGCCGGCGGGGTTCACGCAGCGAGGATTGCGCTTGGAAATGTCTGCCGCGGAGATGGAATCGTTCGTCCCGACATTGCAGTAGCCGAAAAGGAAGGAACTCGCATCGACAGAAAGTTCGTTCAATACACCATACGAAAGCGAACCACCCGAGAGGCAGACAAGCTCCCAGTCGCGTTCGTTGCAAAGACTCACCTTGAATCCGCTCGCCGAAACAGCCTCGCAGGCGGCAACCGCCTCGGAGTGCCGCACGTTGACAACGAATTCGCCGGAATCGTTCCGGTGTTCGAACTTTTCCATGCAGAACTTCGACGAATCAGAAACGGAAACAGGAACAAACCCTTCCGGACATTCCAGTTCAGACGCGTGCGCGCCCGGAGAGACATAAACGGTATCGACCAACGCGGCGGAATAATAACCGGACTTGTCCTTGGAACGGATGCGGAAAACAATCGTGTCCCCCGGGGAAACCCAGCGGATGGTATCAGTCACAAAAATCCCCGTCGCGGAAGCCACCATGGTATCCCCATCTAGCGCATAGCGCTTGGAGAACCGCCCTGCGGCAAGCGTCGTGTCGTCATAAATCTTCCAGTTCTTGTCCAGGGCGCTATAACGTTCGATGATATAAGTCTGAACCGTATCATAGCACAGCGTAAAAAGACACGTATCCGGAATGAGGACGATGGAATCCGACTTGATTGGGTGCTTGACCTCGTAAGGATCGACGCTCATGCTCCAGAATATGCGGAGCCGGTTGTTGCTGTCGAGGCGCGCCTTTCCGGGGAAAAGGGAATCTTCAAGAATAAAGATGCGAGTCGGCATCACCGGAGCAACAGAATCAGTCGTAATAAAGAGCTGGTTAGTTTCAACCGTAGAAAGTCCTTCCGTCCCGGAGGAATTGCCTGCGGCATCCCAGGCGGACAGGCCAATCGTGTATTCGGACTTGGACTGCAGGCCCCTGATGACCATGCGGAAACGGTTGAGCGAATCGACATCGGCATCAAAGCCCTTGCCGTCGATTATCGACAGGCGCAGATAATTCTTGTCCTTGTCCGTGTGCGACACGGAATCGAACCAGACAGAATCCGTATTCGCGCGGATTCGCGAATGGCGCCTATAGAACTTGGAACCCGTAGAATCCACTCCGTCAGCCGTGGTGAGAATCACCTTAAGGTTACGCAAGTCCTCGTTCTTGTCTGCCGAATAGATAACCACATTGTAGCCGACAATTTCACCGGACAGCTCGGCCGGCTTGTAGAAATCCACCTGGTCCGTTGGACGGAACCATTCGAAAAGAGCCCCGTTCGTCCAGACAGAATCAAATATCGTCACGCGAGAAGGCGGCAGGTCATCGCCAAAATGAAGGAATACGCGCTGGACAGAGCCAGGATCCTTATCATCGGAATACTTGCAGAAAAGAGCCACCTGCAGGCTGTCGTATTTCCCGATGTATTCCTGCACAAGGTCGGTCAAGTCGAGCGTGTCGTAGTAACTCGACGTTCCCTTGGGATATTCGATAAATTGCGTCGCCTTGTCGATCTGTTTGGAGGAAACCGCTTTCGAGGTGTCGTCGACGACAAACGTATCGAGCCAGACGACAAGGCCCGAATAATGTTCACGTTCGATAGGATAATGGTAGCGGATACGGTAGCAGGCCGAAGAGTCCCCTTCGTCGGCACAGCTACGAAGGACGCTCATTTCCATGATTTCGCGGTCAAAAAGGAATTCTGTCCCTTCCTCTTCGTCGGAACAGGCGACCAAGGCAAAAAACAGGGCCGCAAACGCAAAAAATGTCGAGAAAATCTTCCTCATCAATCAAAAAGTAGCAATTTATGACACACAATATTCGCATTTTAGGCATAAAAAGGGCCAAAAAACAAATTTTTTCAAGAATATACGTCCTTTTTATGCGAATAAATTATAGATTAAGAACCAGTTAAAGAGGATGTTTATGAAGAAACTTTTAATTCCCGTACTCGCCATGACTGCTCTCGCCCTTACCGCCTGCGGCGACAGCGGTTCCACCAAGCCATGCCAGAAGCCGGTATACTGCTACAGAACAACAGTGGACGACCACAGAGTCTGTGATACCGACAAAGCCATTCTTGATGCCAAAGCACAAAAGGCAAAAGAAGAAGGCATTTTCAAGGAAGAATTCGAGGACTGCTGGGAAATGTAGCCCAACGGCATTTTTAACTAAAAAGCCTATCCCTGCGGATAGTTTTTTTTTGTACTCTACTGGACAAACAGCGGGGCTTCCTTAGCGAAATCCTCAACCATGTACCGGAGTGACGTTTCCCAGTCGCTCCGTGTAACGGCGAACATATAGCTGTTCCTCCCCCGTGCATAGCCATAGCCTAAATTCTTTTTCGTTCTTGCATCGTAGAAGGCATAAGTGCATTTCATTGTAAAATAGGAATAGGTCGTGGCCATCATCATTCCATTTGCAGTAGTGACATAACGGACCTCTTGTTCTCGACCAATCCAGGTATTTGTCACAACGAGATAGACGTCGGCATCCGCCTGAATATGATCGAAAGAAGGAACCATGAAATCCTTGTCCGCCAACTCACGCCTCTTGTAGCTTACCTCGTTAGGCTGGATCAGTTTCATGGAATACTGGGTTCCGTTTTGCGACCTCGTTATCAAATTTTGCTTCAACTCCGGGCCAAACCACTTCGCAAAATTAGACGTATACTCCGGCAAGTCGTCACTCAAATCGTCCGGCACAACCACCTTGGGCATCGTGAAGACAACCTTGACACTCTTGGGTTGAGGTTTACCCTTCCAGTCTTCATCTATGAAATAACGGGGGGCGCTACAGGCAGAAAGCATAATGCCTGCAATTAACGAGAAAAGAACAAGTTTGATTGAATTCATATAACTCCTAATATAAAAACTAGAAACGCGTAACGGGAGTATTGCCTAGGATTTTCAGCATCAGCTGACGCACGTTTTCGTACCAGCCCTGCTCCATCGCAATTTCCTCGTGGAAAACACTTTCCTCGAGGTGTCCGTACGCAAGCCGCTTGCCGCTTTTCACGTCGTAAACGACATAGTCGGCATCAATCTCGGTAGATTCACCCTTGATCGTGATTCCCGCGGAGGCAACGGAGGCCATTGCGGCGCCACCCGCAGGAACAACCATGACCGCTCCCACGGGAGAGCCACCAACGGTCCTCGAGCTCTCCGAAAAGACCATCTGGACGTTGTCCAGTATCATGTAGATATCGAAACTGTCCGACATCGCTTCGACCTTCGGAATCTGGACTTCGACACCGCTCATGTTCAGCGGTTCATGCGAAATTTTCTTCTTGGAAATTTTTTCCACCACGCACGGAACGTTCGAGTTGAACTGCATGGCATGATCGACCTTCTCCCTGAACCAGTCCGAAATCGGGTCCATCACGTCGGGTAAAGTTTCTTCATCCGAAACAGTGGGTTTCGTAACCAGGATTTTCATCTTCGCAGGTTTCTGGGTCCAGCCAGCATCCAGGAACTGGCGTTCCGACGAGCAACCGACACAAAGCAAGAACAACAGGAAAACCACAAACAACTTTGTTTTCATAAATAATCACCTTTCTGAATGCGAAATATAAAAAACCCTGTCGTAGTTTGTCTACAACAGGGTCGTTTATTTACAAAGCCATAAACTGAGTATACAACTCAGTCCTAACTTAGTCGCCAGTATGGTAGTTCGGGGCTTCCTTCGTGATGGTCACATCGTGCGGGTGAGATTCGCGGAGGCCTGCGCCCGTAATGCGCACGAAAGTCGCCTTCTTGTAGAGTTCGTCGAGGTTTGCAGCACCGGCGTAGCCCATCGCGGAATGGATACCGCCAATCAGCTGGTAAACGGTGTCGCGGAGCGGGCCCTTGTAGGGCACGCGGCCTTCGATGCCTTCCGGAACGAACTTGCGCGGTTCCTGCACGCCACCCTGGAAGTAACGGTCGGCAGAACCGGCCTTCATCGCACCGAGGGAACCCATGCCGCGGTAGCTCTTGTAGCTACGGCCATCGGCAAGAATCACTTCGCCCGGAGCTTCTTCGGTACCTGCAAAGAGCGAGCCCACCATCACGGCGTGACCGCCGGCAGCGAGAGCCTTCACGATGTCGCCCGAGAACTTGAGACCACCGTCGGCAATGATCTTCACGCCAACCTTGCGGGCCATCTTGCCGCATTCAACGACAGCAGAGAACTGCGGGTAACCGACACCGGCAACAATACGCGTGGTGCAGATGGAACCCGGACCGATACCCACCTTCACGATGTTCGCGCCGCACTTGGCAAGTTCCGCAACCGCTTCCGGAGTGCAGACGTTGCCTGCGCAAATCGTGAGCTTCGGGTATTTTTTGCGGACGGTCTTCACCATGTTGCGCACACCGATGTGGTGGCCGTGAGCCGTATCGATAATGAGCAGGTCGACGCCGGCGTCCACGAGGGCGGCGACGCGTTCAAGAGTGTTGGCAGAAGTACTGACAGCGGCACCCACGAGCAACTGGCCGTTCTTGTCGAGGCTAGCGTTCGGGTTGTTTTCGCGCTTCAAGATGTCAGTCATCGTGATGAGGCCCTTCAGTGCACCGGAGGCGTCCACCAGCGGGAGCTTCTCGATGCGCTTTTCGGCGAGGATTTCCTTCGCCTTCGCGAGGCTCACCTTCGGGCTAGCCGTCACCGGGTTCTTCGTCATCACGGAACTGATCTTCACGTTCATGTCGCTCACGGTGCGCAGGTCGCGGCTCGTGAGCATACCCACAAGTTTACCCTTCGAGAGAATCGGGAAACCGCTCACCTTGTTGCGGGCGCGGAGTTCAAAAGCGGCAGAAACCGGCTGGTCCGCATCGAGGGTCACCGGGTTCACAACGATACCGGACTGCCACCGCTTGACCTTGCGGACTTCTTCGGCCTGTTCTTCGACGCTCATGTTTTTGTGGATGATGCCAAGACCACCCTGCAGGGCGAGCGAAATAGCCAAGGGAGCCGTCGTCACGGTATCCATGGCGGCACTGATGATAGGAATGTTCAGCTTGATATTCGGAGCGAGCTGTGTGCTCACGTCGGTCTGGGCCGGCAAGACAGAAGATTCAGCGGGAACAAGAAGGACGTCGTCAAACGTCAAAGCTTCTGGCAAAAGTTTCATAAATTACCTCTTTTGCGCATAGAATATAGCAATTTTACACAAAAGAGGCCAGCAAAAAGACAAAAGAAATACGTAAAAAAAGACTATTTGCCATTGTAGCGTTCCATGCACTTTTCGATGCCAAGCTTAAAGTAGCATTCCACGAGCGCGGGGACTTTCGCGATGGCCTCTTCAAAGACCGGGCGGTCCTCGGGCGAAAACTTCGCCAGCACCCAGTTGGAAAGGTCGAACTTGGGCGGACACTTGCCCACACCGAAACGGATGCGCGGGAACTTGTCGCCCACGTGCTCGATGATGTTCCGAAGCCCGTTCTGGCCACCGTGACTGCCATCCTTGCGGCAACGGATGCGGCCTACGTCCAAATTAATGTCGTCGCTGAAAACCAGCAGGTGGTCCACTTTTACCTTGTACCAGGTCATCAGGGCCTGAACAGCCTCGCCCGAAAGGTTCATGTAGGTCTGCGGTTTAGCAAGCAGGCATTCCTCGCCCGCAATGTTCACCTTCATGGTGAGCGCCTTGTGTTCGCTCTTCCAGTCCTTGTTCGGGTCAGCAAGTTTTTCGACCGCCATAAAGCCCGCGTTGTGATGCGTATTAGAGTACTGAGTACCAGGATTTCCGAGACCGACGATAATGTACATGATTCAGATCCGATAAGGTTAAACCTAGAGAAAAGCGTTACGGGGCGTAGCGGCTAGACGCGACCTCGCCCAGGTTCGTCCGGATAAGGAAATTGGATTCGCCCGTCTGGCGCTTGGCATGGAAGAAGTGGAGATGGTGCCAGGTGTCATCGGCCCAGCCGGTCGCATCGGTCACACCGTCACAGTTCGAATAGTCAGCCAGGGGTTCACCCACATGGCAACCGTGTCCGTTCCGCGCAAGGACAAACATGTCGATGCTGCCGGGCGTCGGGGAATGCGTTCCGCCGAGGTCGATGGCCAGCACGCCGTCCACAAACACCCAGATGTCGTCATCGCCTGCAATTTCGAAAACTTCGGGACTGGGAACCTGGTTTGCCGAGCGGTACTTGAACTTCACGTAGCCCATTTCCGTAAATCCGAAATTACGGAGGTGATGCAAGCCAACATTATAAGGAGCAGCCCCGGCCGCTGCCATAGCCGCATCCGGAGACCTAGGACCGCCATTCACAAGCCATGCCGCGCAGAGAGCATCGGTACTGGCGTTCATCGCATCCTTTTGGTCGGGCGCATACTGGTAATCGTACGGCGGACAGGTAATGGAAAGCGACTGCGGCCCCCACTGTTCACACTGGTCCGTCGTGCATCCGCCATTCTCCTTCGTTGCCACCGACTTGAAACTGAGAGTAACAGCATCGACAACATCCAGAGGGAAATAGCCGCCGTTGCTGTAGTTGTAATCGATAGAATAGGCATTGGACGCATCGGAGGGAATCACGAGAGCCGTATTGGTGCGCTTAGCAAAGGAATTATCGTCACTATACCATTGGTCGAAGAACTGGTTGTCGCAGAGTTCGCCCGCCTTCAGGATTTTCACGCCGTCGAGCATGTCAATTTCACCCGTCTCGGGATCCGGGGTGAACGCAAGGTAGGGCTGCACCATGCCGGGAGTGTAGTACACGGGACTAGACCACATGACATCGGCACACTTGGAGCCACGAACCGCCGCGTCAGCCACCTTCACATAGCCATGACGAGTGCGTCCAGATTCTTCTTTGTCGGCACATTCGCCATACTTGAGCGTATCTGTCGCCGTCGTCCTTTGCAGGTAAGTCGGCAACATCAGGTTCGCCACATTCGGCAGTCCATCCTGGCCAATCCAGGCTCCCGTCTTGGAGTTGACGTTGCCGCAAGTCATATGATAAGCTTCAAGCGCATACCAGGAAGCATCGTACCCCGGCAAACCGGCATTGAGAATCAGTTCGCCACAAAGCCCTGACGTAGCACCCTTGAGTTCGCAATAATTATAGTCTCCCCTGCTCGCATATTCGCTGGAGAAATTCTCGAAGTCCGGGTGCGTCACCGGGAAATCGCGGATGACCAGGTCGAACGTGATACCGCCAGCCTCGGCCGTATTTACGACGGTCTCGGAACTGCTGGAAGGCGTGCCGCCATTCTGGGGATTGCTCCCATGATTCACGTTTTCGTCGGGGCCATTGGGGCCGCCGTAATTGCCGTGCGGCCTCTGCGGGTTATCGTTGCATGCCACAAGCAGGGCCGACATGGCAAGGGGAACGAAAGCAGAAAGAACAAAATTGCGAGGTTTTTTCATGGTACTAATTCTTTAATCCTTGACACAGCGGACAGAAAAAGCCTGTTCCATGTTAATGGGTTCAATGACAACAGATGCAACGGACAACGAACCGGAAATCATTAATGCATATGCATTGGCACCATCTTGTGTCGCGCTCCAAAAATAAGCATAAAAACCCATATCGGTATAATTATCGGCAAATCGTTTTTGTCCTGCAGGATAAGCATTAAAACCGGATGAATTATTTCCGTTCCAGTCATTCGATTTTAAAGACGAGGCATTTGCATCACCACCCGTATTCTTAATCAATATTTCAAACTCTTCAGCAGAAGGCAAATGCCAGCCATCGGGGCAGGCGGCCACAAAGGCATCTTTAAATTCGTACAATCTTCCTGCTACATCACAGTTCCAGTATTCGTTGTCGTAGCAATAGCTCTCGCCTGTATCAAAATTGAGATTTTCGGCCATCCATTCCTGGTCTGCTATATTAACGGTACTATACCAACGGCCATCACGTTCGTCCGTCATATATCCGTACGAGGGCAGAGGATTATCTTCCGTAGTCGCCGACGAACCGCTTGCATCATCCGGTTCGAATTCGTCCTTGATTTGCTGAGCATAGTCGGTACAGGCGCAGAAGCACATCAACGAGAAAAGGACAAGGATGTCAATCAACTTCGTCATAATCAGTCTCTAATGCAACGGATAGATTTTGATTCTTTCGTGTCATTGAGGAACATAGAAGCGGTATCATCGGAATACGAAAAACTCAGTGTATATACTCGATCCACATTTACAGAGGATGTCCAAAATAAGGTCACAGCGGTCTTAGAGATGAAAGCTTCGTTAGTGTTAATGTATCCAGCCGGCAGCACCGTAAATCCAAAATCATCAGTTCCGCCTTCTCCTTTCCCGGTATCCCACCAGCCAGTAGTAGATTTGAGCGTCTTCCCCGCTATCTCATAGCCGCCGGCAACCGTAATTAAAGTTTCGAATTCATCCTTCGACGGCAAATGCCATCCATAAGGGCAAGCGAGCTGCGCATCCTGCCATTTGTAAAGACGGCCATACGTATCGCAACTGGACTCATCGTCATTATAGCAGAGGCTGTTTTCCGTCACAAAATTAAGATTCTGCGCCATCCACGTCTGCGATTCGATCGTCACTGTTCTATATGTCCGTCCGTCGCGATCATCAAAGAGGTCTTCATCCTGGTAAAAGACAACAGATGAAGAAGAGGATTCCGCGCTGCTGGAAGAGCTATAATTTTCGCCATTCATAATGCAACGGACACTGTTTCCATCGGCAGAATCATATTCGCCATGGATTGAAGCATCTCCAAAGCGGTCTATTATCAGATTATATCCAGAAGTACCATTTGAAGCCTTGGCGTTGCTCCAGAAAAACGCCATTGAACCTTCGTCGGAGTAGTTTCCAGAATTCCCCCTAAATCCGCCGGGAAGTGCAGAAAAGCCAAAGGAATTTTTTCCCTCACTGTCTATCCAGCTATTCGTCGCCATCAGTTTCTCGGCCGCATTATTCCCCACCGTCGCAAGCAGAGTATCAAACTCTTCTGGCGAAGGCAGGTGCCAGCCATCCGGACAAGCGTCCTGTGCTGCAGTCCAAACATAGAGGCGACCGTATTTCTCACAGTAGCTCATATCATCATCATAACAATAACTGTCATCCATTTCAAATCTGAGATTTTCGGCCATCCATGTCTGCGAGCCGATTTCTATAGTCTTATAGGTCCGGCTATCGCGATCGTCAAAGAATTCCCCATACAGGTGTTGACTGGATGAAGACTTGGGCCCCAAGCTGCTTGAAGACAGATCGCTTTCTCCATAAAGGCAGCGTATGGAATAACCGTAATTCTTGCTCCCTTGATTCAGACGAACCTCATCATAATCACTGCGCATGATCAGGTAGTCGGCAAGGGTATCGTTATCCCCCTCGGTCGAGCTCCAGAACCCAGCAGTAAGGCCGATTCCATCAAAATATCCTTCATAGCCCAACAAGCCACCAGGTAATGCACCAAAGCCAAAGGAATCCGTACCATTACCCCTATCATCCCATAGTTTGGTATACTTGAGCACTGTCGCTGCCGTAGACCTGTCACCCACATTCTTTATCAGTATATCTATTTCCTCTTTTGTGGGCAAGTGCCAACCGGCAGGACAGGCATACAAAGCGGCATCCCATTTGTAAAGACGGCCATACGTATCACAATTCTGATAATTGTCATCATAGCAATAGGTGTCCACGATATAGTAATTCAGGTTTTGCGCCATCCATTCCTGGCCTGCAATCTTAACTGTCCGATATTCCTGGCCATCACGATCGTCCGTCATGTATCCGTACGAAATTTCCTTAATCTCATTAGCAGCCATGCTAGCGTCATCCGGATCGAACTCGTCCTTGATTTTCTGGGCATAGTCGGTACAGGCGCACAACAGAAGCGCAATCAATGCAAACAAGGACACTATGTAGAATCTCAAATTTTTCATCAGAAATCAATAATCATGAAAGTTGTAGCCAAAACGAAGCCGAACCCACCGACCCCTGTCATTATCCACCCGACATTTCGAATGGTCTGCGAAGACTTCGCCGCATCCATTTTTTCTTTATAGTTTTGCGAATTGGCATACTTGTATTGCTCTGCCGCATCAAGTTCGAAAACTATGCCCAGTGCAAGGCCTACACCCGCAATAACCGCCGACACAGGCAGGAGCCATGTCGCATGATCCATGAGGGTCCACGACGAGGAGCTCGTACTCACGTTCGAGGGAATGCTCGTCCCGGGTTCAGGTTTCGTTTCCGTATTGTCCTGGGCGACGCCACGACGTTTCCTCAGGGGCGCTCCGCCCGAAACGCTACCGCGGCCGCTGGATTCCTGCACGACGTATTCGTAGTCGACGGTCTCCCCGGGAAGCAGCGTAAGGTTGAGGGCAGTCCTGGAGGATCCCTCGCCTATCTCAATCTTCGAGCACAGGGGGACACTTCCTAGGTACGGAGTCTCGCCAACCGAGTTGTCGTTGACGAACACCGGGAGCTTGAGGGGTTCGCCCGAGGACTTGCTGGCCGAAAGCGAGATACCGCTCGCTATCGGCACAAGTGCTTCCCTGAAAGATTCTTCCTTGCCCTTGTAGATTCCGACCTTGAAAGAAGCGGGATTGTAGCAGCGGTGAGAAAGTTCCACGGAATGAACGCCCGGATCAAGTTCGATTTTTCCAGCCTTCACCTTGTTCCCGTCGAGGGTCATTTCCAGTTCATCGAGTGTGCCACCGCCATTGAGCTGCGGTTCGACAACGAGCGTTCCGAAGCGAGGCACGAGGTCGAGAGAAACTTGCTGGCCGTTCCCGGTTATATCGAAAGATCCTTCCGCATCCTCGTAATGATCAAGGACCGCCAGAAAACGATGCCTTCCCGATTCGAGGAGGATCTGGCACGGGGTCGAATTGCACTTCGGCACAGGACGCCCGTCGATACTCAAGGCTGCACCGGGAGGATTAGTCGAAACGTGTATCGCGAAGGACTGGTTGCCGGCCCCGTCAAAGCCAGTGCGGATAATCCCCTTCGCACCGCCGCGAACCTTCCTGAAGAACTCGGGAGCCTTCGCCATAATCACTTCGATCAAGGCCTCGACATCGGCACCCAGTCCGTTGAAGCTGGCGACCAGCTTGTTTGTGGACGTCTCATAGATTTCGGTGCTGATGGAGAACTTGGAGCCCACCTTACCGACACGCGCCTGGCAGATGAAATCGGCGGAAATATTCTTACCCGTTTCCACAAGGCAGCTGCCCTCGCAGTCCTCAATGGCCTTGCCCGGCGGAAGCATTTCCTGGATGTTCTCGCGGGTCATGATGGTGTATTCCAACTCGGCAGGGAGTTCCTTGACCGCCTCTTCACGAAGTGTATTCGTGAGATATATACGTTCCGAAGGAGACAAGAGGTCCTTGGTATCGGAGACTGTCTCCAAGACCGCAACATGCTTAGCAAAAGAGGCTCCCGTAAAGAAAGCCAAAACGAGAAAAATATGGATAAGACGGTTCATACCGCATAAATAAATTTTTTTTTGCAATAAAGCAATACCCAGCGGGCCCCAATGTGAACTTTTTGACACATTTTTCAAAGTTTCCTCCGTGCATGCGAAAAGGGCCCGCCACAAACGGCAGGCCCTTTTAAGCGCTTGTTCAAGCAATCCGAGATTACTTGGCTTCGGCAGCCGGAGCGGCAGCAGCGGCAGCGGCCGGAGCAGCTTCCGTAGCGGCAGCGTCGTCCTTCTTCTTGGACTTCGAGGTAATCGTGAAAATCACCGTGCGCGGGAGGCTGGCGAGTTCGCAACCTTCCGGGAGCTTGAAGGACTTGGCGTAGAACGTCACGTTCGTCTCGAAATCGGAAATATCCATTTCGAGGACGGTCGGGATGCAAGCCGGCTTGGCGGCGAGGTACAGGTAGCGGGTTTCCTGAGAGAAGAGGCCGCCCTGGGTCTTGACACCGACCGGAAGACCGGAAAGCTTCACCGGCACGCGGACCTTGACCTTGGAGTCGTCGCTGATCTTGATGAAGTCGATGTGGGTGATCGCCTGCGTGATGGCATCCTTCTGGTAGTTGTAAATGACAGCGGGATTGCCGGCCTTGCCGTCGATCTCGAGGTCGAGAAGGGTGTAACGCTTGCCCGGGGCGAGAACCTTGCGAACATCGATAGCGCTGACGCTGATATTCACAGACTCCTGACCCTTACCATAATAGACGGCCGGGATCTTGCCTTCCTTGCGGAGACGGGCGCAGTCGCGGCTCTTGCCTAGCACTCTCGAGGTTGCTGCGAGTTTTGTGAGTTCCATTGTAGACTCCAATTTGGTTTATTGTTAAAAGATTCATTGGGGTAGCTGGATTCGAACCAACGAATAACGGAATCAAAATCCGTTGTCTTACCACTTGACGATACCCCAATGGTGGGCGCAAATATAAAAAAAGAATCCCCTTTTTCAAAGGGGAAATGCGCTTTTCATGCCTAAAAAGGGCACTTTTGAGGCTAACCGTGCCAAAATTTTGTGAGGGCGATGTAGCGGGAGTATGCCTTGAGGGTTTCGGCGGCGGTTTCGGCGGTGGTTCTGTCGGCAAAGATTCCGAAGACCGATGCGCCGGAGCCGCTCATGAGGGCGACCCTCGCCCCGAGGTCCAAGAACTTGTCCTTCATCGCGGCAACGAGCGGGTGCTTCGGGAAAACAGAAATCTCGAAAGCGTTGAAGAATGCGCCCGAATCGAGCAGCGGCCCGCCGAAAGAACGTTCCGCATCGGATGCAGTTTCCCATGCGAGCTTGTAGCCTTCCCAGCGGTCAGGCCCGGACTTGGGTACTCCCGCATAGGCATCCTTGGTGGGGACGCTGTCGTGCGGGGTCGCGATAAGCAACACCTCGCCTGCAGGCAGGTCTAACGGGGAGATAAACGATAAACGTTCGCCGATGCCCTCGGCGAAAGCCGTGCCGCCTCTGACCAGGAAGGGAACGTCAGCCCCGAGCTTTGCCCCGACGCGTTCCAGTTCCGCAGGCGGCAACCGCAACTCCCAGAGGCGGTTCAGCGCGCGGAGCGCCGCTGCGGCATCGGCAGAACCACCGCCAAGGCCTGCACCGAGCGGCATTATCTTGTCCAAAAAGATATCTGCACCCAGGTCGTTGTTGCCCACATGCGAGCGCAATGCGACCGCAGCCTTGTACACGAGGTCCGATTCCACGGGGTATTCCTGCGGGTTGCTGTACTCCAGGTGGATTTCTCCGTCGTCGCGGGCGCTGAATTCAAGCGTATCGCCGACATCTACCGTCTGGAAAACCGTTCCCAGGTCGTGATAGCCGTCCTCACGCTTGCGGATGACATCGAGAAAAAGATTGATTTTAGCGGGAGCAAATTCTTTCATAGTCATTTCAAACTTCTCACTTCACACTACACACTTCACATTATCTAAAAGCGCCGGAGCGTTCGAGTTGCATGAGTTCGTCCATGCCGATGAGCATCGCGCGGGGCTTGGAGTTGCCTGTACTGCGGGCGCACAGGCCCATGCCGTAAAGCTGGTCCACGATCTTGCCTGCACGGCTGTAACCCACGCTGAAGTGACGCTGCACGGCAGAGGTAGAAAGGCCGTTCCCGCATTCGATGGCCCACTTGGCCACCTCGAACAGGAGCTTGTCCTTCTTCTCGTTCATTGCGGCATTGCCATCGTCGTCATCGCCTTCCCCGCCCGCTTCCTCGACCTCGAAGGTCTCGAGCTGCGGGTAACAGACGTTCTGGTTGCTACAGGCGTCGGCAAGTTTTTCCGCTTCCTCGTCGCTCAGGAATGCGCCGTGTACGCGCACCGGGTCGGGTGCATTCACCGCCTTGAACAGCATGTCACCGCGGCCAAGCAACTTCTCGGCACCGGCGTGGTCCATCACGGTACGCGCGTCCACCTGGGAGGCCACCTTGAAGCTGATACGCGTCGGCAGGTTCGCCTTGATGTTACCGGTTATCACCTTCACCGACGGGCGCTGGGTCGCAAGCACCAAGTGGATTCCCACGGCGCGCGCCTTTGCGGCAAGACGGCTCACGTTCTTCTCGATTTCCTTCCCGGCGACCATCATGAGGTCTGCCATTTCGTCGATAATCACGACGATAAACGCCATGCGGTGGCCGCGGTCCGTATCGGGCACGTCTTCGGGGAGCAGGCCTGCATCGAATTTCTCGTTAAAGCCGTTGAGGTTACGCACCTTCGCCTTCGCAAGCACTTCGGTACGGCGGTCCATCTCGTAACAGAGCCACTGGAGCGCCTGGATGGCGACTTCGGGCTTGGTAATCACGGGAGCGAGCAGGTGCGGAATGTTCTCGTACATCTTGAGTTCCACCGCCTTCGGGTCCACCAGAATCATGCGCAACTCGTCGGGAGTCTTGCTCAAAAGCATGCTCGCCATGAGGGCGTTAATGCACACGGACTTACCGGAACCGGTCTGGCCCGCAATCATCAGGTGCGGGGCCTTCGCCAAATCCATCGCAAACGGCTCGCCGGAGATATCTTTACCGAGGGCCATGATAATCTTGTCAGGCGTGGGCTTGAACGCCTCGCTCTCGAAGATGTCGCGCCCGAAGATGGTCTGCATCTTGCGGTTCGGGATTTCAATGCCCACGGCGCCCTTTCCAGGAATCGGCGCGAGGATGCGGATAGAGACTGCCTTCAGGGCCATCGCAAGGTCATCTTGCAACGCGCTGAACTGGCTTACCTTCACGCCCGGGCCCGGTTCCACCTCGAAACGCGTAATCACGGGGCCGGTCTCGCAGCCGACCACCTTCCCCTTCACCTTGAAGTTCTCGAGCTTTTCCTCGAGCATGCGGCCAATCGCATTGAGTTCCTCTTCGGTGTAGTCCGCAGGCTGCGGATCGTGCTTGTCCAGAATTTCATCCACCGTCGGAATGCGGTACGGGTCGTAATGCACCGTCGGGTCGGGCTGTGGTATCCCGTTAGCGGCACCACCCGTAAACGTGGTGCCCGAAGAAGATGTTCCAATCTGGTTCGGAGCCTCGTATGTCGGATCCTGTTCCATTGTCGGGTCGCGTTCCGCCTCGTCGCTCGTGACAATCTCGGGCATAAAGGTCTCTTCTTCAGAAGAAGCGTCGCCACCCGCAGCCAGCGTCGGCTCATCATCTTTTTCTGTTCCGGGGAATGCGGCGATCGTCGGAGCCACATCCGGTTGTTTCTGTCCAGCGACCACGGTCCTTTCAGATTCATTTTCTGCGACCACGGTGGCATCATCGCGCGTTTCGGCCGGCAAAGCATCGGGCTGAGTCCCACGAACAGCACCTTTCACCACAATCTTGTTCTGGTGGGCGCGTTCCCAGTTGAGCATTTCGCGGGCACGGCGGATTTCGGCAATCTTGTCCCTGATTTCCTTGATTTCGAGCGCACTCATGTTGCGGTAGTTGTCACGCAGTTGCTGTTCCAGGCGCAAGATTTCAGGATCTTCGCCCGTAAAATCGGGTTCAATCGCCTGGTCCGCAGCCACCGGAGCGGCGGGCATCGTCGGCGCAATCGTCGGAGCGACAGTCGACTCGTCCAGTTCTTCGCCGTTTCCGCGGGCCAACACTGGAGTTTCCATCCAGTTCTTGCGAGCACTAAAGGGTTTGAGCTTACCTTTATGCTTGAGCTTGAAACCGTCCGGTTCCTTGAAAATCGTGTCGTCGTCGAGGAACGTGATGCCCTTGCGCTTCGAAAGCCCGATATTCTCGCTCACCACGCCACTTTCGGTATCATCTTCCTCGGCGGTTTCGTCATCTTTTCCGCGCTTCATGAAGAGCCCTACAAGCCAACGGAATCCGCTTACGACAAAAGCAAAATGCCTCGGTCGCAACCCGAACGAGATGACAAGAATCAGAACCAGCCCCGCAAGAAGCAACAGGAACGGAGCCAGTGCAGACACATTGCCGAAAACGGGTTCCGCAATGTTCTTGCAGAAAAACTGGCCCACGATGCCGCCGTTCATCATCAACACGTCGCGGCCCAGCTGCGATTCTCCATAATTCTTGAGCGCAAGGAGACAAGCAAGATCAATCGTAAGAAGGCTCATGCCGACAGCAAGCCCTATCCCCCGCATCCGTACCGGACGGAGCGCAAGGCAAAGGCCCCAAAGCACAAGAGCAAACGTAAATGCAACAACAGGAAGTTTGCCGAAGATAAAGCAGAACGTTTCGGGAATCAGCTTGCCGAAATAAGGGCCAAGCCAGTTGCCTTCGGAGCCGCTATAGACAGAACTCACACAACCTAACAAAAGCACCAGGCCTACACCGACCAGAATCCATCCGCACAAAATAACTCCGAATGGCAAATCCCCAGGTTCGGTTTCCTTCACAGCCGACTTTGTTTTTGTTTTTTTACCAGAAGTCTTTTTCCGTTCAGCCAAAATACGCTCCTTCGAGTTTACTTACGAAATATAGTTTATATTCTTTTATTATTATTGACAGCATGAACAAGAAATTATTGAAAAAACTGAAGAAAATCGGCGTCGGTTCCGTTATTACTGCAGTCATCATTTTCCTCATTCTTTTCCTTGGTAACGCGCAGGATCCCTATGTCGAGGTGATGCGCTCTACCGCCGAAGACCTCGAGAATTTCTTCTACGACCAGTTCTTCAAGATGAAGACCGGCAAGACATTCGAAAAGCTTGAAAAGGACGGCAAGGTCGCCGTGAGCAAGAGCTTCGACCCGAACATCATGATCGTGGATATCGACGAGCCTTCCCTTACCAAGCTCGGCAACTACAACGAGTGGGACCGTTCCATCCATGCAAACGTCATCAAGAACCTGAGTGACGGCGGCGCATCGGCGATCGGCTTCGATATTCTGTTCAAGGACGCGGACTTCGGCGAGAAAAAGGCGAACCAGGCCATCAGCATCCTCAATACGGTGGACTCCACCAAGCCCTGGGATACGCTTTTCACGAGCATCCGCTCGCACTACAACTTCGACTCGCTCATGGTGAAAAACATCGAGGAGAGCGGGAATGCCATCGTCTGCTTCATGATGGACGAAACGACCTCGTTCAAGCACAAGACCATGTGGGAAAAACTTGCGAAATACGAACGCGCCGAGGAACTCGGGTTCGGTTCCACGTTCGCCGAATCGCAAGTCGATTCCGTAGAATATGTCGAAACGAAGACCCTGCTCGACAACATCTATCCCGAACTCGCACACGCAGGCGCGCAGATGGGTTCCGTGAACGCCTACCCCGACGATGACGGCGTCGTGCGCCACGTTTCGATGCTCTACCGATTCCCGAACCCCTACGTCTACCCCGACGTCCCCAGCCGCATCTATTCCACGATGTCGCTCATGACGACGCTGCACCTTTTCCACCAGAAGCCCGAGAACGTGGTCATCAAGATGGGCAAATACATCGACCTCGGCAAGCCCTTCGGCGTCTACAAGGACTCCACAGACAAGTTCCACGTCACCTACCCGCAGTTCAGCTACCCCATGTTCCTCCAGCTGCGCAATTTCCTCAAGAGCCCGGATGCCATCAAACGCGCGACAAACGAACTCGTCGACATCACGACGAAGGTCGCCGTGCGCAAGAGCGAAAACGGGAAACCCCTGTTCATGCTCTTCGAAGGCCAGTCCCTTGACGAAGACCTCTCTAGCACGCTTCTCAAAATCGCCGATACGATTGACGGGGACGAAATGAACGCAATCGGAGCCGACGAAGAAAAAGAAATTTTCGAAGGCGTCGTGATGAAGCGCGATACCGAGGAGGACGCCCCCGACCACTTCCTCGTGGAAGATTCCAACAATGACGACGAATTCATTATCACCCCCTACATCCTGAACACGATTCGCTATTTCAAGGATTCTCTCGAAAAGATTCCCGAGAACCGCACTATTCACTTTTCCATCGATGTTGACCTCCGCTACGATGCAGATGCCAAAACATGGAAATCGAATCTCGATATCCTGAGCGACAAGGTGCTCCAGGATATCGCCCGAACACCCAACAACAAGGTCGACAGCCTAAAGCCCGGTGAAGAATTCCGCTTCGGCAACCGCAAACGCGTCCCCATCGACAACTACGGCCGATTCCTCGTCAACTACATCGGCCGCTACAACACCGACCCCGAAATGCGTCCGTTCCAGCATGTCGCCTACTACGATGTCACCAACAACCGCCAGGACCCCGGTCTCTACATGGGCAAGGTCTTTATCCTCGGGTCCGCCGCCCCGGCACTGTTCGACTTTGTGCCAGGCCCGCACGAAGAAAACAACCCCGCCGTGCTTATCCACGCAACCATTATCCAGAACATCCTGAACGACAACTACATCGTAAACCTCGCGGAGCACTACCAGCAGATTATCGTCATCCTGCTCGCCATCGTGTGCATGCTGCTCGGCCTGTTCGTCCGCAGCTACATTTCCATCGGCATATCGCTTTTGATGATGGGAGCCTACGCGTTCATCGCGTTCCGCTATTTCCAGGGCGGCATCTACCTGGGCGTCTCTAAGCAGCTCCTCGCCATGCTGCTCACGAACGTCGCTGCACAGGTTGTCCAGTTCTATTTCGAAAACAAAGAAAAGAAGTTCCTGAACGACGCGTTCAAGCAGTATATCTCCCCCGAACTGATCGACGAGATGGTGAACAACGAAGTTATGCCCAAGCTCGGCGGTGAAAAGCTCAATATCACGGCCTACTTTACCGATATCGCAAGTTTCTCCACCTTCTCCGAAAAAATTGGTGACCCGAGTAAGCTTGTCGACCTGCTGAACGAATACCTGACCAAGATGACCGACACGTTGCTCCACAACAAGGGCACGCTGGATAAATACGAAGGCGACGCCATCATCGCGTTCTTCGGAGCGCCGATGCCCCTGCCCAACCATGCGCAGAACGCCTGCGACACGGCTGTCGGCATGCAGAGCGAACTCATGAAACTCCGCAAGAAGTGGGCCGTGGAAACCGATGAGCACAAGAACCAGAAATGGCCCAAGGTGGTCCACGACATGCACATGAGAATCGGCATCAACTCCGGCGACATCGTTACCGGAAACATGGGATCCGAAACCCGCAAGAACTACACCATGATGGGCGATGCCGTGAACCTCGCAGCTCGTCTCGAAAGTGCCGCGAAGCAATACGGGGCCTACATCCAAATTAGCGAGGACACCCAAAAGCACCTCGACGAAGGCCGTTTCATCTACCGTTCTCTCGACACCATCCGCGTGGTGGGCAAGAGCCAGCCGGTCCGTACCTTCGAACTTCTCGAGCGCACCGGATGCGAGAACGAAGCGAACCTCCTCAAGCTCGTCGAAATCTGGGAACAGGCCCGCGCAGCCTACCTCGCCATGGAGTGGGACAAGGCCATTGAACTGTTCACGCAGTGCCTCGACTACGAGCCCCACCATCCCGACCGCGACCCCGGCAGCAAGACGACACCTTCGCACGTCTACATCAAACGTTGCGAAAGCTACAAGGTCAACCCGCCTGTCGCTGCCGGCGAAACCTGGGACGGAGTGTTCACGGCCACCGAAAAATAATCGGTTCAAGGCCCCGAATACAAGAAGCGCCGGCAAATTGCCGGCGCTCTTTTCATATCCGATGGAACACGCTAGTTGAGCTCGATGTTATCGATGAGGCGCGTCTTGCCGAAGAACGCGGCGACGAGAATGACCGCCTTGTCCGACGCCTTGAGGACACCCGAGAACTTCTGGAGGTCTTTCTGGTTCACGACCTCGACGAACTGGACCTGGCCGCGGTTCAAGAGAATCGACTTCACCACGATATCGCGGAGTTTAGCGACACCCTTCTCGCCCGCGACAAACGCGGCCTTCGCATCAGCGAGACCCTTCGAGATTCCGAGCGCCTGGGTGCGTTCTTCTTCGGAAAGGTACTCGTTGCGGCTCGAAAGCGCAAGGCCCGACTTTTCACGGACAATGGGGACGCGCTTGATTTCGATGTCAAAGTTCAAGTCCTTCACCATGCGTTCGATGAGGAACACCTGCTGGTAGTCCTTTTCGCCAAAGTAGGCGCGGTTCGCCTTCGTGATGAGGAACAGCTTCGAGACGACCGTCAGCACGCCACGGAAATGGCCCGGACGGTAGGCTCCGCAGTAGAGGCTCTCGAGAGTCTCGTCGCGCACCATCGTCAGCGGATCGCCGGCCGGATACATCTCAGAGACGCTGGGAGCAAAAACAAAGTCGGCACCCAGTGATTCAGCCAATTTCGCATCCGCTTCGAGACGCTTGGGATACTTGTCCAAATCCTCGTTCTTGCCAAACTGAATCGGATTCAAGAAAACACTGACAACCGTTATATCGCAATCCTTTACCGACGCCTTGATAAGCGCCCCATGGCCTTCATGGAGAGCCCCCATCGTCGGAACAAGACCGATGGTCTTGCCGGATGCCGCGAACGGCTTGAGGGTGTTGCGAAGTGTTTCGATTGAATCAATGATTTGCATATAACCTTCTTAATTACTTTCTGGAACAAAATAAGTCGTTTGCTTGGGACATGCAGCAATGGCGTCGAGCACCAGCTGCAGGTGGTTTTCGTTGTGCACGAAATCGATATGGTCCGTGTTGATAATCAGGACGGGCGCATGCGAGTAGTGCCAAAAATGGTGGTCGTAGCGGCTCTGGAGGTCCTTCAGGTAGTTTCCCTCGATGGCTCTTTCCATGGGGCGGCCCCTACTCTTGATGCGGTTCAAAAGCGTGGGGATGCTCGCCTGCAGGTAGACGACCATGTCCGGTCGGGGAATCTCGTGTTCGATAGCCTTCGATACCTGCTCGTACATGGCGAATTCGCTGTCGGAGAGGTTCTGGGCCGCAAATATGGCATCCTTGTCGTAGGTGTAGTCGCTTACGAGCAGGTCGTGGAAAAGGTCGCTCTGGAGCGCCGAATGCTGAAGTTGCTTGTGGCGTTCGAGCAAGAAGAACAGCTGCGTCTGGAAGGCGTAGGGTTCCGGATTCTCGTAGAACTTTTCCAGGAAGGGGTTTTCCTCGTAATTTTCCTCGATACAGAGGGCGTTCCAGCGCTCGGCGATAATTCGCGCAAGCGTGGTCTTCCCCACGCCGATAACGCCTTCGATGGCGAGAAAGTGAACACCTTTTTCGGTCAGCATTACGGTTCCTCCGCTGTAATAGTACGGAACGGAATCTTGCCTTCGCTTTCGACGAGGATTGCAAGCATTTCCTTCACGGTACAATTGTTCAACGGGTCCACCCAGTCCGGCGCGATGTCATTCAGGGGGACAAGCACGAACTGGCGGTTGGGAATTTCGGCATGCGGAATCGTCGGCCGGCCGGCCATGACCTTGTTGCCGAAATAGAGCAGGTCGAGATCAATTTCACGGGAATTCCAGTGACCGCGGGGCTTGCGTCCAAGTACGACCTCGGATCCCTTGAGGTAATGGAGCAGGCGTTTCGGATCCCCATCGTACCAGAAACTCACGACCTGGTTGAAATAGGGACCTTGCCCTTCCGGACCTACCGGAGGAGTCTCGTAAATCGGGCTTTCAAGCCACCCGCCCGAAGATATGCGCGAAAGCATGTCCCGTCCTTCGGCAAGCCTACGGGAGCGGGGACTTAAATTGCTTCCTAGCGCAACAAAAACGCGGTCTAGTGATTCCACGTGCGTTAATATAGCTATTGCAGAAAAATTTTGAGTCCCGTTTATTCCTTTTTTTTGCCGGATAATCATCTTTTTTTCTTTTTTCCATCGAAAAAAGCAATTTTTATGACAAACATCATTTTTTTTTGTATTTTATACGTGAATTCCGAGGGAACCTCCGAGCGGGGCCCTATCTTCTGGAAAATTTATTCTACCCAACATCATACAAGCCAAAGGAACGAATAGTGCCTAGACAAAAGAAGGTTCAAGACGAACCGCAACTGCTTTCCGACACCATTGATTTAAACTCCCCCATCGACTACGAGAAACTCGGCGACCTAGCGCAGCCGATTCCGAGCGCCGAAGGTGCGGAACCCCAGCCCAAGCGTCGCGGCAGGCCCTCCAAAAAATCAGCCGAAGCCCCGGATCCCAAAGAATCTTCCAAGACAAAACAGCCGGCCTCCGAACAGGCCCCCGAACCGGCACCCGCGGCTGTCGAATCCGCACCCTCGGAACCGAAGGCAGAAAAAGCGGAAGCTCCTGCCGATACAACAAAGCCCGAAGCCGACCCGAACAAGGGTGCACAGGCAAACGGTCAGAACAACCCGCCAAACAACGGCCAGAACAATGGGCAGAACGGCGGCAAGTTCAACAACAATAACAACAACGGAAAGTTCAACAATAATAACAATAACAACGGGAACAACGGCAAGTTCAATAAGTTCAACAAGTTCAAGAACCGCCACAACCGTAACCTCCCGCAAGACGACTTTATCGACGAGAGCATCCAGCTTCCCCCGCCGCCTCCCGAAGTAGTGGCGGCCGCGAAGGCAAAGTGGCGCGAACTCCGCGGGCTCCCGATGTTCGAACTGCAGCAGCGCGCCGAAGAACTCGGCATCGAAGACTACAAGCGCATGCGCAAGCAGGCCCTCGTCTACAGCATCCTTTCTTCTACCGGTGGCGAAGAGACTCCCATATACACCGAAGGCGTGCTCGAGATTATTCCGGAAGGCGGCCACGGGTTCCTGCGCAACCCCGACCACAACTACCTCGCCGGCCCCGACGACATCTACATCAGCAGGAACATCATCCGCCGTTACGACCTCAAGATGGGCGACACCATCACGGGCCAGGTGCGCCAGCCGCGCGAAGGCGAGAAGTATTTCGCCCTGATGCGCATCGACACGGTGAACTTCGAAGCTCCCGAAAAGACGAAGCGCCGTGTGGCATTCGAATACCTCACCCCCATCCACCCGATCGAAAAGCTCAATCTGGAATGGAAGAAGGACGAATACAGCACACGCATCATGAACCTCTTCACCCCCATCGGCAAAGGCCAGCGCAGCATTATCCTCGCGCCCCCACGTACCGGTAAGACGGTGCTCCTCCAGAACGTGACGCAGGCGCTCACCGTGAACCATCCCGAAGTGAAGCTCATGGTGCTCCTCATCGACGAACGCCCCGAAGAAGTGACCGAAATGAGGAAGCTCATCGACCGCCTCAAGGACGATGCCACCAGGGCCGGCAAGAACATCCAGGCCGAAGTGCTCGCCTCCACGTTCGACGAACCGCCCGAGCGCCACATCAAGGTGGCCGACATGGTCCTCGAGAAGGCGAAACGCCTCGTGGAACACGGCAACGACGTGGTGATTTTGCTCGACTCCATTACGCGTTTTGCCCGCGCGAACAACGTTGTCATCCCGCATTCCGGCAAGATCCTCTCCGGCGGTGTGGACGCTAATGCCATGCAGCGCCCCAAGCGCTTCTTCGGTGCAGCCCGCAAGATCGAGAACGGAGGCTCCCTCACCATCATCGGTACGGCCCTCATCGAAACCGGCAGCCGCATGGACGAAGTGATTTTCGAAGAGTTCAAGGGTACGGGCAACATGGAACTCGTGCTCGACCGCCGCATCGCCGAAAAGCGCATTTGGCCGGCCATCGATATCTTCAAGTCCGGCACCCGCAAGGAAGAACTGCTGCTTAGCGATGAGGAACTGCGCCGCGTCTGGGTGCTGCGCCGCTACCTGCAGGATATGACCACCGTCGAAATCATGGAATTCATGCGTGACAAGCTCAAGCTGTTCGAGACGAACCGCGACTTCCTCACTTCCATGAATGGATGATAATTAATTGATAATTGATGATTGATAATTATTAAAGGATTATTGATATGAATCAGAAAATTTTCTTTGCGGGCACGGGCAACATGGGCGGAGCCATCCTGCGCGGGCTCCTGAATGCGAAAGTTGACCCCAAGTCCATCTTCTTCTTTGACCCGAGCGATGCTGCCGCGGCTGCGGTAAGCGCACTCGGCTGCGTCCGCGTGAAGAACTTCGCGGAAGGCGTCAAGAAGGCCGACATCACCTTCCTCTGCGTGAAGCCTCAGATTTTCAAGCTCGTCGCCACCGAATGGAAGAACGCCGTCAAGGCCATCAAGGGCACAAAGACCTTCGTGAGCATCATGGCGGGAGTCGCCCGCAAGAACCTCACCGAAGTTCTCGGCGCAAAGAACCAGGTGCTCCGCGTGATGCCGAACCTGCCGCTCACTGTCGGCAAGGGCACCGTCGCGCTCGCGACGGACGGCGTCAACGAGGCTACCCTGAAGGCTGCCGAAGAAATCTTCGGCAACATCGGCGTCACCTGCCGTGTCGCCGAAAGCCTCATGGACGCCGTCACCGGACTTTCCGGTAGTGCCCCCGCCTATGTGTTCGAGTTTATCGAAGGCCTTACCCGCGGCGGCGTAAAAGCCGGTTTAACCCGCGATGTGGCCCTCAAGCTCGCCCTCGGGACCATCGAAGGCAGCGTGGAACTCGTGAAGCAGTCGGGCAAGAGCCCGAGCGACCTCTGCGCGATGGTCTGCTCGCCTGCCGGTACGACGATTGCAGGCGTGGACGCCCTCGAAGAGGGTGCATTCCGCTCGAGCCTCATCAAGGCCGTAGTCGCCGGTACCGAACGCTCTAAGGAACTGGGCAAGTAGTCCCGGAACAAAAAAGCGATGTCCGCAATCGATCTGTTCACCAAGGAAACGGACACGTCCTCGTTCATACAGGACGTGCTTTCCTCGGTAAACTATTCGGTAGCCCTGCACGACACCGCAAACGCCTCAGAGGCAACGGCACCCATCGTCATCTGGGACCTTGATTCCTTCGCGGCCGACAACGAACGCGAACTTCCGAGAATCCACAGGGAGCATCCCGAAACGATGGTGCTCGCCTACGCCCACAGCCCGGACGCCTACAGTTTTGCGGGGAACTCCTACGACATCATCCTTTCGGTAGAAGCCGTACGTCTCCACCTCATGAGCAAGATAAGCCGCCTCAAGGAAATCCAGAAGGCACGGCTCATCTTCAAGGAACGCATGAGCCACCTCGTGGGCAAGAGCAGGGCCATGCAGGATCTCCGCAAGAAGGTGGAACGCGCCATCCTGCATACGGGACCAGTCCTTATCCAGGGAGAATCGGGAGTCGGCAAGGACCTCGTCGCACGCGCGATTGCCTGCATGTACGACAAGTTCGTGGTCGTGAACTGCAGCGCCATCCCGGACACCCTATTCGAAAGCGAACTCTTCGGACACACGCGCGGTGCTTTTACCGGAGCGCAGAACGAACGCATCGGGCTCTTCGAAGACGCTAACGGCGGAGCCATTTTCCTCGACGAAATCGGGGACATGCCGCTGCATGCACAGGTAAAGCTCCTGCGCGTCATCCAGAACAAGGAAATCCGCCCCATCGGCGCGAACAAGACACGCCATATCGACGTGCGCATCATCGCCGCCACCAACCGCGACCTCCGCGACGAAATTCGCGAAAAGCGCTTCCGCGAAGACCTCTTCTACCGCCTGAACGTGATTCCCGTGCAGCTTTCACCGTTGCGCGAACGCAAGGAAGACATCGAGGACCTCGCAAACTACTTCATAAGGCAATACGCGCCCGCGGGCGAACCCTACACGCTGTCGGAAGATGCGCTCGAGAAACTCCGCAACCACAGCTGGCCGGGCAACATCCGCGAACTCGAAAACGTCATCCAGCGTGCGCTGTGCTTTACTGCGCCCGGGACTCTCACGGCAGACGACCTGCAGATAGAACCCGCAGCCAGTCTCCAGAGCCAAGCACAGGGCAACATTTCTGCTTCGAGCTTCGAAAGCTACAACGATTTTCAAGATTGGCAGCACCAGGAAGAACGCACGTTCCTGATTGCAAAAATCCGCGAAAACGGGGGATCCGTGAGCCTTGCCGCCGAAAAGCTTGGCCTATTGCGCACGACCCTCTACAACAGGCTTTCGCGCCTGGGCATAAACGTCAAGGATTTTCGCCTGGGCGATAAAATACAGTAAGAACGTCGTGCCCCGCCATGTAGGATTCGCGGGCGACCAATTCTTCGGGCATATCAGGACACAAAAGGCCTTCTAGACCGGATTCTTCAAGCCGTTCTTCGACACTGCAGTCGGTGGAACGCCAAAGGTCGAGCCGGTCCCAGAGCCCGCATTCGAAAATCATGGAGGCCAGCTTGGCACCCGGTTCGACCATGAGCCTGTGCATGCCGCGTTTGCCCAGATCCTGGACCATGAATTTCCACCGAGACGCAAAGTCTTCGCCGAGCAAGCGAACGACCTCGGCTTTCGATTCGAGCGCAGGCTGTTCCACACAGGAATAGACCAGGGTCCGGGAATCGCCAAAAACCTTCAGGGAATCAACCTCGCAAGCCGTAAATTCGCGGTACGGCGCCCAGACGATTTTAACGGGGCTGTTTCCATGGACTAACCGAACATCAAGTCCCGGGTTGTCCGACAGGAGCGTCCCCGACCCCACGAGAACGGCATCGCTCATGGCGCGCAATTCATGGTTCCAGCAGTTGGCGGCCTCCCCCGTGATGGGAATCGGCAAATGAGCCCCGCCACGGCCAACGGCGCCCATGAATCCGTCCTGCGATATGGCCATTTTCACCTCGACAAAGGGAGTCGCGTTACGGACAAAATGGTCGTAGCCTTCGAAATAGCGTTCGACGTCGCGATAGACTTCGCGGCCCTCCAAAAGGGACTCGTCCGCCACTCCATGCGACGGCGATTGGCCGGAGGAAATCACCATGCAGCCCTCGGGACAGGATTCGTCGTCCCAATTTTCGGCCACATGCGCACGCGCACAGGCATCCTCGCCCTCGTAGACTTTTATTCCCGCATTTTCGAGAATGCCGCGGCTCTTGCCACGGACAACGGGATTCGGGTCCGCATGCGCGAAATAGACCTCGGAAATGCCGGCCGCGATAATGGCGGATGTGCAGGGGGGCGTGCGGCCCTGGTGACAGCACGGTTCGAGCGTCACGAACAGGGCCGCCCCGCGGGCGAGTTCGCCCGCGTCACGCAGCGCCATGACCTCGGCATGGGCCGAGCCGGGGCGCTGTGTCCGCCCCTTCCCCACGACAATGCCGTCCTTCACGACGACAGCACCGACAGCAGGGTTCGGTCGGCTCACCCCCACGGCAAAGAACGCCTCATCCAAGGCGAGCCGCATATAGTTCGTAACGTTACTCAATTTTCCGCGTTAGTTTTTCGGAAACGCCATGAACCCGCCGACCACGTTGAACACGCGCTCGTAGCCATTCTGGATCAGGATGTTCGAAACAGCCATGCTGCGCTTGCCGCTACGGCAGAAAATCAGCAGGTCCTTGTCCTTCGGGAACTCGGCGAGCCTCTGTTCGGCTTCCTGCAGCGGGATGTTCACGGAGCCTTCGGCGGTCCCTTCCGCCACCTCGCCCGGAGTGCGCACGTCAATCAGCATCGCGCCCGCCTTTTGCATTTCGAGCGCCTTCGCCCAGTCGATATTCGTAATCTGGGCCTTCGGAGCTTCGGGCGCCGGGGCCGGGGCTTCCTTCTCGGCCGGAGCAGGCTGGGCCGGGGCGGCTTCCGCCTTTGCGGCAGGCTTGGCCTGGGGGTCGTTGCAGCCGGCCATCATGAACATTGAACATGCAAGCATTGCGAATAGCTTTTTCATATCATACCTCGTTAAAAGAAAAACTAGCGGTGGTCCTCGAAATCGTACTGGTTAAAGAGGATGGACACGCCAAGGACAAAGACCGTTTCGCCGTTGGCGCCCTTGATGGGGACCATGTTATACATGATGCCCTTGCCGACATTGCCAAAAAAGCCCTTCCACGAGACGCTCCTGCCCGTATCGAAAACTTCCGTCAGGGCACGCATCATCATCGGGAGCGCCTGCTGGTTAACCACGGCATCAAGGCACTTGCCTATCGCATCGTTCGGGCTCATTATCTGGAAATCGGTCACGAAGGCCTGGTTACAGCCGCGCACGATATAGTTCGGGTCCACCCAGAAAACGCGGATATCCGGGAACATGAACATGGCAGAGAACATCGAATCTCGGTAATCCCCCGCATTGAGGACCGCATTTTCGAGAATCATATCCATGCGCCGAGCCGATCCCTGGAACACAAGGTTGTTCCGTTCGTCCGTCGTGAGGCTTCCTCGGAAGCTGTACCACACGAGAGTCTTCTCCGGGCCATACAGTCGCAGCTTGATCGATTCAAACGGGTCGCCCCTCGAACCGAATGTATGGAAATCCTTGACCCTCCTGTTCAGCATGGCGTTCAAGAGTTCCCAATCCGGTTCGGGCATCATCTCGTGGACATTCACGTAGCCCGTAGATTGAGGGATTACGCGGTGTTCCTCGTCGAGAAGCGGAGTCAGGAGCCTGAACTTGCGGTCCTCGACTTCGAAATTCCAGAGGAAGTCGCCCGTATTCTGCAGAAGGTTGTCGAGCCTGGACTGCAAGCGTTCGCGTTCCTTCCTGTTCTCGTTCTCTTTCGTGATGTTCCTGATAAAGCAGACGTAGTCCGTCTCCTGGACAGAAATATGTTCTACCACGGCCCTCATCTCGTACCACTGGATTCCGCTACTTTCCTGGTTCGAATCCAGCTTGGGCAAGTTGATGGAGAAAATGAACGACACATTCTGGTGTTTCTCGACATCGTCGAAGAATAGGGTCATCCTGGCCCAGTCCTTCGGATCCTGAAGGTCCTGGAACGAGCTTCCCGAGCTCAGGCGCTTAAAAAGGGGGTCCGACATATACATCGGAAGCCCGTAGAGGAACTCCATCTTTTGCGAAAATACGACGATGAATTCGTTAAGGTTGCCCGAAAAGCGCTCGTAGAGGTGCTGCCTGCGCATGCTGTCCTTCAAGAGGAAAACGCTAATACCGCAGACGACAAGCAGGATGATCGTCACCAGGAGGAGCACGATAATCCAGTTCATGCCAAATTCACTCGTCACCAATGCATTCATACAACACAAGATAGACAAATTTGGGACCCGTCAGCACGGCCAAAATCACTTGTTGATTCTTTTGACGGCCCAGACTCCGTTCCAGTCGCCGATTTCGTCGCGAATTCCGTGCTCCGCACCGAGCAGAAGCCCGCCCCATGCGACGGAAATCCCGAAATCGAGCCCAAAACCTGGAAAGGCATAAGAAGCCTCAATCGAAAAGACGCCAATCCGCACCGAAGTCCCAAAGGAGACGGACTCAAAGTCGCTCACCGCAAAGGCGGAAAAATTCCCAGTCGACTCCCAAAAGACTCCGACCCACGGAAGCGAAATCTTTTCGTCGACAAAGCCGCTCCACCAAGAAGACAGCGCGAACCGCCCAAGCCGACCGAGCAGGCCGAACTTCACGCGGTACCGGAGCCACGCCGCATCGCCCGGGACCCATTCGGCAACGGGCCCCCAGGCAGCCCCCGCCTTCAGCTTCCAGAATGAAAGCGAAGCCTCAAGCATGGCGTAGGATTGCCGGAACGTCGAATCGAGACTGTAGTAATCGTAGACGAAGGCCCCGCCCAGAACTCCCATTTTCCAGCTTGCGGACAAGGAGGCGGCGCGCTCGGAGGGGCCGGAGCCTCGCCACCAGGTCGAGGCCGCGAGGGCACCCCCGTGTGCCCCCGCAGGGTTGGAGTTCCAACCCGCCGGCCCCCCGGGAACTGCAGAAGCAAAACCGGCAAAAGAAACCGGCGATTCGAACGCGCATGCCAAATCCAGAAGCACGAGCACCGATGCCAACGCAATTCTACGGACGCAAGACAATTCCCACCACCTTCTCGTAATTTCCGGATTTCACACGGACATAGTTCACACCCACGTTCCCGAACTTCTGCAGCGGAATCTCCCGCCATACCGATGAATTCGAATCCGCATTCCCACTCCAGACCTTGCGACCGGCCGAGTCGAGCAAGCCCAGTTCTACGGCCGTTTCGCTCACCACGCGCACCCGCGGAGGCGGCCCCCCCATGCGGAAAATGCGACCCGAAACCGTAAACTCGACCGCACCGGCATCCCCTCCGCGCACCTTCCCCACAAACCCCGGCGAATTGTCGCCCCGGGAGGTCAGCGGGCTGAAACCCGAAGGACATTCGACCGTAGACTTGTCCCACGAGACGCTATCGATGGTGCTCGAATCAAAACAAAGCGACAGCGAGCCGCCCGCGTTGTTGAGGACGCCCATCTTTACCTGCGATATCTTCACGTCGGCAATGCCAAGAAAAGCTCTCAGTTCCAAGGAATCCTTCGTCACGAGAAGAAGCCCGCCCGGGCCGATGGAATCGGCGATACCGCCCAACGCACCACCCCTGCCACAGAACCCGAACCGCGAAAGCGAAAGCGGATGCTGCGACACGTTGTAGATTTCGACCCATTCGGGTTCCGGTTCCTGGGGGCAGTGATGCACCTCGGACACCACAAGGGGGGATTGCCCCGGAATAAACACGAGGGAATCCCACGAATCGTTCGCCGGGTAATCGTCTTCGGGAAGCCGCACCCGAATCCAGGCCGCCCCCTCCGCAGCCACCTCGCTCTCGAAACTTGTAGTCGACGGAAGCATTTCCGTTCGGCTACTCCCCCTTCCGAAAAGCCCCGTCCATTCGAGCGAGACGTCCGTCTCCCCACACCCCGTCAGCCCGCCCGACACGAAGAAGCCGTCCCCTCCCGGAGCGGCAGAGACCAAAACCGAAGCCACGCCGCAATCCTTTACGCCTGTCTCGAAGGCAGGGTTCGCAATTCCAAAAGTCGGGGCCGCAAAGTCCCAGTCGTCCGTCGATCCGCGCCTCTGCATCGACTTGCCCGGCTTGGGAATATCGAGTTCCACCGAATCGGAACAGGCCCCGGCATGCAAAGTCCAAACCGAGCCGCGAGAATTGGGAAGCGACGGCCGCAAGGGGGCGCATGCGACAGCGCTCCGTGCCGGACACGACGCGCTGTCGTGGACCAGGACGAGCCTGGTCCCCGCCGGGTAGGCGTATGCGCCCCGCGTCCCGTCCATCGAAATATATAGAGAATCGGCAGCAAAAGCGGAATCCAGCAGGATTTCTACGAATTCACCCTCGCTGTCCGGAACATCGGTCGGGTCCGGAAAGAACTCGACAAACATCGGGCATGCCGCAGCAGTCGCCGCCGCGAAAAGCATGTATTTCAAGATATCCCCCGAAGGGGTTTACCCCGCCCGCCGCCCCGAAGGGACGCCACCTATACTGGAACAGGCAAAGGTATCAGTCGACCGAATAGTCGCCTGGAAGAATATAGGCAACCGGATTCACCGGATGATCCCCGACCCAGACCTCGTAGTGGAGGTGAGGGCCCGTGGAGCGCCCTGTGGAACCCATATAACCAATTGTCTGGTAGCGCCGGATAAACTGCCCGGGCTTGACAATGAACATCTGCATGTGGCCATAGCGGGTCTTGAGACCGTTGCCATGGTTTATCGCCACGTAGTTTCCGAAAGAGGAACTGAACTGCGCAAGCTCGACGATGCCGTCCGCCGTCGCATAGATCGGGGTCCAGCGGTCGTTGGAAAGGTCTACCCCCTGATGCATCTTGCCCACCTCGCCCGTCACCGGATGGATGCGGGGGCCGAAACCGGAACCCACGTGACCGCGCGTCGGGGCAATAGAGGGAATGTAGCGCCAGCGGGACTGCTGCTGGCCCACATATTCGGAAAGTGCAAGGAAAGACTTGTTGTTGAGTTCAATCTTGTTCTGGAGGCGTTCAGCATTTTCGCGGAGCAGCGCCATCCTCTCAAAAACAGGAGAAGAACCGCGCAAAAGGAGCGAATCGGGGCCGATATAGCCGCCGGTGCCGAGCTCGCGTTCGGCCTCGTTCGGAGGTGTCAACGCGAACTTGGAATGAATCCTCTGCTCGTCCTTGAAAAACACGGAAGACGTCTGGTTCAGGTAATCGATAGAGTTCTCGATCTGGGCCATCTGCTTGTTGAGGTCCATGCGGCCCTTGATGACATGCTTCATCACCAGGTCGTAGCCGATGGTCGCACCGAGCTGGACAACCAGCAGCACCAGTCCGACGACGACGAAGGCACGGATAAAACCGTAACCACGGAACAAGAATTCGGGCAGATGCAAAGTCAGCGACTTCGATGAATTCTGGTAGTGGATGTTTGCCTTCACGAATTTCACGGGAACGAAGATAGAAAAAACGCCCTAAAAAGAAAAGTCCAGGACCGCCGCAATCACCCCAAAAGGGCGAAATCGGGCATCTAGTAATGTTTTTTTAACAGAAAGGCCTAAAAAGTAAGAATTTCGTCACAAAGGCCGGCGACAGTCCCGCGATGAGTCACGAAAAGCATCGTCTTTCCGGGATAGGCATCGAAGAGCCTGCGGAAGAGTTCGCGTTCGGTCTCCTCGTCGAGGGCGGAACCCACCTCGTCGAAAAGCCACACGTTCCCCGGCCGCAAGAGCCCGCGCGCGACAGCTATCCTCTGAGCCTGGCCCTCGCTCAAGCCCAGCCCGCGTTCGCCAAGTTCCGTGTCGAGCCCCTGGGGCATGTCGAGCACAAAATCGGCACAGGCGTCGTGCAGCGCCTTCCGCATTTCGTCCTCCCCCGCCTCCGGGTTCGCGAGCTGGAGGTTGAAGCGCACCGTCCCGCTCAGGAGCGTATTCCCCTGCGGCACGTAGACGAAATTAGAACGGGTCTCTTCCGAAATTCCGACCTCGGACGTGCCGGAATAGAGCGACAGGCGACCGCTTTCCACATGCGCAAGCCCCAGTAGAAGCCGGAAAAAGGTCGTCTTGCCCGCTCCCGTCGTCCCCATGATGGCCGTCTTGGAACCCGGCCGAAAATCGTGGCTGAAACCGTCAAGGACACCAGCACCATCGTGACCGTAGCCAAAACGTAGGCCTTCCGCACGGATTCCCGGTATACCGTCGAGCGTCACGCCCTCGCCGCAAACCGCTGGAGCACCACGCAGTTCCTGCAGTCGGTCGATGCTCGCCGTGGAATGCACCACCTGGGGTACCATGTTGAGAATCGAAAGAATCGGGCCCTGGATCTGCCCCACCAGCTGCAGAAAGGAGGTCAGCATGCCGACCGTGATTGCCCCGTCGCGAAGCCCGAGAGCGCCCCACACGAAGGCGAAAAGGTAGCCGAGCCCGAACGCGGAGCCCAGCGCGAAACGCGAGACCGTCGTAAAGCGAGTCCTTTTCAGCACCTTCGCCTCGAGTTCGCCCTGCATCTTGCCGAGGCGACCCGCCACCCAGCCTTCGCTTTCGAGCGACCGGAGCACCGCATTGAATTCCACGCCCTCCTGCACCTGCATCTGGATGCGGCTCTCGCGGTCGCGGATTTCGAGGGTCATGTTGCGCAACTTGCGCGAGACTAGCTTGCCGAGCACGATCGCCACGGGGGTGAACAGGAGCAGCGCCCAGGCGAGGCGGGCGTCGAACCAGCGCATCAGCAGGAACGCACCCACCAGCTGGAGCCCCGTCACAAGCATCTGCGGCAAGGTATCCATGGCCGTCGTCGAAACGGATTCTATGTCTTTCGAGAGCCTGGAGGCCACGTCGCCCGAATGGAGCTTGTCGCCGCCGTAGAGACTCCGCGAAAAGAGCCCCTCGAAAGCCTCCAGCCGGAAAGCATTCGACTTGCGGACCACCGCGGACGCCGTCATGTAATAAAAAAGGAGCCTGAGGACAATCCCGCCGACCACCGTAAGCACCAGGAAGACCACCATCCGGACGATATCGGTTTCGCTCCCCGTAACGATAGTCTCGTCGATAAAGCGCTTGCTGAGCCAGACCATCAGAAGCCCGAGAGACACGCGGCCGAGACCCGCCAAGACGCGGATAGCAATGTTCAGGCGGAATCCGCCCGTACTATTCCACAGCCACGCGAGGTATCTCATTCGAGCACGTTCACCTTCTGCCATTCGCCGACAATCGCGGCGACATCGGCAAGCGCCCGGGCGGCATCCACGTCATACTCGTCGCAAAGGGCCTTCGCGAGGTCCTCGGCCGTAAAGTCGCCCGCCGCGACCGCACGTTCCCAGAGCCAGGCCGCCGTCTCGTTCAGGCACAGGAGCTTGCCGAAGTCAAGCGCGCCGAGCCCCTCGCCCATGATAACCTTCTCGCCGCACACATCGCGCAGCACGAAACCTTTCTTAATACGCATAGAAAACTCCGTCTAGTTGCCAATCCGGTGGCAAACCCTATACAATTTAAGCAAAATCCTGCGGAACGGCAAAAGCGTCACCCACAATTTGGCGGCCATGCGCATCTGCGCTGTTCCGATCGGAATCCGTTTACCGCCAGGCCGCACCACGTGAGTCACCTTCGCAAGCACGCCGCTTACGCCACAAGTTTCGCGGCCGCAGAGGTTGCCGTCGCCCATGAGCGTCACGCGCTCGCCATCACGAGACACAATCCTGTGGACCACGAAGCGCCCAGTGTCCGTGCGGGCAAGCACCACGTCGAGCCTCTTCACCTCGCCGGGCTTCACGAGCACCACGCTGTCGCGGCCGCCCTCGATGAAGGGACGCATGCTACGGCCGTTCACGGGGAAAGTGACCTCGACACCCTCGTTCACGAGGCGGACCGCCTCCGAAAGGATAACGCCGTCGTCTATGCAGGTGCTCTCGCTCACTTGGCGACCGCCTCCACGCAAACCTTCGCCGCCTCCTCGTCGGGGAGACACTTCAGGAACCAAACCGGGACATTCATCGCAAGCCCGTTCTCCGTCGCATGGAGCCCGTCCGCGACGCCACGGTCCCAGCGCGCCCCCGAAATGCTCGTGATGAGGGCCGCATAGGCCTCTACGCCGCGCAGGCGCACTATCTTGTTGAAAGGAGCCTGTTCCAGGAGCACGATACCGCCGATTTCGGCCTCCTCGTTCCTGTAGCATGGGGTTTTGCCGCTCCACGGCGAGCCGTAGACCCGGACGTCCTTGGAGCCGTCCGGCGATTCAAAGATACGCACCACCGGGTTGTCGTCGTTCAGGAGATCCGAACCCGCGTTGTGCTTGAGCCAGAGACGCGCGTGCGTACTCTTTCCCGTGCCGCTCTTGCCGAGGAACATGTAGCCGCGGCCGCCGTAAGTGACGACCGCAGAATGGAAAAGCGCTGTCCCGAGGCTCGCCGTGGCAAGCGCGTAGAGTACCATCAGGGAATTGTTCAGCGCAAAGCGCGAGAGGTGCAGCACCGTCGGACTATCGCCACAAGCACACAAATAAAGCGTTGCCTCTCTATAACCGGGCGCACACACAAGCACGCCCGCCCTTTTCCCGAACAGGCTGAAGTCGAACACGGACTCGCCCGCCGCCGTACGGCCGCAGACGATGACATCACCTTCCTCTTCCTGGCGCGTATCCTCGTCATACTCCGGAATAGACATTCCAGAGGCCACCGACAATGTAAATATAAGAGAACATCCGTCATTCGGACTGCCGGCCGCGGTCTCCGCCACCTCGAACGGGGCGTAGTTCTGCATCTGGGCGAAGAGGGCCTCCCCAGCCTCTACACGGAACAAGTGGCCCGCAACGCGGAAGAACTTCGAGGCCATCAGAAAAACTCCTTGATTGAGAGCTTGCGCAACCTTATACGCAGCGGAATCGTGCGGAGGAAAAGCTTCCAATAGCCGACCTCGGCCCAGAAGGTCTCCGCCGCGTCGAAGGGGAACATGCGAAGCGAATTCTTGCGGTTCACGAGCCAGCGCATGACGGTACCCCTGTTGCGCTTGCCCGCATAGCGCCCGAAGTTGCCGCCCTTCATGACAACGTCCAGCATCCAGGCACCACGCCCGGGATCCGGCCTGCAGAGCATCTTCGAACGGTCGAGCCCGAACACGCGCTCCAGAAGCCACATCAGGGCTCCGGCCGTATGATAGAACCCAAACTTGCGAAGTTTCGCGGAGAATTCGGCGCGATCAGCCTCGGTCGCCTGCGAAAGCAGCACGTAGTAGTCCATGATCTGCCGCATCCCGATGCCGCCCGCGATAAAATGCCGCTGGATATGCGAAAGCTGCATCGCGAGCGCGAACTTCATCGGCGGCACGTTGAACCCTTCGGGAACCGGTTCCGATTTGGCAATCTCGGCATCCAGGAAACGCATGAGACGCGCGTTGCTGAACGGGTTACGGTTGCCCGACGACGGCTTGTAGTGGACCTCGACCGTTATCCCGTCCGCAGTCCGCGGCAGGTGAAGATGGTGGCTCGATGCCATATTATTGACGCGCGTGGCGACATCGTCGTCCTCGCCCGTTTCGGACAACAGCCCCATGCGACGGAGCAGGGCATCGACGCTTTCGCGGCCCCCCTCGACCCAGATGTCGATATCGCCACACTGGCGCATGAACGTATCGGGATAGAGGCGCGCGTTCGCAGGCCCCTTGAGGATGGCGCTCTTGCGGCCCTCCGCCTCGAACAGCCGGGTAAGCCGCGCCGCCTCGCGATTGATGAGCTTGTTTTGCCCCCTGACGGTCTCCGCCTCGCTCGCCCACTGGAATACGACGTCGAACGGCGGTTGTCTGTCCTTCGGCAACTTGCAGACACCGGCGTATGCGACCCCCAGAAGAGACTGCTGGGTCGCCATACCGTAGAGCCTGGTCCAGTCTTGTGCGGTCAGGACATGCGAGAACTCCCGCGGTTCGCCGAGAGCAACCCGCAGGAGATCAAAGAAACATTCGTCCAAACCGTTCGGCAATGATTAAGCTATACGATCCTGTTCGTGGGGGAAAAGGGATCCCGCTTCACAGCCAGAACCAGAACAATCAAGAAGGCTTGCTTGATGTTTCAGTTCAACCGACTCCATTTTAGGAGCAATGTATTCTTTCTTTTCTTTTTTCATTTTTTTCTCTTTGATTAAATTTTTATGACCTCAATTTCATCTTGACATGGAGGACTATCGCACAAAAGGTGAGAGCGTGGTGCCAACTCGACAACCTTCACCTTAGGCGAATAGTATTTCTTTTTTTCTTGCTGTTTCATTTTACAATGACTCTTTTACCGTTATTGTAATAGATTCCCTTTACTGTGGGCTTGCCATTCAGTTTGCGTCCCTTCATGTCAAACCAGCCATTCATCATCTTGACCTCACCTGTTTGAGTGTTCAGTCGAGCGATAGGAGTTGTCTGTTCATCTTCGTTACCAATAATAACAACATCTATCCATTCCGGCACATCAGAATTCTCTATAGAAGCCATAGAGGACATCGATTTAAAGGCACTTGCAGACATAGGAGCAGGTGCATGGTTAGGTTCCGGATCAGAAGAAGGTAGCGATTCGTAAATCAGGTAGGCACGCATAGGACGAATCCAAGCATCCTTACCAAACTTCGTAAATTTGCCAATCTTTATATCATCAGAGACATCATGTGCAGAGAAGGCGTAGACCTTTCCCAATTCAGGGTCACCTTCTCCCCAAACATGTTTTGTATACGTTCCCTTGAATGTCCACGAACAACCTTCCGCTTCATGTATTGTAGTGGAATCATGCATCTCGCTCGTATTGAATGTTACAGGGCCGTCAAATGTGAGATTTGCCTCCCTTGCAAAGAGAAGGTATGGCGTATTAGCAATCAACTGAGATGTTTTCACCTCGCTAGCGCCAGCAACCCATTTGCCGTTCTGTTTTAGCATACTAACACTATAAAAGTCAGCGCCATGAACCTTATTCGTATCTATAGAGAACGGCAGCACAACTGTCGAATACTTAACCAGCGGGAAGTTGCGGTTAAATGTTACATGATCAACAGTAACATCGCTCGGAATATCGATTTGCAGTTTAGCTTCATCATCAATTTCCGCAGTTGTTCCATCTTCATCGGTAGTGACAGCAATGCCACCATAGTTCACGACCTTAGCCTTGACAGAGATTGTTCCAGGAACATATTCAATGAATCCATCAAACAAATCCGTAATGTCATCATCACCATCCATAATGACTACATTACAGGATGCAGACACTTCCCCATCCTTGACATCAGTTACTTGTTCAGCAGAAGTTGCCGTAAGTGTATATCCCCATGGATTCTCGGTTGTGACTTCACATTCTGCACTATGTGCTTTGCCATCATATTCGAACACTTGCGATTTTGCAGTGACTGTAATCGTCGACAGAACAGGAGTCCACTGAGCAATGAGCGTCCTTTCACCGAAGGAATTCGCCGGGAATGTTCCTGTCAGCACAGAGCCAGTCTTGCTATCAAGCCAGCCGTCAAACGTGAACCCTTCACGAGCATTCGGAGTAGCAAGCGTAAGCTCGCCCGATTCAATCGTGAACGTGAAGGAAACATCGCCATCCATCGATCCGCCATTCACATCATACGTAGCAGTGTATTCCACCGCAGCCCACTTCGCAAAGAAGGTCGTATCACCAGTTGTGCCAGCAGCAATCGAAGCGACCTTGTCACCATTGAATTCGGCATTATTATACCAGCCATCGAATTCATAGCCATCCCTAGTCGGAGCAGCAAGTTCTGTTGCCTCTGCAGCCGTGTATGTATTCGGCGTCAGTTCTGCGGGTTCGCCATCTATATTGTATGCAATCGTGTACGGAACCGGAATCCACTTAGCGTAGAAGGTCGTATCGCCCGTAGAGCCCTTGACAATACCTGTCACGACATCGCCTTCGAAGTTTGCGTTAGTAAACCAGCCGCCGAAGGTGTAACCAGCGCTATCTGCAGGATTCCTTAATGTAATAGCATCATCAACAGTATACAAAGTATCACAATAAGGTTTATCCGTTCCTACATAAGTGATCTTGTATATCTTGTTCAACTTGGCATACAATGTCAAATTTCCAATCGTCCCAGATTCTATTTTCGTCACTTTCTTAGTAAACTGTTTGTCACTAAACCATCCCGCAAACCTATAGCCTTCAGGTGCAGAAGAAGCATACTTAATTCCCGTACTAGTAAGAACCGTATACGTTTCTGGATTCTTAGGGTCATTGACACATCCTTCACACACATAAGTAATCGTGTATACGATTGGATCGCTCCACGACGGGTACAGAGTCAATGCAGCATTTTCTTCATAGTTTGCACCAAATTCATACACCTTTTCTCCGTTCGCAACCGTCGCCCAACCAGTCTGAGCATATCCCTTGCGGTTGAAGTGACCTGCAGATGCAAGCGTAATGGGTAATCCATGTTCCTTGAACTGGTCCGTAATAGCACCCTGGGAACTGTTGTCAGCCAGATACATAATCCTGTACTGTTTCTTGGACCACTTGGCATAGAAGGTCTTGTCGCCCGTCGTTCCCTGGATTACCTGGGTTGCCTTGTTGGTGAAACTAGCATCATAGAACCAGCCCTCAAACACATAGCCTTCAACATCGGCCGGCGCCTTCAGCACAAATGCCGTATCAATGGTATACTTATCAGGATTTTCTCCCTTGCTCCCAACATTATTCATTACATAGGTAATATCGAAATGTTTGAGGCTCCATTTTGCATACAAGATTATGTTTTCATGGATTTCAGCACTAAATGAGTATGAGCTATTTCCTGCTTCATCAGTAAACCATCCGACAAATTCATAGCCATCGTCTGCTATAGGTTCGTCAGGTTCCTCAACAGATTCACCATCGCCGACACGAACATAATCCACCGTTGTTCTACCATGATGATTGGCATTGTAAGTCACCGTATATGTTTCAACGTCGGTCCATACAGCATATAGAATCTTCCCTTGTTCAGCAATAACGGTATCCAAGGAAACTGTGTCGCTTTCGCTCCCACCTTCAGTCAGAGCCCAACCGGTAAAATAAGACCACGTTTTGCATTCATTTTCCGACGCATACGTTTTGCAGCGAGCCGCCGGCAAATCTCCAAGACCTTCAACTGTAATGATTTCTCCTTTTGCTACCAGTTTCGTTTTTTCAACATCACCATCAGAGAAGGAGCCAGGAGCAACATTAAATTTAATTGTGTCGAGAAGAGCCCAAACGGCATAGAATTTTGCAGATTTGGAAACAGTCCCCAAATTTTGGAGTGATTCATTAGCATCGGCAGTTGCAGCCCAACCTTCAAAAGAGAATCCATTTCGTGACGGCTTGCCGACTTCGTTATCGGTAATCGCCATTCCGCTTGCCAAGTAAATATTCTTGGTTACTGCAGAACCGGCAAAAGCACCACCATTTGCATTGAAAATAATCTTGTAGCCGTCGGCACCGTAACCGTTCAAGGAAAGTCCTGTTTGACCTACGGACCAAGGTTCTTCTTTACAGGAACCATCCCCGTTTGTGCCATTCAAAGCGCAAGCAACGTTATCAGCATTGGTTTCATTGACATTTTGCGCGTCAGCATTCGCTATTGAGTTGGCTGCACTTGTAGCATTCTGTTGAGTACATTCGCCTTTCTTACTTTTACAAATTGTTCCTCCAACCCCATTAATGCCTGTTCCTTCAAAATAATTATTATTTGTAGTCAATTTTCCTGTAAAGACATTCCCTGCTATTCCACCAGTCAACCCCTCTGCCCCCGTATTTGTGAGACCAGGGCCAGCATACACACACGAAGAAACAGTAACATCAGTCTTTGTAATACCGATAACGCCACCAACGTAAGAATCACTACCACTTGTATGAATTTCAACAAGACTCAAACAATTTGATATGGTTCCCTTCTTGGCATTACCAACAATACCGCCAACGCCCTGACCATTACCCGTTGTCTTAATTGTTCCCGAAGCCATACAAGTATCAACTCTACTTGAACCTTTTTCACTCATCCAACCGACAACTGCACCTACAGAAATCTGGTTATCTGTAGTCAAGCCATTAACGGAACCCGCATTAGTAGCTGCCTGTATATTGACATTCTCAAGAATCAAATTCTTTATCGTGCCGCCACCAAGCACACCAACAAAGCCTAGATTTTGAGCATACTCTCCTTTTATCTGAGCAAGTTCTGACGCTTTAATGTAAAGATCATAAATTACGTGGCCGTTGCCATCAAAAATTTTAGTGTATTCAGTGCCCCCCCCCTTACCAGCAGCAATCGGAGTCCAAAGTTTACCGCCCAAATCAATATCGGCAGTCAATTTGGCATTGCCCCTAGTAAAATTTCCTTTATTGTCGGAACCATAAGCAGCATACCAAGCCAATTTCGCCGCATTGTCAATGATGTAGTACCCACCTATCGTACATGGTTCTTCGGTAGAAGTTCCATCCCAAACCGGATTTTCAGGTGGAGCATAGTCTGCAGCGCAATTAGCCGCAAACCCCTGCCCAACGAGCATCAGGCAGGCCGTACAAACTAAAATTTTAAATTTATTTACAAAAGGCATATAAACCTCCATTTTTGCTCAAATTTAGCAAATATTTGTAAAGATATAATAATTTTAAGAAAAATAACAGCATCAAAAAGAAGGCGTGTGAGAATCATCACGCGCAAAAGCCTTTTTACGGTCCAATCCCTTGCCAGACATGTGATTTAGGTCAAATTCCCTACCTGCCCGGTCGGAATTCACATTCCCTCTTTTTTTGGGGGGCGGACCCGCTAGATTTCGTTGTCTATGTCGACAAAACGGGCGGGTATCCCGAGTTCCTTTTCGACCTTCTTCGCAAGCGCCCGGACGCCGAAAATCTCGGTGCGGTGGTGGCCCGCAGAAACCAGGTTGAACCCGAGTTCCTCGACGGCGATAGGCACAGCCTCCTTGATTTCGCCGGTGATAAATGCGTCGCAACCGAGCGAGATGGCTTCCTCGATGCCGCTTGCGCCCGAACCGCTGCAGATGGCTACCTTCCGAACAGTCTCGCTACCGTACAGGAGGCTGTGCTGCACCCCATGCTCGAAAACTCCGCAGGCAAGGTCCACAAAGCCCTCGCGGGAAACAGGCTCGGCAAACTCCCCCACGACGCCCACGGTACGTTCGCCCTCGCGCATAAACCCTTCGAGCTTCTCGAGGCCGAGCGCACGGGCTATAAGCACGTTGTTCCCGATTTCCATGTGGCCGTCGAGCGGCAGGTGGTAGCCGTAAAGCGAGATGCCGTTCTGCATCAGGCGGCGCATGCGCTCGCCGAACTTGCCCACGAGCACGCGGTTCTCGCCCTGCCAGAACCCGTTCGGGTGGTGGACAATAATGCAATCCGCATGTTCCTCGATTGCCGCATCGATAAGCCTGTCACGGAAGGATACTCCCGTCACGATTTTGGTCACCTTGTCGGACGCCTCCACGCAGAGGCCATCCACACAGTAGTCCTTGAACGCGTGCGGTTCAAGAAGGTCGTTCAGCCAGCCGGAAAAATCAGATATGTTCATACCCAGAAAATAGCAAAAAAGAGAAAAATGACCGAACCGAACCTCACCCGCCCGTCCGGAGTTGTCAAACCTTATGCGTTTTTGTACATTTATGCATAGAAAACCAAAAAACGTTTTTTCAGCGCTTGGGGAAGCTCAAAAATGCGACTTTCTTTTCGGTGCTGTTAACAAAGGAGCCCAGCAATGGCACACTACCTATTTACCTCTGAATCCGTGTCCAAGGGACACCCGGACAAGGTTGCCGACCAGATTTCCGATTCCATCCTCGACGCCTGCCTCGCACAGGACCCGAAGAGCCGCGTGGCCTGCGAGACGCTCGTGAACACGGGCCTCGTCGTGATTTCCGGCGAAATCACCACCAAGGCGAACGTCGATTTCCAGGAAGTCGCCCGCAACACCATCAAGAATATCGGCTACGTGAACCCCGACCTGCAGTTCGACTACAAGGGCTGCGCCGTGCTCGTCGCGATGGACAAGCAGTCCCCCGACATCGCCCAGGGCGTGGATGCCAAGGCCGCCGACGGCAAGAAGGACGACAAGCAGGGTGCCGGTGACCAGGGCATGATGTTCGGCTACGCCGTGAACGAGACGCCGGAACTGATGCCGCTCCCGATCAGCCTCGCCCACAAGCTCATGGAAAAGATCCAGGAACTCCGCGAACAGGGCAAGATCAAGTGGCTGCGCCCGGACGCCAAGTCGCAGGTGACTGTGGAATACGACGAGAACGACAAGCCCGTACGCGTGGACACCGTCGTGATTTCTACCCAGCACGATGAATTCGTGAACGGCAAGGAACTCAAGCACGCCGTGATCGAAAAGGAAATCATCGAGAAGCTCATCAAGAAGGTCATCCCGGCCAAGCTCCTCGACAAGAAGACCCGCTACCTCGTGAACCCGACCGGCAAGTTCGTTGTCGGCGGCCCGCACGGCGACTGCGGCCTCACCGGGCGCAAGATTATCGTGGACACCTACGGCGGCATGGGCCGTCATGGCGGTGGCGCGTTCAGCGGCAAGGACCCCTCCAAGGTCGACCGCAGTGCAGCATACGCTGCCCGCTACGTAGCCAAGAACATCGTGGCTGCAGGCCTCGCCTACCGTTGCGAAGTCCAGCTCGCCTACGCCATCGGCTACAGCAAGCCCGTGTCCGTGCTGGTGAACACCTTCGGTACCGGCAAGATCGACGACCGCAAAATTGAAGAAATCGTCGCGAAGAACTTCGACCTCTCCCCGGCAGGCATCGAGAAGATGCTCGACCTGAGGAAGCCCGGCTACGTAGCGACAGCCGCCCTCGGCCACTTCGGCCGCACCGGCAAGCGCTTCACGTGGGAAAAGACAGACAAGGCCGCAGCACTCAAGAAGGCCGCGAAGATCTAATCCTGCGAAGCCGCAGAAAACGACATACGAAAGAGCGCTCCCGAACCGGGAGCGCTCTTTTCATTTATCCGTTACGGACAAACGCTATTAACAACCGAGCTTGGCGGACAGGTAAGCTTCGAGTTCGTCGATCTTCACCAGTTCCTGCTTCATGGAGTCGCGTTCGCGAACGGTCACGAAGCCCAGCTTTGCCGGATCGGATTCACCCTCGCCCACCGTGTCGAAGTCGACGGTCACGCAGAACGGCGTGCCGAGTTCGTCCTGACGGCGGTAGCGCTTACCGATGGACTGCGTTTCGTCGTATTCCACGTTCCAGCGGTTGAGGAGTTTCTGGTAGAGTTCTTCGGCCTTGGCCTTCACCTGGCCCTTCTTCACGAGCGGAAGAACGGCGACCTTCACCGGAGCAATCTTCGGGTCGAAGTGGAGAACGGTACGTTCGTCGTTTTCGAGCTTTTCGACTTCATAAGCGTCGCAGAGAAGCACCAACAGCAGGCGTTCCACACCGAGGGACGGTTCCACCACGTACGGAATATAACGCTTGTTCTGCACCGGGTCAATGTATTCCTGCTTGACCTTGGATTCGTTCTGGTGCTGCGTCAAGTCGTAGTTCGTACGGCTTGCGATACCCCAGAGTTCGCCCCAACCGAACGGGAATTCGTATTCGATGTCGGTGGTACCGTTGGAGTAGTGAGAAAGTTCTTCCTTGGCATGTTCGCGGAGGCGGAGCTTTTCCTTGTTCACGCCCAGGTCGTTCACCAGCCAATCGAAGCAGTACTTGCGCCAGAAGTTGTACCAGTCAAGTTCGGTGCCCGGTTCGCAGAAGAATTCCAGTTCCATCTGTTCGAATTCGCGGGTACGGAAGATGAAGTTACCCGGAGTGATTTCGTTACGGAAAGACTTACCGATCTGGCCCACACCGAACGGAATGCGCGGGCGGACGTTATCGACAATGTTCTTGAAGTCGACGAAGATGCCCTGGGCCGTTTCCGGACGGAGGTAAACCTTGTTGCCTTCGCCTTCGATCACACCGATTTCGGTCTGGAACATCAGGTTGAATGCGCGGGGCTTGGTCCAGTCGGTCTTGCCGCAGGTCGGGCATTCGATCTTGTTGTCCATCATCATCTGGTGGACTTCGTCAAAGTTCTTGCCGGCGCAGCAGCCTTCGCCGAGCTTGTCTTCCAAAAGCTGGTCGGCACGGAAACGTTCGTGGCAAGCGAGGCAGTCGACCAGCGGGTCAGAGAAGTTGCCCACGTGGCCAGAGGCCTTCCAAACGCGGGGGTTCAAGAGAATAGAACTGTCGAGACCGAGCACGTCCTGGCGGCTGGTGACGAACTTCTTCCACCAGAGGTTCTTGATGTTGCGCTTCAGTTCCACGCCATACGGACCGTAGTCCCAAGTGTTGGCGAGGCCATCGTAAATTTCGGAGCCGGGGAAAATGAAACCGCGGCGCTTGCAGAGGGAGATGATGTCCTTGAGGGCATCCTGAACTTTCTTTGCCATTATGTAATCCTTTATCGGCTAAATCAAGCCGGACTAGGAACCTACCTGGATGATAGGCCCTGACGGGGGTCAAATATAGTTTTTTTGAGGACTTTTCCTCTACCTTATCAACATTTTACTCTTTTTTACTAGATTTATAGGCCTACTTGTTGATAGATTTATGATGTCCGCCCCTCACGGACAAGGAATAGAATATTTATGCAGATCGACTGGGAAAGATGCCTGAACTACTTGCGCGGAATGCTCTCCGATTCCGTCTTCAAGACTTATTTCGCACAGACAAAGCTGGTGAACCAGACTGCCGGACACACAGTGATTTCCGTGCCGCCCGGACTGGACACCAAGGTCTACTCTGCCTACAAAGAACTCATCAAGCTCGGATGGAAGGACGCGACGCACCTGGACACGCCCATGGAGTTCGAGTTCCAGCCGCAAGAAATCGCACTGCAGCCCGCACAAGCCACTAGCGACAACAGTTTCAAGGACTTCCTCAAGCCGAGCGTCCCGCTTTCGGGGAGCTTCCGCTTCGAGAACTTCGTGCCCGGCGACAAGGCGCAGCTCGCATTCAACGCGGCCATCGCCGTCGCGAAAAACCCCGACGGCACGCAGTACAATCCGCTGTTCATCTACGGATCATCGGGACTCGGCAAGACGCACCTCCTGCAGGCCATCGGCAACTACATCCTCGAAGAAGACCCGACCAAACGCGTCTGCTACCTCACCAGCGAGGATTTCTCGCAGCAGTACATGAAGTGCCTGCGCGAAGGCCGCGTCACCGAAATGAGCGACTTCTACCGCAACGAGGTCGACATCCTCCTCATCGACGACATCCAGAACTGGACGGGCAAGTACGAGACGCAGAACGAGTTCTTCCTGATTTTCAACGCGCTGCACCAGGCGGGCAAACAAATCGTACTTACCTCCGACGCGCCGGCGGGCGAAGTGAAGAACCTCTCCGACCGCCTCGTGAGCCGCTTCGCCTGGGGCCTCACCGTGGACATCCAGCCGCCCGACGTCGAGACACGCGAAGCCATCCTCCACAAGAAGGCCGAAGAACGCCACCTCGAAATCAGCGACGACGTGCTGCATTTCCTCGCCGAGAAGATTGCGAGCAACGTCCGCTGCCTCGAAAGCGCCATCATCAAGCTCACGCTGCAGTCGAGCCTCATGAACCACGATATCGACATGAGCATTGCGCAGAAAGTGGCCGCCGAAATCGCGCCCACGCTCCGCCGCCGAGTAAGCCTCGACGCCGTGCTCCACGCCGTCTCGCAGCATTACGAGGTGCCCGAATCCAAGCTCACCGAGCCCGGGCGCGGCACCAAGGAAATCTCGAAGGCGCGCCAGGTCGCGATGTACCTCATGCGCGAATGTTCCTCCATCAGCCTCCAGAGCATAGGTTCGCGCTTCGGCGGCAAGGACCACTCCACCGTCGTCCACGCCATCAAGAGCGTGAAGAAGGAGATGGAGACGGACGCCGCTTTCGCACGCCTCATCGAAGGCCTCAAGAATTCCATCCACGACTAACGGAATCAAGATGAATTTATTCAAAGCCACCGGAATCTGCCTTGCGATGAGCGCAATGGCAGCTTTTGCCGAACCCGAAACGCTTACCGTCATCGGCGTCGGCGACATCATGATGGGCCTCAACTTCCCCGAAGAAAAACCCGTACTCCCCAAGCAGGACGGCGAGCTCGTGTTCTCCGAAGTGAAGGACATCCTGAGGGATGCCGACCTCACCACGGGAAACCTCGAAGGCGTGCTCATGAACAAGGGCGGGCTCCCGAAGCCCTGCTGCCGCTCCACCAAGAAGTCCGGCAACTGCTACTGCTTCCGCTCCCCCGAGAACTACACGCGCCACCTGCTCGACGCGGGATTCGACTACGTCAGCGTCTCGAACAACCATTCCGGCGACTTCGGCAGCGATGGCAGAATCTGCACGCAGCGCGCCCTCGACGAAGCGAAGCTCGCCTATGCAGGATTCGAGAAGAGCTGCGAATACAAGATCCTTGAACTGAACGGCGTGCGCTACGGCTTCGCCTCGTTCTCCGTGAGCAGCGGCACCCTCACCGTATTCGATACAGAAAAGGCGAAGAAGACCATCGCCCTCCTGCGCGACTCCTCCGACATCGTCATCGCCACGATGCATATCGGAGCCGAAGGTTCCAAGTACACGCATATTACCCGCGAATCGGAAACATTCCTGGGCGACAACCGCGGCAACCCCTACCAGTTCGCGCGCCTCGCCATCGATGCCGGAGCAGACATCGTATTCGGCCACGGCCCGCACGTGCCTCGCGCCATCGACCTCTACAAGGGCAAGTTCATCGCCTACAGCCTCGGGAACTTCGCGACCTCCACCAGCGTAAACATCCAGGGCGTCACGGGATACGCCCCCATCGTGAAGATTACCATCGACAAGAAGACCGGCGACTTCAAGGAAGGACAAATCTACTCGTTCATCCAGAAGGGCAACAACGGAGATCGCAAGCCCAACCGCGACGACAAGGGCGCCTGCATCAAGCTCATGAAGGAACTCACCGAACAGGACATTCCCGAATCCCCCATCCAGATTGCCGACGACGGAAAGATAACGCTCAAGTAGCCGCGGTTAGCAATAGCAAAGCGCGACACGCCTATACAAAAAGCCCCGGACCAAAGTCCGAGGCAATTTTTTACGATTGTCGTCACCGATTTTCACGGTTGTCATCCCCGCGCAGGCAGGCGGACAGCACTTAGCACTTTAGTGCTTAGTGCGCATGGCCACCAAGGTGGGGATCTAAATCGATTACAGGCAGTGAGCGCGGAGGTCTTCGTCGCTGAGCGTGCTGAGGTATGCAGGCGGCACGTCGAGAACGGTCTTGCAACCGGTCTGGCCGTTAGCCTTCATGCGGAGAGCGGCACGGGCGTAAGCCACGAGGACGCTCGTCGTGAATTCCGGGTTGGAATCGAGCTTCAGGCTGTATTCGATCACGTGGGTGTGTTCCTTGTTCATGCCGGTCTTGCCGGTACGAATCACGAAACCGCCGTGAGCGAGGCCGCTGTGGTTCTTGTTGAATTCTTCTTCGCTGATGAAGTTGACGGTCGTGTCGTATTCGTCGAAGTAGTTCGGCATCGTCTTGATGGCGTTTTCGATATAGGCCTTGTCGGCACCTTCTTCGGCAACCACGTAAACCAGGCGCGTGTGCTTCTGGCGGGTGGTGAGTTCCGGCATGGAACCGCTACGCACGGCTTCGAGAGCGGCTTCCACCGGGCAGGTGTACTGCTTCGCGTTCTTCACGCCCTTGATGCGGCGGACAGCGTCGCTGTGGCCCTGGCTAACGCCCTTGCCCCAGAACGTGTAGTCCTTGCCTTCCGGGAGGATGGACTGGGCATAAACACGGTTCAGGCTGAACATGCCCGGGTCCCAACCCACAGAAATCATCGCAATGTTGCCGGCAGACTTGGCGGCAGCGTCAACGGCAGCGAAGTGCTGCGGAATCTTGGCGTGCGTGTCGAAGGAGTCGATCACATTGAACATGGCGGCGTACTTCGGGGTGAGCACCGGCAGGTCCGTAGCGGAGCCGCCACAGATGATGAGCAGGTCCACCTTGCCTTTCCAGGCTTCCATTTCAGAGACGTTCAGCACCGGAACGCCAGCCGTCTGGATCTTGACCGTGGAGGGGTCGCGACGGGTAAACACGGCGACCAGTTCCATATCCGGAGCCTGCTTCACGGCGCATTCCACACCGCGGCCCAGGTTACCGTAACCGAGAATAGCAATCTTTGCCATAACAATATCCTTGTTAAAAATTTTTGCGTAGAAAATATAGGAAAGTAGGCAGTAGGCAGTAGGCAGTAGGCAGTGAATTTCATGTAAAAATTATAGGGAGTAAAGGGGGACGCCTCCCCCTGGCTTCCATCGTCAGTCTCCGTGACAAAGGTTACTGAGTGGCACACTGAGCTTGCCGAAGTGCCTGCCGAAGGGCCGCCACCCTCTCGAGCGGGCGCGGCACCCCCCGGAATGCGTAGACACGGAGGAATTTGTTCAAAATTTTTACTATTTTTTGGATAGAAGGAACGAAGAGTATGTCTATCATTAGAAAAGCACCATTTGGTCATGTGGTAACCGCATTTCTGCAGTCATCCTCGTGCAGGCGAGGATCTGTGCGTCTTGTGTTTGCTCTTGCATTGACGCTTGCGCTTGCCGCCTGTGATGACGACGAGAGCAGTTTCGTGCGGCCGGGGGAAGATTCCTCGTCGAGCGTCTGCGAGGACTGCGACGAATCTTCATCTAGCGTCATCCTGAGTGGCGATAGCCACGAAGGATCCTGCAGCAGTTCTGAAAAATCATCGTCTAGTAGAGAAAATGATAAATCGTCGTCAAGCGAAAAAATAAAAAGTTCGTCTAGTAATAAGGTTGTCTCTAGTTCGAGCGAAAAGCAAGAGTCTTCTAGCAGTAGCTCTGTAAAACAATCTTCTTCGAGTATAGCCTCTAGTAGTAGTTCCGTCAAATCGTCGTCATCGAGTGTAAAATCTAGTAGTTCTGTTGTTTCGTCTTCCAGTAAGGATGTTGCGTCGAGTAGCAGTATTTATGTTCCTTTTGATCATTCAAAAACTCTTGGATACCAAAAATTTGATGAAGATGGGTATAAGACATTCAGGGATCCGCGTAATGGCCGCAGTTATTACTACATAACGATAACTGGTACAGATACCGTGCATAAAATAGCTTCTGTGACAGTAATGGCTGAGAACCTGAATATCGGTATCGATGTGCCCGGCAGCCAAGATCAGAATGACGACACCAAGATAGAGCGCTATTGCTACAACAACGATACCACCAAGTGCGACGAGTTCGGCGGCCTCTACCAGTGGGCCGAAATGATGCAACTGCCGAGCCGTTGCAATACCGAAAGCTGTGCCGATTTGATTCAGCCGAATCACCAGGGAATCTGCCCCGATGGCTGGAGGCTGTTTAATTTTAACGACTATGTCATCATCATAAATGCGGATGGCAACGATGATGGAGTCAAGGGAATGCGCTCCACATATGGTTTCAGTGGAACGAACTACAGCGGGTTCTCCCTAGTTGGCGCTGGATTAAGGGACCCTGAGGGAGGTGTGTTTAAATCTCTTAAAAAGGTTGCTTTCTGGTTTTACCCGCAAGAGCATAGTTTCGATGTGACTGTATACGCAACGGGTGGCTATGTATCTGGCTCAAATGAGCGAGCTCCGCAACCAGATGATGGGGATTTAAAAACATATGGCTTCTCCGTCCGTTGCGTGAAGGTTGAATAATCACAAATTTTGACACAAAGTACAGCGCACCTGGAAGTGCGCTGTACTTTGTATATCCCAAATGGAATTTTTTTCAAATTCCACACAAAAAGTTTTAACTAAAAAGGCGAAAATCATGTCCAAGAACGTCAAGTCCAACAACAAGAACACCAATAAGTCTGCTTCCAAGGCTAAAAAGTCCACCCGCAACAATTACAAGATCGAATCTCTCGAGCCTCGCTTGATGATGGATGCCGATCCTGGATTTGATGTAGAGCACTTGAATGATTATGCGGAACAGATTGAATCTATCTCTGGGAATATGGGCGAACAGGTGTCTGCTGCTGTCAATTCCATTGAAGGTTTCGAGGCTTCTAAACTTGGTCTTGCGGAATCTGTCGGCTCCTTTACCACAATGTTTGGCGAAAGTGTAGACACCCTGAAAACGACTATTGCGGACAAAGTAAATGACGTGCTTACTCAGTCCTTGGATATGGCCCGCACTGCTATCGAGCAGGCGAATGCCAGCCTTGAACAAGGGGTTGAACCTATCACCAAGCTTAGCCTTACGAAGCTTGTGGATACCTATGTGAAGAATTTCCTTGAAAGCGAACAGGGCGAAGCGTACAGGGGACTCACGTTCTCTGCGGAAGGTTCCAAACTCACTGTCGGCATTGACCTTTCCGAGACAAAGTCTCTTGAAAACCTCGGCGTCGATCTCGGTTCCTGGGGCAAGGTGTCTGTGGACGGCTCTGCCAATCTTTCTGCAGCTGCCCAGGCTTCTGTTTCTGTTGAATTGGACAAGGATGGCAGCGGCACGTTCTTCGATAGCGACGATGATTTCGAAATCACGGCCTCGCAAGTGGGAAAACTCGAAGTTTCTGTAGATATTCCCGGTGCCAGCGCCAAGTTCATGAACCTTTCTGTTTCTGAGGTCGAATCTGCCGACGAACCTAGTCCGGACTTGAGTCTCAGTTACACGCCTGACGAAGGTGTGACCAAGAATGTGGACCTGGAATTCAAGGTGGAAGAAACTGGAAATCTCCCGTTCTTTGTGGCTGGTGACGGTATCTTGAAGGTGTCTACCATAGACGGGGAACTCGATGTCCAGGTTCCCGAGTTCAAGCTGAACAAGGACTTCTCCTTGGGAACGGTGCTCAAGGCTGTTGAATCAGTAAAGATAGAAGACTTGGTATCGGCCCTTAATAATAACATAGGTGATCTTCCTTCTGGGGTGTCCGAATTGTCTTTTGTCCAGGAAGGGCACCCGTTTCCTTGACCACCCCGCGCCCAAGCACCCCGAAAAAGTCCATTTTTGTCATAATCTGACATGGCAATTAAAGTATATTTGTTCGCAGACACTAAACCACAAACCTCGCCTTTTTATGCTTGTAGGCGAAAGGAGTAAAAAATGCCAGAATTATGCCGTTTTTTGGGCATCGTCATCCAAATGTACTTCAACGATCATATGCCTCCACACTTCCATGCGATATATAATGACTTGGAAGGTGTCTTCGAATTATCTACATTTGAGATGTTGGAAGGCAATCTTCCGGCAAGGGTCAAAGGTCTTGTTGTCGAATGGGCAACTCTTCATAAGCAGGATTTGCTAGATAATTGGAATTCTTTGACAAACACCGGAGAATACAAGAAAATCGATCCACTGGTCTAGACTATGCTTCACGTGATTGACGCAAAATATATTGGCGATTACAAGATATCCGTCGAATTCAACGACGGATGCTGTTTCGTCGCCGATTTTGAAAGTGTCATCAAGTCGGACCACCGCCCGATCGTGCAACAACTTGCAGACATCAATACCTTTAAGGATTTCACGCTGCAAGCGCACACAATCACATGGTCAAACGGAGTCGACTTCGCCCCGGAATTCATCAAGAGCCTTAATTTTTGACAAAAAATAGCAAAAATTATATTGTATTTTTGACAAAAAGTTATATATTTTTATTGTATTTTTGACAAAATGGCTAAAAAAGGCCAAAAACGAGGTTTTTGATGGACTTGAAGCGCAAGAGCGAGAAACACATTCGGGAATGGCTCAAAAATAGCCAAAAGAAGGCCTTGCTCGTAAAAGGGGCCCGCCAAGTGGGGAAAACCCACGCCATTCGGCGCGTTCTGACCGCTGAAAATGCTGATTTCTTTGAGATAAACCTCATCGAAACCCCTGCCGCGGTAGATGTTCTTGCCGCAGCGAAAACCGTTGACGATTTTGTTCTAGGTTTTTCGGCCCTGAGCACGCAGAAACTGGAAAAAGGCAAGACAATCATCTTCATTGACGAAGTCCAGAAATACAAGGAGATGATTACCAAAATCAAGTTCCTTGTAGAAGAAGGGAGTTTCCGATATGTCCTGAGCGGGTCGCTTCTTGGAGTGGAGCTGACGAATCTCGATTCTGCGCCTGTAGGCTACATGACCACGGTAGAAATGTTCCCGCTGGATTTCGAAGAATTCCTGCAAATCACGAACATCGATGACAACATCATTTCTAGTTTGCGCTCGTCCTTCGAAAACCGGACGCCCGTCATGGATGCGGTAAACCAGAAAATGCTGGACCTGTTCACGCGCTACCTTATCGTGGGCGGCATGCCGGAGGCCGTGAGCAACTTTGCGGACAACAGCAACTTGAACGATGTCATGCGTATCCATCGCGACATCCTGAGTCAGTACAAGCTCGACTTTACCCAATACGAAACAGAAGACAAGCGTTTGTTGCTGACAAACGCTTACGAACTGATTCCTGCGGAACTTCTGAAACAGAACCGCCGGTACATTGTGACGGACCTGAAAAAAGGGCTCCATTTTGAGCGTGTACAAAGTACATTCCTCTGGCTGAAAAACGCTGGCGTCGCACTTTCTGTTTTCAACAGCACCGAACCGAGAATTCCATTAAAGCTGAACGAGAAAAGCAGTTTGTTTAAGCTTTACCTTGCGGATGTCGGCATGCTCACTTCGGAATACGGGATGAACACGAAGTCCATGCTGCTGACAAAAAATCAGAACCTGAATGCCGGCGGAATCTACGAAAACGCCATTGCTCAGGAACTCTATTCAAAAGGGTTCCGGCTTTACTATTACAATTCAAATCGCCTGGGCGAACTGGATTTTGTAATTGAATACAACAACCGAGCATTGCCCATCGAAGTGAAAAGCGGCAAAGATTACACCATCCATTCCGCCATGAACAACTGTCTTGCGAATTCCGAATACCAAATGCAAGAAGGCTTCGTCTTTGCAAACTGCAATGTTTCCCGAAAGGGAAAGGTGACGTATCTGCCCATCTACATGGTCATGTTCTTGCAGCAAGATTCAGAACAGATTGTTCTAGACAAGATTGAGTTTTAACAGATTCCCGTGCTGCCGAAGCCGCCGCGGTCGGCGCCGTCGAGAGCGCCTTCCTCGAAGGTAAGCGTGGGCTGCTGTTCCATGATGCGGAACTGAGCGATGCGGCTCCCCTTCTCGATGGTCACGTCGCGAGTGGCGTACACCGGCATTTTCCACCAGTCGTTTGCGCCACAATAGCTCGAATCCACCACGCCCACGGAATTCGCCTGCAGAATGCCGAAGTTCTTGAACGTGGAACTGCGCGGGGCGATATGCGCCTCGTAGCCCTCGGGCAACTTCATCGCGACCCCCAGATGAATGAGCCTGAACTCCCCCGCCTTGAGCGTCACGGTCTCCGCCGCGGCGAGGTCAATCCAGTCAGACTTGCCACCCACATACGTGAGGCGCGTGATAGAATCGTCGAGATATTGAATTTTAATCGTCTGTGAGGCCATAAACCAAATATACATTTTTGTCTGCAGTCGAAAGGTTTTACAATTTCAGCCATAATTTCAAATTCCGTAAAACAAATTTTTGAAAATTTCATTCGGCCATCCAAGGAAACCGGTCGTCTTTTTGCGCAAAAACGCCGTAATTTCAAAAAATTTTCCATATAAATCCAAATTGGCACGCTCTTTGCATAGAAGGGGTGAATTCCAAAATTCCTTGGAATCAAACAAGGACAAAAAAAATGAAACTCGTTACGGCCTACATCCAACCCGAACGACTGAATCTCGTGAAGCAAGCGCTTTACGAAAACAACATTTTCAAGATGTCAGTTACCAACGTGCTCGGCTGCGGCCAGCAGAAGGGCTATAACCAGCGCTTCCGCGGCGTGGTGACCGAGGTGAACTTGCTCAAGAAGATTTGCCTCAAGATTGCGGTGAACGATGACTTTGTGCAGCCCTGCATCGACGCCATCATCAAGGGCGCGCGCTCTGGCGAAATCGGTGACGGAAAGATTTTCGTCACAAGCCTTGAACAGTGCATCCGCATCCGCACCGGAGAAACGGGCCCGGAGGCAATCGGTTAGACGAAAGAACGGCGCTCCGCGCCTACAGACAAAAGATTTATTAAAAGGATTTAAAGAATGAACGAAGTTACACAAGTCGTACCTGTCAGCGACGCAATCTTTATGACAGAAAACATCTGGATCATGATCAGCGCCATGCTGGTGTTCATCATGGGTCTTGGATTCGCCTGCGTTGAAGCGGGCCTCGTGCGCGCCAAGTGCGCTGCCAACGTCGCCTTCAAGAACATCGCGGTCCCCGCCATAGGCATCACGATGTACGCCCTGCTAGGCTTCGGCCTCATGTATCCGGGAACCTTCAACGGGATTCTCGGTTTCGCGGGCTTTGGCATTGGCGACTGGGCGAATCCGGCCAGTTTCACCTCCGCCTACAACGGCCACTTTACTTTGTTTGCAGACTGGCTTTTCCAGGCAATGTTTGCAGCGACCGCAGCAACGATTGTCTCGGGCGCCGTGGCCGAACGTGTGAAACTCAATTCCTTCCTGGTCTTCACCATTGTCTACGTGGCTTTCGTCTACCCGATTGTGGGTAGCTGGACATGGGGCGGCGGCTGGCTTTCGACCATCGGCAAGGCTGGTTTCCACGACCTGGCGGGTTCTACCCTCGTGCACTCCGTGGGCGGCTGGGCGGCTCTCGCCGGCGTGATGATTCTCGGACCCCGTATCGGCAAGTACGTGAACGGCAAGGTACACGCCATCCCGGCACACAACATTCCGCTTGCAACCATCGGTGTATTCATGCTGTGGTTCGGTTGGTGGGGATTCAACGCAGGTTCCGCACTCAGTGGCGACCCGAAGGCTACTAGCTGGATTCTCGTGACCACGAACCTCGCCGCCGTCGCGGGTATCATTACCGCGACGCTCACGAGCTGGATCGTCTCGAAGAAGCCCGACGCCACCATGGCGCTGAACGGATGCCTTGCCGGCCTCGTGGCAATCACTGCCGGTGCAGACGTGGTAACCCCGCTCTCTTCCTGGATTATCGGTGCCATCGCTGGCGTACTCGTAGTCGGCGCAGTATTCATGTTCGACCGCCTTCACTTGGACGACCCGGTCGGTGCCCTCTCTGTTCACCTGGTGAACGGCGTGTGGGGTACGATTGCCGTGGGTATCTTTGACATGACGGGCGATTACAGCGTGCTCACGCAGCTCATCGGTGTTGCCGCCTACGCCCTGCCCTGCTTCGCCGGCGCTAGCCTGATTTTCTTCGTCATCAAGAAGACAATGGGCCTGCGCGTCACGGAAAGGCAAGAACTCCGCGGCCTCGACCAAAGCGAACACGGACAAGAATCCTACAGCGGATTCCAGATCTTCAGCAACATGTAAACTCCCACCAAAAACCAAGAACGACCCCGGCAATCGCCGGGGCCGTTTTGTATTTAGATTCAAATTCAGTATTCGAACGAGACCGTTTGAATTCCGATTTTATCCGACAAGTTCGCGGGCCTTCGCTTCGATTTCGGCGATGGCTTTCTTGCGGCCTTCAGCGGTATCTGCGTTGGCGAGGACGATGTTCACGAACACGGAGCCTGCAACCACGGCATACACGTGCTTGCTGAGCACCTTGGACTGTTCGCCGTTACGGATGCCGAAACCGCCGAGAACCTTGGCACCGCCCTTGCCGACCGTGTCGATAAAGTCGAGTGTCGCCTGGTCAATGGTAGTTTCGCTGCCGGTCGTACCCGCGCGAAGAGCGGCATAGATGTACTTGAAGCCCTTGGATGCCATCGTTTCGAGGCGTTCCTTGGTCATGCTGGGTGCCGCCACCGGGATGTTTTCGAGGCCGTGTTTTTTGCAAGCTTCAGTCAGGCCTTCGTCGCAATCGAACGGCAAGTCCGGAATGATGCATGCGGAAACACCCGAGTCCTTGCACATACGTACAAAGTTGTCTATACCCGGCGTAAAAGCAAGCGAGCCGTAAGTCATGATGTAAATCGGCGTTTCGGGGTGGCGTTCGTGAATCTTCTTCACGATTTCAAGACCCTGCTTGGTGGAATAACCCTTGTCAAGAGCAATGGTCGATGCCGTCTGGATGGCCGGACCGTCGGCACTCGGGTCACTGAAGGCGAGCTGGATTTCAAGGATGTTCGCGCCACCCTTCACGAGGGCGTCGGCGATGGCGATAGAAGTTTCTGCGTCCGGAAACCCGGCAATGAGATGAGACATTAAATTCATAGTGATAACTCTTTGATTGAAATGTTCTAGTGAAAAGTGAAATTATTCATCATCAATTATCATTTATCAATCATCAATTATTCATTATCTCCGCGTCGTGGATGTCCTCGTTGTTGTCGAGGCGCTTGAGTTCGGCCTTCAGGAATTCCTTCCACTTTTCGGGGCGGAATACCGGGCTCGTGATAAAGATGTCCTTGTCGCCGCGGCCACTCATGTTGATGACGAGCGCCTTGTCCTTCGGGAGTTCCTTCGCAATCTTCATGGCGGCGGCACCTGCGTGCGCACTTTCGAGCGCAAAGAGAATGCCTTCATTGCGGGCAAAGAACTTCACGGCTTCCAGAGCTTCCTTGTCGAGAATGCTCGTGAATTCCACACGGCCCGATTCACCGAGGGCGGCGAGTTGCGGCCCGATTCCCATGTAGTCGAGACCTGCCGAAATGGAGCGGGTCGGCAGCGACTGGCCGTCTTCATCGATGAGGAAGCGACTCTTGTAGCCCTGCACGATACCTTCGCGGCTAGCGTTGCCCGTCATGCGGGAAGCGTTCTCGCCCACGTTCGGGCCGATGCCACCGGCTTCGGCACCAATCAGGCGCACGTTCGCATCGTTAATGAACGGAGTGAACACGCCGATGGAATTGCTACCGCCTCCCACGCAAGCGACAACGGCCGCAATATCGATGTTGCGCTCGGCAGCCTGGCGCTTGACTTCTTCACCGATAATCGACTGGAACGTACGAACGATATCCGGGAACGGAGCCGGGCCGAGAGCAGAACCCAGCACGTAGTGAGTGTTCTTGAAATTCGTGGCCCAGTCGCGCATCGCCTCGTTCACAGCATCCTTCAAAGTGCGACTGCCGCTCGTGACCGGCACGACCTTCGCACCGTACATTTCCATGGTCGCCACATTCGGCTGCTGACGGCGAACGTCCACCTCGCCCATATAGACAACGCATTCAAGACCAAGTTTTGCGCAAGCGGCTGCGGTGGCGAGCCCGTGCTGACCGGCACCCGTCTCTGCAATGATGCGGGTCTTGCCCATCTTCTTGGCCAAGAGGCACTGGCCGATGGCGTTGTTTATCTTGTGGGCGCCTGTGTTGGCAAGGCCTTCGAGCTTGATGTAAATCTGGGCGCCACCCAACAGTTCCGTTGCCGTCGGAGCGTAATACAGCGGAGTCTCGCGCCCGATGTAATCGCGTTGGATGATTCGGAGTTCTTCGAGGAATTCCGGATCGTGGATGTACTTGTAGAAAGCCGCTTCGAGGTCGTCGAGCGGGCGGCGGATGATTTCGGCAACATACTTGCCGCCGAACTTGTCAAAGAAACCGTTGTTAGAAGTTGTGGAGGTCATAGGGTTTGTGAGCAGTGGTTAGTGGTTGGGGTTAAAAATCTTGGTTATGGGTAAAAATTAAAGGCCTTCGGGAGTCCGAAAGCCTTATTCATTTATTTGTTGCAAACACTTGATGAAAACAGCAAACCGGACTCTATTTCGTAGAGCCCCACCACCAACGGTTGAAACGGATTACTGCATTCATCTTCATGTACCCAAAATTAGGAATGTCTCTTTTTGGTGGCAAGGGGTGGTTCGGAGAAAAAAGAAAAAAAAGAAGGCTTCCATCACCAGGAAGCCTTCTACTAAACACTTGATGAAAAGGCAAGTCCTGAATCCCTTTTCGTGAGAACCCTGCCGCAAGCGGCCAGAGCGGATTGCCCGTTTCATCTTTATGTTATGCAATATATATACTAATTCGTTGTCTGTCAATAGGTTAATGTCATATTTTTGTAAAAAAATCTGTGATAATCCTCATTTTTGAGCTTTTTTGCAAAAAAAACTCCCGCTCGGGTAAACTTTTGTTTATTTTCAATACTTGAACAATCACCCTATAAAAAGAAAGAGCAAAATATATGAAGACGCCCCTCAAATACACGCTTACCCTTGCAGGGATTATGATGTTTGTCGCCTGTGGCGATGATAGCAGCAGTTCTCCGGCAGCTAGCGGAAACAAATACATCCTTCACGAAGACAAGCAGACCTTCGGCATCATTCACGACCGTTGCTATGTCAGCGAAAGCAACACACGCTGGGACGAGAACGTGGACACGTCCTGGTACCACTACAAATTTGTCGGAAACAAGCTAGTCGTATTCGCGGACGGCAACACAGCCGACAAGCATTACGAATGGAACGGAGAAGAGGCCGAAGACTCGGAAAGCAGCCAAGTAATGGCCGGAGGCAACAAAGGCAACATTTTCGGGACATGGAAAACAACTACGGAACGCTGCCGCTACGAAGATGGCGAAATTGACTGCGACAACAATAAAGAAGACGAAGAAAGCAACTCGACAATCTACGTTCTGGATGTTTCCAAAAGCAATCTTACCATGTCCTGGGAAATGGAGAAGAACTATTGCCCGGCAGAAGACCTTGAATATGATATTGAAGACCTCCTCGATTACAACGATGTAGAAGAGTATTCCGTATCATCATCCGATTGCAACACGGTCAAGTTCAAGGCGAACGGCAAGTCCGTGACGGCAACGATATCCATGAGCATTGACAAGGAAAATGTCGCTACGAGAGAGGTCACCTACACATCCGGAAGCAAGACCTGCCTATCTAGTTTCAAGAAGGTAAGCAAGATGCTGCAGATTCCCGAATCCCTGTGCAATGCCGATGACATGAGCAAATACATGAAGAAAACGCCCGGCTATCCTCATAAATATCAAGTCGACAACGACGAGGAATTCTACCCATGCCTTTCTGACATGCTCGGTGTGGAAATCGAATACTAAGACTACAACGCGGCGATAAACACAAGAGATTTATATGGACGCAAAATCGCTTACTTGCCTAGTATTTTCACTTATTGCAGGCGCTTTTGCCCAAACTGGCGAAGGCGTTCCTTTTACTGATTCCAGGGATGGAAAAACATACGGCACCATAGAGATTCGATTCCAGCCATGGATGACGGCCAACATGAACATAAAATTGCCAGGAAGCTTCTGCTACGAAAACGACGAGAGCAACTGCGAGCAGTTCGGTCGCCTGTACACTTGGGAATCCGCACAGAAAGCATGTCCTGAAGGCTGGCATATTCCAACATTCGATGAATGGAAAGAGCTAGTCGACAATGGTTCCACCATCGAAAACGAACATGAATACTGGCGAGGCTATGACGCGCTGCACATTCCCAAGTTCCTCGGAGGATTCAAGAATGCCAAGGGCAAGTTTGAATTAAAGGGAGTCCGCGCCGACTTCTGGACCGGGACCGAGAAGGACAAAGGCAAAGCGCATTATTGGTTCTGGAGTCAATCCTCCAAAAAATTCGGCAACGCCGATTATTCCAAGAAAGGCGCCATGTCAGTCCGATGCGTCTCTGATTGTCAAGGCGGTCAATCCGGTTATTGCGACGGGACTATGGCACGTGCCGAGTGGTGGGCGGATTTCCAGAACAGCCGTGTTACATCGTGTTTCAATGGCACAAACATGGGTGCTTCCGGGTATGAAGGAGAGCATTACGTTGTCAAGAACAACGGAACGGAATTTGATTGCATGAATTTATGCCCCGACGATAACGAAGGTCCTACATGCTTGGAAAATTCAGACCTTGTCGTCAAGGCAAAAATCACCAACAAGGGTTTTGCAAAGGCACTGAACGATAAAGACAACCGGGTTTTCTTCAAGCAGGACGACAACAAGAAAATACAGGTCTGCGTGTCAAAAGATTCAAAAGACATTGACGGTTTTTGTATCCCGCTCAATGATGCTGAAAAATTTCTGACGCCCTTGGCAAAGGAATTATTGAAGTAATAAACTTACAAGACCCTCCAATGGAGGGTCTTTGCATTACGGAATTATTCGACCGACAACTTTTCAAACAGCGCCCGCAATTTCTCGGGGTCCTTGATTCCGGGAGCGTCTTCGACACCGCTGGAGACATCGATAAGTTCGGGGTGGAACTTTTCGCAAATTGTGCCGACATTTTCGGGCGTGATGCCGCCGGCAAGCCAGAGCGGGATGTCTCCTGCTTTTTCGCGAAGCAGGTTTTCGGGAATGGTCTTTCCGGTGCCGCCGGGAATGCCTTCGACTTTCGCATCGAGCAAGATGCGGGGTTCACCGTGGGAGCGGAGGGCCGAAACTTGTTCGAAGTCAGAGGTTTCGCCTACGCGGGCAGCGCAGTAATGCGCATAGTCGGCGTCGGCAGGAGGCGTAATGCCGTGGAACTGGACTGCGTCGAGAACACCCTCGCAGGCGAGCCTGATGGCGGCTTTTCCCTCCTCTGAATTCGGGTCGGTAATGACACCGATGAGGAGCGGAGATTCCCGCCTGCGCGGGAATGACAAATTAGAGCGAATTTTTTCAGCGAAACTGCGCACGAATTCTTCGGTAGTCAGGCGTTTGGTGTTGCTGAACACGAATCCCAGCATGTCGGCACCCAGGTCGGCAGCTAATAGGCCGTCTTCGACCCGGGTGATGCCGCAGATTTTTACAAGGGGACGGCGGGTAGCGCGTCGTTCCGCGAATTTTTTCCAGAACTTGCCACGAGCATTTTCGCGCCCGCTTTCGAACGCGGCCACAACTTCTTTTGCGAGCGGCGGATTCTTGGCAACCGCCTCCCCCACGAGAATTCCCGTAAAGCCAAGGCTACGCGCATAGTCGGCGTCGGCCGGCGTGTGGATACCCGATTCAAAAACAGCTTTCGCCGGGAGCCTGCTACGGACGCTTGCGGGGACCAGCGGGTCGGTGCGGAACGTAGCCAGGTCGCGAGAATTCACGCCTGCAACAATCGTCTTTGCGGCATCGGCTCCGAGTGCGCTCGTGACAACAGAAAGTTTGCGGAAGTCGTCCTTTTCGCGGACTTCTACAAAAGCCTGCATATCGAAAGACTGCGCCCGCTTCGCCATGCGTACAAGCTGCTCGTCATCCAGAATACGGGCAATGAGGAGCACAGCATCGGCGCCGCAACGGTGAGCGATGTCGATTTCGTCTTCGTAGAGCAAGAAATCCTTGCGGAGCACGGCGCAGGCGTGTAGCCCCTGCTGGCGGCGCTTTTCCATCAGGTCTGCAACCGCAATCAGGTCGCGGAGCGAGCCTTTAAAGAAATTGCCTTCGGTGAGCACCGAAACCGCCTGGGCATGCGCTTCGGCATAAGTCGTCGCGAGCCCTACCGGATTCAGATCCGGAGCGATATCGCCCTTCGAAGGCGATGCTCGCTTGACCTCGAGAATCGCACCCGCGTTGCCGAGGAATTCCGTATGGCCAACGCGACGCTTTTCAGGGATTTCGATGCCAAAGTTCAGACCCAGCCGTTCGATGTCGGCTTTGCGCATGCGCACGATTTTTGCAAGAATATCTTCGCTCATGTTTTTGCCATTGTCATGACCGGTGGATCCTATCGGCCTGCGGCCTCCAGGATGACAGGGCATCTCCTTTACGAATTCGTTGCAGCCTTGACTTCCTCGATCTTCTTCAGAACGGAGCCGTCTTCCATCGCCTTCATGGCCTTGTCGAAGCCTTCCTTGATGCTGGCCGCCTTCTTGCTGATGTAGAGGGCGGCACCGGCGTTCAGGGCGCAAGCGTACTTGATGCCCGGGCGGCCCTTGCCGTTCAGCACGTCGAGAGCGAGGTTGAAGTTGTCGACTCCCGTACCGCCGGCGAGGTCTTCGGGATCCACGGAGGGGATGCCGAAGTCCTTGGGGTCGATGCGGTAAGTCTTGTACTCGCCATCTTCCAGGATTTCGGCGATGGTCGTCGGCACGCACGGAGAAATTTCGTCATAGCCGTCGTCACTGATGGCGACCATCACGCGTTTTGCGCCGAGGGCCTTCGCCGCCTTGGTGAACGGTTCCAGCACGGTCGTGCTATAGACGCCGAGCATCAGGTACTTGGCTTCGGCCGGGTTCGTGAGGGGGCCGAGCAGGTTCATGATGGTCTTCACGCCGAGAACGCCACGAACCGGGCCCGCAAAGCGCATGGCGCTGTGGTAGACCGGAGCCATCAGGAACACAAAGTTCGTCTTGTCGATGACGGAGGCCGCCTTTTCGGGAACCATGTCCAGCTTGAAGCCTGCGGCCGTGTAGAAGTCGGCGGCACCGGACTTGCTAGAAACCGCGCGGTTGCCGTGCTTTGCAATTTTTGCGCCACAGCTTGCAGCAATCAGGCCGGAGAGCGAGCTCACATTGAAACTGCCCTTGCCGTCGCCACCGGTACCCACAATGTCGGTGAGTTCGTCGCCGCTGTAGGGGAACTTGCGCTTCTTGCTGCTCAAAACCTTCGCGCAGCCGGCGATTTCATCGGCAACAGGGCCCTTGCTCGAAAGTGCGGTAAGGATTGCGGCCATCTGGCGTTCGTCCATGATGCCGTCGGTCAAGTCTTCCATGAACATTTCGGCGGTTTCGCGGCTCAAGTCCTTGCCTTCGGTAAGCGTGTTCAAGATCCCACGCACGTCAAGCGGTTCGCGACGGTAGTTGAGGAACGCCTTGAAGAATTCGTCGGCACGGCCACTGGCGATAGATTCCGGGTGGAACTGCACGCCTTCAATCGGGAGCGTCTTGTGGCGAATGCCCATGATGTCGCCGTCGGTAGCGCGGGCGGTCACTTCGAAATCCGGAGAGAGCGTCGCTTCGTCAACGACCAGGCTGTGGTAACGCGTGAAGATGTTCTTCTTGCCGATAGTGCGGAAAAGTCCCTTGCCGTCCAGGTCGATTTCTTCGGCGATGCCGTGCTTGATGAACTTGGCCTGCACAATCTTTGCGCCGAAGGCATAACCGATAGCCTGGTGGCCGAGGCAAACGCCGAGAATCGGGAGCTTGCCCGCAAAGTGCTTGATAGCTTCCACGGAGACGCCCGCATCTTCGGGGCGGCCCGGTCCCGGGCTCACGATGAGGCGGCTCGGGTTCAGCTTTTCGATGTCGGCGACGGTGCATTCGCGGCTACGGAGCACGCGGATTTCTTCGTTAGTGATTTTTGCAAGCGCCTGATAGACGTTGTATGTAAAAGAGTCGTAGTTGTCGATGATAATGATCATTTTTCTAATCCGAATTTTAAAAGGTTTGTAGTTCGGGGATGTGTCATCCTGGAGAGTCCGTAGGACTCGATAGGATCCATGGACTCTATCGCCTTCGGCTCCAGAGTGACAGTAATAGGAAGGTCTAATTTTCCCCCTCCAGTACGGCTCTGATTGCTCCGAGCTTTTCGTTCGTTTCTTCAAATTCGCGGTCGGCGTTGCTGGCCGCGACAATGCCACCACCGGCCTGCAGGCTGATGGTCTTGCCCTGCTTGAGGCAGCAACGGATAGCGATGCAGAAATCCAAGTCGCCGTCGGATTCCATGTAGCCCACCGCACCGGCATAGAAGCGACGCTTGACTTTTTCGAGGCCAGAAAGGATTTCGATAGCGCTGATTTTCGGAGCGCCGCTCACCGTACCTGCCGGGAAGCTGGAACGCAGCACTTCAATCGCCTTCTTGGTCTTGGAAACCTTGCCCTGCACGTCAGAGACCAGGTGAATCACGTGGCTGAACTTTTCGCATTCCATGTACTTGGTGGTTTCCACCGTACCGGCTTCGCAGACGCGGCCGAGGTCGTTACGGGCCAAATCCACGAGCATCAGGTGTTCGGCGCGTTCCTTCGGGTCGCCCTTCAGGTTCTTCATCAGGGCTTCGTCTTCGGCATCGTCCTTGCCGCGGCGACGGGTACCTGCAATCGGGTGAATCGTCGCAATGCCTTCACGCACACGCACGAGGCTTTCGGGCGAGGCACCGATAAACTGGTGCGTACCGTAATCGAGGAAGAACATGTACGGAGACGGGTTCACCGTGCGGAGCCTGCGGTAAATATCCAGCGCCGCGATGTCGCTTGCAAACTGGATGCGGCGGGACGGTACCGCCTGCACGATGTTGCCGGCGACAATATGCTTCTGCAGGGCTTCGACCTTTTCCACGTATTCCTTGCGGGACTGTTCCAGGTCGGTCATCGTAATGCCCTTGCCGTACTGCGGTTCGGGAGCGAGGTAGCTGAAGTCCAAATCCGCGAGGCGGGCCTTCACGTTCTCGATGGCCGCCTTCAAGTCAATCTGGTGCTCTTCATAGTTCAGAGCGAACAAGTGAAGCTTTTCGGTAAAGTGGTCAAACACGATGTAGATGTGACCCACCAGGAATTCCGCTTCGGGAATGTTGAGTTCGTCCACCTGCGGGGCAAGGCGAATGGTATCGCAGCGGGCGCAGAATTCGTAGCCGAGGTAGCCTACGCCCGAAGAGGGAATCGGAATCTGGTTGGGCGGCACCGTGTTTTCGGCAGAAATCAGCGTGAGGGCATCGAGAATATCGCCCTCGCCTTCCTTGAGGAAGGTGCTTTCCTTGCCGTCAATGATTATGCTCACGTCGTTGTCGTTCTGGCGCAGACGGAAGCCCTCGTCCACCATCAAGGTGGAGTAACGGCTACGGCCGTGCGAGAAACTCGCGGATTCAAAGATGGCCTTCGCACCGAGCTTCTTGCCGAGCGAAAACGGGGTGTAACGTTCACCGGGCAGTGCCACGTAGATGCTATCAGTACGCGGTTCGTAGCCAGGCTGTTGGGTGATGTGGTTGGCCGGTTTGTTCGGCGACTTTGATATGTTGGTCATTTTATCCTCTGGTTTAAAACTTTTTCCTAGTGTTCGGGTAGGCAAAGGCTTGGGTCCCGGAGGATTTCAACGATTTTGGTAAAAGAGAAAGGCCTCCGCGAGTCCGGAAGCCTTTGCTTAAAATCTTGGGTGATTTGCGACAAATACCGGGCTCTATGTCAGAGTCCGCGCCACCAACGACGGTTGAGAGTTGCACATGTCACAAAGTTCATCATGCCACAAAGATACCTAACGAAACATATGTTGGCAAGGGATAGCACCGAAAAAAAGAGAAAAAAATTTCAACCCGCATCGATATATAAGATACTTTAATATATAAAGAAGGCCCCGCCGAAGCGGAGCCTTCCTGTAAAACTCGCTAGAGAATTACTTGGTGATGACGCGGGCCATTTCGCAAACCTTGTTGCTGTAGCCCCATTCGTTATCGTACCAGGCGCAAACCTTCACGAAGGTCGGGTCGAGCTGGATACCAGCCTTGACGTCGAAGATGGAAGTGCGAGCGTCGTTGCGGAAGTCGGTAGAGACGAGAGCTTCGTCGGTGTAACCGAGGATGCCCTTGAGTTCGCCTTCAGAAGCTTCCTTCATGGCCTTGCAGATTTCTTCGTAGGTAGCCGGCTTTTCGAGTTCGGCAGTGAGGTCGACGAAGGAAACGTCAGAGGTCGGAACGCGGAGGCTCATACCAGTGAGCTTACCGTTGAGCTGCGGGAGAACCTTGCCCACGGCCTTAGCAGCACCCGTAGAAGACGGGATGATGTTTTCGAGGATGCCGCGGCCACCGCGCCAGTCCTTCTTGGACGGGCCGTCGACGGTCTTCTGCGTAGCAGTAGCAGCGTGAACGGTGGTCATGAGGCCACGCTTGATGCCGAACTTGTCGTTGAGGACCTTGGACATCGGGGCGAGGCAGTTCGTGGTGCAGGAAGCGTTGGAGATGATGTCCTGACCAGCGTAGGTCTGGTGGTTCACACCGTAGACGAACATCGGAGTAGCGTCCTTGGACGGAGCGGACATGATGACCTTCTTGGCACCGGCCTTGATGTGGGCGCGAGCGAGCTCGTCGGTCAGGAAGAAGCCAGTGGATTCCACGACAACGTCAACACCGAGGGCACCCCAAGTGATGTTGGTCGGATCCTTTTCGGCGAACACCTGAATCTTGTTGCCGTCAACGATGAGGAAGTTGCCTTCAAAAGACACGTCGTGCTTGAAAGCGCCGTGCACGGAGTCGTACTTCAGCATGTAAGCGAGGTAGTCAACGTCGAGAAGGTCGTTGATACCGACAACCTGAATGTCCTTGGAGAAGTTTTCCACAGCAGCGCGGAACACCATACGGCCGATGCGGCCGAAACCATTGATACCGAGTTTGAGAGCCATTATTGGATCCTTTTGTTTATTGTGAAATTGCTACCCACCTTCTGGGTGGTGCTTTGCTGGCGTCAAAGATACAAAAAACCGAGGTCTTTGTGTAGTAGAAATGTGAAAAATCGACTTTTTACCCCCCGAAGACCTCCTTGAGGAGCACCCTCGACCGGCAGGGGCGGTTCGGGACTAGTTCCCGCTGAACCCGAGCGAATCCTCAAGCCACGTATCGGTGCGCTGTACCGAAAGCCTGCTCTGGTAAGCCTTTCTGCCCGCCCGATGCTGCGCCCAGCGCACCGAAAGGGCGGAAAAGGGTCCAAGGTGCCTGAACGCCACGGCAAGCGCGTTCGGCAGGTTACGGCGCAGCACATCGTCTTCGAACGAGGCGTAGTGGCTCACGCTCCCCGGGTCGCCCTGGCGTGCCGAACGGCCGAAAAGCTGGCGGTCAATGCGCGAAGAAGGGTTGCATTCCGTCGCAATAACGTGGAGCCCGCCGATTTTCTTGACCCTGTCCGGAATCTTGATGTCGGTACCGCGGCCGGCCATGTTCGTCGCGACCGTAATGGCCCCGAACTTGCCCGCTTCGGCCACGATGGCAGCCTCTTCCTCGCAGCGAACCGCATTGATAATCCGGCAATGCAGGCCCTTCGATTCGATGGCCGAGGCAAGGTATTCGCTTTCGTCTATGTCCTTCGTGCCAATCAGGATGGGGCGGCCCTTCTCGTGCATGCGGATGACCTCCTTCACGATGGCGCGGCGCTTGGCGTCCTTGCTTGCGAAAGTCTTCAGGTGCGACACCTTGCGCTTGCTCTTGCGGTGATTCGGGATACATACCACGGCAGCCCCGTATATCGTCCAGAATTCGGCGGAGGCCTCCTTGCCGGTACCCGTCATGCCCGAGAAATTCCTGTAGAGCCTAAAGAAGCGCTGGAAGCTCATTCGCGCCTCTGTTTCCTTGAGGCCGCTCATTTCGAGCCCTTCCTTGATTTCTATCATCTGGTGCAGCCCGCCGTTCCACGAGCGCATGGGCATCTTGCGGCCTGTCGATTCGTCGACAATCACCACCTTGCCCTCTTCGACAACGTAATGGCGGCCACATTCGAACAGCTCGCGGGCCACAAGCGCCTGCCGCACCAGATCCTTCAAAAAACCGGCACGGGCAAACGAAATCTCTTCGCCGATATCGTCCAGGCGGGATCCCATATCGACAACAAAGCGTATGGTGCGGTTCTTGTAGTCCACCTCGTAATCCGTACGGCGCTTCAGCTTTTCGGATACCTTGTATGCAAGGCGGCACGCTTCGTTGAACTCGTCGTTCTTCTTTTCGCGCGAAATAATCAGCGGGGTCACGGCCTCGTCAATCAGCACGTTGTCGGCCTCGTCGACTATGGCCGTATAAAGCCCGCGCTGCACCAGGTTCGACTTCAGGCGTTCCATATTCACGGTCGTGGCGCAAACGAGCCGCTTGCCAAAATCCTGAAAATTCCCCATCGCAATCCGGTCGCGCAAAAAATCTGCCAGCACTTCTTTCGCCGTAGAATAAGTCACGTCGGCCGAATAGCCCTCGCGCCTCTCCGCAGGCTTCATCGTACCCGTTACCGCCCCGACGCTCACCCCGCAATACGAATAGAGCGGCTTCATGATTTCGGCATCGCGTGCAGCCAGGTAGTCGTTCGCCGTAATCACGTGGCACGGGCGCTTGCTCCAGCCCCGCACGGCGGCACACATGGCGGCCGTAACCGTCTTGCCCTCGCCAGTCGACATTTCGGCGACATACCCGCGGTATAGCGCAAGCGCTCCCGTCAACTGCTCGATATACGGCCGATACCCGAGAGTCCTCGACACGGCCTCCTGCACCAGGGCAAACGACTTCAGGAGAGCGCTCTTCGCGAAGGGGCGCTTGAGTTCGGCCTGCATGTCGGCCATGCGCTTTTTCAGGGAGGCATCGTCGAGCTGCGTAAACGAACGGCTCCACAGGTCGATACTCCGGGCATCCTTCAAAAGCCCACGCAGCACTCCCCTGCGGCCCTTGAACTTTCCGACCATCCGCGACATCAGGGCATCGAGGCCCGTCGGGATTTTTTTCACTTGCTTGCAAGATGTCAGTCGGTAGTTATCGGTAAGGTTCATATTACATCTTGTAGTACTTTTGCAGGGCCTGGCGCGCCTTGCGGATTCCCTGCAGGGCAAGCGGGGTATCCTTCAAATGGAAACGAATCTTGCCCGAACGGCCGTGCGCCCAATCAATGCCCGACAGTGCCGCATCGTCCTTGTTGATTGTCGCACGAACCAGGTAGACGGGTTCCGCAGTACGTTCGCCATACCCATCCCCCACATCGGCCGAGGCGCGCGTCTCGATTTCGCCACCGCCGAGCCACCCGAGCGCAGCGGAAGGCAAGCGGTCACGCGCCGCAGGAATAGCCGAAACGCTATCGACAGGGATTTCGGTAAAGGCGTCGCCACTGAGCCGCACCGAAACCTTGCGCGGCTTTTCCGTGAACAGGCGAGAGACCTCCTCCTGGCTCACTACCGCCAAAAAGTCAAACGCGGTCGTGTCGAGCACCATCCCCATCGAATCGCCACGCTGCATAAAGCGGCCCACGTACTCGTCCGGGTTCTTCACGTCCCAAATGCCGTCCATCGGGGCCACAAGCGTCAACTTGTCGCGGTAGCGCAGCAGGTCGCCCAGTTCCTGCCTCAGCACGCCCAGCCGCTTTTCGAGCGGCAGCATATTTTCGGGAGCGCGGTCCAGCGCCTGGTAGTAGGCCTGCACGGCCTCCCTCACCTGAGCGCGCTTCTCCTCAATCGAAAAATCAAGTTCGCGGTTTTCGAGGACCATCAGCGTATCGCCCTTCTTGACCTTCGCCTTTTCGCCGCGGAACACACCGGCAACAAGGCCGCCCTCGCCCACCGTCGTGTTTTCGTACCGCGCCGCCTCTATAACGCCGGGAGCCTTGAACGTGTCGGGAACGGGCAGGTAGAACAGCAGCGATATGGCACTGCCGAGCACCAGAACCGTCACGAAAACGGCTCGGTTACGCACCAGCGCAAGCCCGGGGCTTGCGAAGATGTACTTGAGGAACTTGCCCACCGGCATAATCACCATCGTCAGGCAAAGGAGGGCCCCCATGATAAACGAAAGTATCAGGTAGTGCTGCGAGATGGTGACGATGAACCCCGTAAATAGGAAAATCCTGTAGATTGACGAAGCGACTCCGTAAACCGAATAAATCACGCGTTCGAGCCAGGTCTCGGCAACCGCCTCGGCATCGCGCTTGAAGAACACGTAACGCTCCAGCAGGTACTTGAGGTGGCGTACCGAATTCTGCTGCAGGTTGGGCATGTCCAGCAAATCGGTCAGGATATAGTAGCCGTCGAATCGCATGAGCGGGTTGATATTGAACAGCACGGTCGAGACCGAAGCCATTATAACAACGTTGTACGCAATGTTCTTGGCGAGTCCACCGCCAAGGTTCGCCCAGACAATCAAGGCGACCGAGGCGATAAAGAATTCCGTGAGCATGCCCGCGGCCCCCACCAGAGCGCGCCTCGACTTCTTGCGGAACGACCAGCTCGCCGTCGCATCCACGTACGGAAGAGGCACGAGCAGCATGAACATCACGCCCAGCGTGTGCACCTCGCCCCCGTAGCGCTTGACGACGCTCGCATGGCCGAATTCGTGCAAGAGTTTCACGAACACGGTACACACGTAGACCCAGCCGATATTCGACGGCGAAAGGAATCCCGAACTCTGGTCCTTGAGGGCATCGAAGTTCTCGATTCCGTATGTCGCGGCGACGATAACTGTCGCGAGCCAAACGAGCGCGAAAGGCTTGCTCAGCAAGAAGCGGATAAGCCAGCGCAGCTTGTTGAGCAGGGCATCGGGGTCGAACAGCGGCACCTTCAAGAAGAAGATGTTCAAGAGCGAGGCCTTGACCTTCTTCTGCTTCTGCTTTCGGTTGCGCTCGAACAGCTTTGCGCCATCGTCCACGCCCGTGTACATGAGCATGTTCGCCTGGTACAGCTGCGCAAGCATCTCGATGACTTCGCCCTGGCCGGGCATCTCGCCTTCGCTACCCTTGAGCATGGCGCTCCACACCTCACCCACCGTCTTGTCGGGCGAAAGGCGCGACACGAAGTCGTATGCCCCGCGAGGCAATCGGTAATACTGGTTCGTAAACGGTTCGTAAAGTACGTACCAAAGTACACCGCGGTAGGTCTGCCTGTGGACGCGGACACTCGCCCTGAGGGAGATCTTGCTCCCCGCAAGGCGGTACCACGACTCATGGAATATCTTGCGCTGCTGATCGAGGACCATAGAACAGATTACCGATGAGCAACAGTTGCCATGAGCGAGATGGAGTCTCTAGAAGTGATTCTCAAGACAATCTTGTGTTCACCCACGACAGTTGCCACATCAGGAATGTCGAATTCTGCATAGTTCTGCAAATACACCGTCGGGTCAGTCTGCTGACCATCCCAGGTGACAGACAGCTTATGCCTCGTGTTGTCGGAGCAGTTCAACTGCAGGAAAACGTTCGGATGGTAATACTGGTTGCCCTCGTCCCAATCCGTAATCACGATTTCCACAGTCTCGCCGGCAGCAATTTCAACCAAGGTCGAAGTTCCTTCCTGGTCAATCACCACCGTTCCGTCGTCTGGAGCCACAACCGGAGGCGTCGGCGTAGAGGCTTCTCCACTGCCCTCTTGCCCGTCGTCATCGACAATCACGGGTTTCGGCACCACAAGCTGCGCTGTGCTGTCGGAGCCCTGCGACGTGAGGTTCCTGCCTTCGCCAACATCGATGGTATCCTTGCGGTCGTTTTCGTTCGACACGGAAGTATCGATACCCTGGATGTGGTTCTGGTCGAGCCGGCTCTGGAACTGCCACTTGTTCGCGTTGTCGTTGTCGAGGTAGTTCTGGTGCTGCGTCGTGTCGATGGTATGCTGATCGAGCGCAATCTCGGTATTGGGAGTGAACACGCCCAGCGGGTTGTTGTGTTCGAGCACGAGGTTCGCACTACCGCCGAGGGCGATATCGTCGCCAGCGCCCATCGTGATGTCATCGGCACCTTCGCCACCCACGACAACGTCGCGGTCCTTGCCCGTCGTGATCGTATCGTTGGTCGAAATCGAAGTCACCGCATCGTGTTCGATGGCAACAGACTTGGCCTCGATAACGCGGTTCTTGAACTTCGATACATCCGCGACATCGGCATCGTAAGGAACATCCATGTCGAATACGAGTTTCGCGTCGTCGCCATAGACGAGGTCCTTGTCGTGATCGCCGCCGAGGTCCGTTTCGCCGGCATAGCGGCCATCGCCCGATACAACCTGCACCGCCGAAATCATCGGGAGGTTCTTCGGATGCTGACCGGAGCTCGTGTAGATGTTCCTGATGCGGATATCGGCGACATCGCCCGACACGCCGCGGAACACCACATAGTTGCCCACCAGTTCAAGGCGCGGAGCCGCCGAATCATGGGCCGACTCGTTCAAAGCCATCTGCAGCATGCGTTCGGCTTCGGTCTGCGACGAGCAGGTCGCCTCCTTGTAGTCGCCGTCGAACTTGTGGCCCGTCCAGTCGTTCAGGTAACGGTATTGAGACTCGCCATTGTGACCCGTAAACTTCACCTGGTACAGGTAGTTGTACGTATCGGTATCGTTGTTGTCGCCACCGAGGTAGATGTAGAGGTCGTAGGTCGAAGAAACCGTATTGTTCGAATTGCTCACGAAGCTGTTCATGTTCTTGAACTTCAGGACAATCTCTTCGCTCTGCTGTGCCGCAAGGTAGGTGTTGAACAGCTTCGAGTTCGAAGTGTCACCATCCAGTTCATCGTAGTTCTCGATTGTGAAGCTTGCGACGGTCTGGCGCTGCCCGTGGTTCTTGCCGTAAAGCTGAACCTCGACACCCTCCTCGACAGCATACGGATTGCTTGCCGTGGGGTTGTTCGAAAGGCTGTTCATCTTGTTGTTGTACTCGGGAGAGGATTCCTGACCGCGCACAGATTCCGATACAATGACGCCACGGTCGTTGCGGTAGAAGTTGTGCCAGTCGGTATCCACCACGACGCCTGCCGCCTCACCCTGCGCAATCGCGTCCGTAGAATCGGAATGCTCGCGGGTAAAGTTGATGGAGAGCACGTTGATGTCGTCCAGCATCGTGTCGGCGGCCGCAGTCGCCTCGGCATTGATCGTATCCGCCCCGACGCCGCCCACAACGGTATCGTTGCCGTTGCCGGTCTTGATGAGGTCATCGTAAATCGCATCGATGTTCGTGATGGCCACAGATTCCGCAGTCGAGATGGTCGAAGCCGTAGATTCGTCGCTGTCGCGGTCGGTAAGCAGAATCTTCGCGTTGTCGCCGAAGACAACGTCGTTGTCGTGGATGCCGTAGCGTTCGTCACCGAAGGTGGTGATATCGTCGCTGCCGGTACCGCCCACCACGATATCATCGCCGAGGTCGGTACGGATGGTATCGTTACCGCCGAAATCGATATCGGTCGTCGCGGCGACATCCTGCTTGTGGAGCGTGCCCCTGACCTGGATTGCGGCAATGCCCGGGAGGTTCTTACCATTCTGGGCACTGGCATCCGCTTCCTCGATAACCACGCGGATGCGGTCGGCAGCAACGCCCTCATCGACCGTAAACACCACGTAGTTCGCTTCCATCGCGGAAGCGGCCGTTTCGGCAGTCGAGCGTTCGTAGGAACCATGGAAGTTGTGGCCAGCATTGTCCTTCACATAGAAGGTCTTGATCGGATCTTCCGAATCGTTTGTATACAAGCTCACCTTGCGAACGCTGTTGTCTGCCGCAGAATGAGAATCCGGGATGTCGAGGTACACCACCACCCTGTAGCTGGTGAAGTACTGGGCAAGGCCGTCCATCTGGACATCGAGTTTATTTTCACACTGGGCATTCGGGGCTGTCGTCATCAGGCCCGAATTCATGAGTTTCGCGTTCTTGTCGTACTGCGCATTCCAGAGGCCAAGGTTGTAGGCCTGCAGGTTGATGCGGTTGTCCGTACTCGTGTTGCGATGGCTCTCGATGCCGCCGTAGCTCACGCTCACGCCGCTTGCGCGCACGCGGGTTTCGTCGGCAGACTTTTCGCCCGTCGCATCGAGGTTATCCATGTTCACGACTTCGCGGTCATCGTTGCCGTATGTACCTGCAAGCGAGCCCGAGATGTTGTTCCAGTTGCTGCTGCGGTAATCGTCGCCGTATTGTTCATTGTACGCACCGACAAAGTCACCCGCATTGAGGCCCGTCTGCGAAGCGCCCTGGAAGTTGAAGCTGAGGGTCGCCTCTTCGTAGACATCCGGGACGTTCTGGCGGTCGCCCACCTGTTCGAACGCCTCGTTCGCGTTGCCGCGGAATGTCGCGTAGGCGTTGTCGCCGAACACCACATCCTGGCCGTTGCCCGTCGTGATATCGTCAGAATCGAGACCGCCAAAGACAACGTTGTCACCATTGCCAGCCTCAATGTGGTCGGCACCGGCAGAATCATCGTCAATGATCGAGACCTGCTCGTCCTTGTCGATTTGCTTAATATTGCGACCTTCGTTGGTGACCATCAGCGCATTGCGGTCGGTATCCATGATAACCTTACCGCCATCACCGATGATCGCATCGTTACCGGCACCCGTGTAAATCCAGTCCTTATCCGTACCACCGATAACAGCATTCTTGCCGTCACCCGTACTGATGAAGTCCTGGCCACCGATGTCATCGGTCTTGCTTTCGGCGTAGAGGCGCGTTTCTTCAATGGTGTAGCGACCACCGTCACCAATAGCAACGTTGTCGGCACCCGTGATGCGAATGGAATCACCCTTCGCGCCACCCATAGCCACGTTCTTATCGCCACCGATAACAATGTTATCGACATCGCCAATATCATCGCTGGTGGTTTCGACAATGTGCATACCTAGGCCGAGCTTATCGCCATAGACAGCGTTGTCGTTTTGGGCGTTGTTATACAAGACGCGGCCGTTATCGCCAAGGGCAACGTTCTTATCGCCACCAATGACAATCACGTCAGCCTTGTCGCCACCGATGACCACACTGTTCGTGCCGCCGACATTTATGAGGTCGATGCCGTTCTGTTCGTTGCTATCGTCCATCGAGCGGATTTCGCTGGCATCACGGTTCACGCCGTCGGTCTGCAGGCGATATTGCGGCTGTTCATTAGTGTCTTCTTCCGCACGCTTGTCAATTCCCGTCGTGTAGTCGAGTCCGCCATTGCGGCTGCCGTCTCCGTCAGTAGAACCGAGAATGGTTTCATGGACATCCTTACCGTTCACCTGGCCATTTTCGTAGCGGACCTGGCCACGGTCACCGAAGGCTATGCCACCCTTGTTCATGGTGATATAGTCGTCGCCAAATCCACCGAACGCCACCATATCGTTGCGAGTGACATCCGAGCTAGAAGCGTCAATTCTGTCGTGGCCCGCCTGAGCGTTGACAACCAACTGGCCATCACCTTCAAAGCGATAGGCAAAGCTGAGAGACACAATCTTCAGACCTTCGGACAAAGTAAAGTCACGAGAAATCTTGAACGTATTTGCAGTCAGTTCCGTCACAAAGCGGCGTTGCACGCTGCCATCGCTCATCGTGGCGTCAACAAAGATTCCGTAGACATAGCCATTTGCGGCAGAAGTGAGACTAGATTGCCAAGCCTGGAAAGTGGTCATGCGATTTTCAAATTCAGTAACATCACTTTCGGCCATCGCATAGCTGTAGGCAAAGCCAGCAACCTCTTCTGCAGGTGTAGTCTCTTCGTCATCACCTTCGACGGCTCCTTCGCCACCTTCCGTAGCCTCGCCATCACCTTCGGTATCCGGTTCATCGCCTGTTTCAACATTATCGTCGCCAGTTTCTTCTTGAACCGGAGCAACCTCGGCAATAACGCCAGAGCAGATAACGTTGTCTGCACTTGCCACATCTGCCTTGTAGCTGTTTACGCGGATGTAATCGTCGAATTCAGCCTGGAAGAACTCGAATTCACCGATATATTCGCCTTCGGCAAGGATAAAGTCATACTTGACTTTGAAACCCTCCGTACTTGAGAACAAACCATCAACTTCACGACGCTGGATTCCAACGACATCGTAACCTGTTTCCGATTCACTATTCAGTTTGCGAATTTCCGCCTGCACGTAAACAGTGACATCCGTAACATCCCCGATTACACTGATTTCAGAACCATCAGCAGGAATCAAATCATATTTATAGGCACCAGAAGCCTCAATATAATTTGCACCATTCGTCAAGTTATCCGAGGAGATTTCAGCCTTTCCAATCGAAATACCGAATGCCGCATCACGATCCTTGGCGTTGCCAGTATTCACGACGGTATAAGTCCTGAATGCATCCTCGCGGTAAAGCGTCTTGTTGATATCAACAGTATCCTTACCGGTACCGAGGTTGTATTCAGCGTATTCCATCTGGGCAGCGGTGATACCATTCGTATTGTCTAGTTCCCCATGAGTAAAGCGCAACGCATGAGTATCGTAAGAATCAACTTTTCCTTCAGCTTCGTTACTGTCATTTGCCTTGAATTCATCAAGAGACGACCAAGAATCCGCATCGCTCTTCTGGTTGTTTACAAACAGACGGTCAACCGATGCCATTTCATCGACAAACAAGGAATCCCTATTGACGGAAATCAAGGCGAAATTCGAGCCACTACTCGGCAAAGGTAATTCTTCTTCGAATTCAAGGACCAAATAGAACTTATTTGGGTCCTCAGTATCGGGAACAACGGATGCCGATTCGATACGAGACCATGCCGAAGCAACTGTAGTTACAGTTTTCCAAACAGGGTTGCTTTGCGTACCAAAGTTATCTTCTCTTTCATTAGTCCACTTAAATGACTTATGGTCAAATTGAGTGTAGAATTCCGAAGATGTCAAGTCATCCTTCCACTCTATTCCAACAGACAGCAAAGCAGCTTTCTGTTCATCTGTAATTGTAGACAAATCAATAGCAATGGACCCATCCATCAATTCAATCGGGAGCAACTTATTCTGCTCAAAATTATTGAGCTCATTATAGTTTGCTGCCTGTTCCGGTTTCTGGCCCTCCACGCCCGATTCAATCACATGCTTATAATTAAGCATGGCCGGCTCGCCCATATTCAGGTTCATAGACTCGCCATAACCATAAGCATATACAGGGCCATCAATATCTTCAATCCTTTCGTCTTGTTGCGGGACCTCCGTCAAGCCATAGTCATCCACCTCGCCGTCCGCAACCGCACTTACGGTAATGGTTCTCACCAAAGCCGTACTGTCGAAGCTCAGAATAATCGAACCATCGGCCGCCGTCTCGAATCCAGCACAAGAAATGCTCAAGCGCTGGCTCTTTTCATCGGCATTAGAATTTGCGAGCAATTCGGTCGGAGAAATTTTGACAAAGACCTTCTTGCCATCGGCAATTGTCCCATCAAACGTAACATTGTAAGAAACGCTATTGAACCCGCTCCCTGCAGTTTCTGCTATCGCAGTGTCATGAGCATCAATCTTCAGCATTCCTCTTTGCGTTTCCGCTTGTGATGTTGTCGCCGCAGCATTTTCAAGCTGTTCCCAGACATAGCTTTCCGGAAGCGTCGCCTCAACAGAAACAACACCATGAACCGTCATCGGTTGTTTTGTAATCGCATTATAGAACGTAATTACATTGCCGTTTAGTTCATAGAAGAGCTTAGAACTGTCCGAGTAACCACAAGAAACGCTCTCGCCACCAACCGTCACCGAAGAAACACTTACATCTTCGTATGCAAGGGACAGCCTAGAATCATCAAGTCGAATATTCTTAGAACGAACGTTAATCGTAAGTATACCGCCCAAAGGCAACGATTTACCAATCGTCACGGCACCATCGGCCACTATAAAATCGGTATTCTTCTGCCATTGCTGGAGAACTCCATTGACATAGAAATTCAACACAACGGTATCCAAATCAAGGTCCTTATCAGAAATCGCATTCAATTTGAACGATTGATTCGAACCAATGATAAATTCTTCAGTATAGGTCAAAGGATAAGCAGCAAAACTCGTTTGAGCATTCGACTTATTTTCACCCTTGAAAACCAAGCCTACAGAATTTACAGACTTCGTCAAGACGCTCTTTGCGGACCCAACGCACACTTCGCTAGTAATCGCAATCGATTTGCGAACGCCTTCTTCCTCCAATGTATCTGCAAGCGCCCTGACAAACACCCGTGCAGGCTGGTCTGCCGTCGGATGAACCGTTATGGTAGTCCCCCAATTCACTCCATCTTCACTCACCTGGAATCCGCGGTCACCGCGGTTAAAGTCCATTGTTGAAAGAATAGGCGCACTTACCGTAACGTTAAGCGTCTTACCATTTTCAAGTCCAGCACAACCGACAAAGAACGATGCAACATCGCCTTCCTTTTCTAGGAACACATCCGACGATTCCGAAATCTGATAATCGGGCAGGGCATCCGTTCCAACATTCTTTACGATAAACACAGCCGCTTCCGTATCGCTATCCACAACCGTAAAGCTTTCGTCTATCGCACCATTCGATTTCAAACCATCAATCAGGTTTTGATCCAATTCGGCCTTCTGCTCATCTGTCAAGCCTTCGTCCGTCAGGAATTCATACTTGACGTTCACACTCTGGCCATCCGTATTCGCACTACGCAGTGTTTCCACCTGATCAAGGCCACCCATGCTGAAGGTGTCATTGCCCTTGCCACCGTAGAGTTCAGTCATGTCATCGGCCTTATTGCCAACCACATGGAACATGTCGTCACCAGCCGCGGCATCGAATTGCGAACTTTCGACTCCAGATGCACTGATGGCAATCAAATCACTCAGCATGCCTTCCTTTGTCACGACGAAAACATCATCGTTATCGGTTCCGCGAACTTTCAGCGTATCATCGCCCTTGCCACCTTCAATAAGAACGGCACCGCGTTCAAAAGCATCCCCAGAACCATCCTTACGGAAAGAATACATGCTGAAATTGTCGTTATCCTTTCCACCGGACATGCTAAGCGTGCCCACATTATTCAAGGCAACAAAGTTATCTTCGCCCGATCCGCCTTCCAGGTTCAGAACTGTACCCGAAGAAACACCGTCGCTAACATAGCCTTCCTCGTTGTTCTTCTGAGTATTGAATTCATCTATCGGCTGAACTTCAGCAGCATTTCCAGGCTTGCGTTCTGAATTGTAAATCTGACCCACGTAGAAATTATCATTTCCCGCACCGCCATCGACCGTTGTCTTATGGGCGGTTCCATCCACATAAATTTGGTCGTTTCCACCATTGGCGTTTACATTCAGCGATTCAATGCCGGCAGTGTAGTTGACTCGCTCTATATTGGAATTCAAGTTGCTTGTAATCGCAACATTTGCCTTCGAATCATCATCCAATAGTTCTTCATTCATCGGCAACAAGGCAACAAGGCCGAGATTCTGATCCTTATTTTGGCGCAAAAGCAGTCGATCAACGCTTTCCGTTCCCTCGACAACAAGCGTATCTGCGCCTTCTGTTCCGGAATCCGTTACGTTGGCATAATTCGTTGTACTATCGCCCATCAGTTTCACAGTCACCTTGTCGCTGCCATCCTGACCATCGACAAAGTCCATGCCCGGACCGGTCTTTATCGTATCGTTGCCACCCTTCGAATTCGAGGTCGCATTGGCGAAAACAACACCATGAAGCCCGAGATTATCACCAAAAACAACCTTATCTTTAGCGTTATTTTCATTTACCAATTCATCGGCATCTACGTCTGATGTCCCAGACTTCTTTTTATAATCCGTTACACCGTTATCACCATAAATACTGTCATTACCGGCACCACCATCAATGATGTCATCGCCAGAACCACCATAGATGATATCATTATCAATACCTCCCTCAATGGTGTCATTTCCGGCATCGCCGTCGATAACGTCATTGCCAATACCGCCATAAATGTTGTCGATGCCGCCTACAGCATCTCCAGAATCGCTGCCATCATCGCCAAAGAGAAGGTCATTACCGTCATCGCCGTAGATGGTGTCATTGCCATTCTTCGAATCACCCTGAACATCATCTTCTGAAATTTTTGTCAAATTTCCCTTTAGATTTGCAAGCGCATTTCGTGCATAATCATCAAACGCAAATTGACCAGCATTTATAGATGTTCCATCCTTGAGCTGAGCATCAATAAATTCCTGACTGAACGCCGCCTTCGTATTTGAAGCATCGACAGCAAAAGGTTCAGTAACATCCTTGGAGTTATTTTCTATTCTGTCGCCGAAGACAATGTCCATGCCTTCGCCACCATGGATAGTATCGTCTCCGGAGCCGCCAAGAATGCGATCATGCCCCATTTCGCCGTAAATCTCATCATCACCGGCGCCACCGTCGATATGGTCATTGCCACCGCTGCCATAGATTACGTCATTGCCCTTCCCACCGATAAGTATGTCATTACCGCCATCAAGCCCCATATCCGTACGGTCAATGGCCAATTTTAAACCATCAGCCTCAGTTTGTTCATATACGATTCGTCCGCCATCGCCAAATATGTAGTCGATTCCATCGCCACCATCAATCTGGTCATCTCCAGCACCGCCAAAGATGAAATCCATCTTGGAACCGCCAAGAATGACATCGCCACCGGAATTCTTCGCACCGACATTCGCCTCTGCGGAGAGAGATTCAAGAGTAGCACTTGCTCCCGAGCCTTTCCAAACAACCTTTGGAGCAGCAACATACTCATCACCGAAGATGATATTCAAGCCCTGCGCACCAATAATGGTATCTCTGCCCGCTCCGCCTGTAATGAGGACATAATGTTTACCGACCATCTCAAGCTTAGACAAATCAATGTAATCGTCGCCGTCTTCACCCTTTATCTCTATGTTGAAATTGGCCTTCCCTTCAAGGACAATTCTGTCATTGTCCTTTCCTGCAGGAATATAATACGTTCCCGTCTCATCGATTTGAGTTTCATGGCCATAATCATCCTTGATTGTATTGCCAGTAATGGTCATATGTACATACTCGCTACCATCTACAAGCGGATACTTGCCATCATTGTCAGAAACACGGCTCGACGCATTTTCACCCACATTCGCGACAACATCGCCGTTTTCCTGCTTCGTATTCATTACAGGCTGATCCTTGTGCGAATACTCGAACTTGAACAAAGTCTTGTCACCCGTAATGTTCCATTCCTTGGTGTAGAACAGCAAATCGACATAGGCGTAAAGTTTTGCCGTAATCTTGCCGTTTACATCAAATATGCCAAACAGACCTTCTTCATCGAACAAGCGCGTAATTTCGTTCAGGCGAATCTTTCCGTCCTTGTTCGGGTCATACAGGTTAAAGCCCACATTAATACCGACACCGCCACCGACACCGGCACTTACACCCGCATTGAGTTCTGCAGCCGCAGTCAAAGCTCCATGGAACGAAAGTTCATCGATGTCAGCGCCGTCGCGAAGATCGTTGACATAGAAACCATTCAGCAAGCGACTAAAGTCCTTATAGTCGCTGCCAACCCATTGACGAATACCGAGCGTATCGTAGCCAAAGCCGAGATCGATATCGGCACCGAGAGAAAGGCCAATTCGAGCCCCAAGCGGCCCATAGATACGCACAAAGGTGCTCCAGTCAAAATTGAAGGAGAGCTTGGGCATATCGTATTCGACCAGCATGATATCCTGGCCGAGCAACAGCTTGAACACATCAGTCGGGTTATCCCAAACAAAGTGCCATGCACCATCGCCCACATTCAGGCCGGCACTCATCATAGACGAAGATGCTTCGCGGGAAACAGACGAGAAATCTCCACCCTTTACACCATTCTTGTCAAAAAGATAGGTATTTAAAGTTTGATCTATGGATGTATTTGATGCTGTTCCATTTAATAGATTAAGAGCAGCAGAATAACCGGAGGTCGTTTCACCAATCAATTTCAAACTTCCGATATCAATCTTCAAATCCTTATCGCCAAAAGCGCTAATCTTCTTGCTGATTTCGATAAGGTCCTTTACGGCATACACCATACGGTCATCGAACTTGCCCTTGCTGAACTGTTTCGCGAGGCTGAGCGGCGTATAGGTAAAGCCAAGGTCATCGAGAACAGGGAACGGTGTCGTGAGGAAGTCGATAAGCGGTTCGAGCGGTTCTACGACCTTCTGGATTTTGGAGACAATAGGTCCAAGCACACCGCTGATAAATGTCCCCATGTCCAATTTGAAATTGTTAAATCCAAGAGCGGTAATTCCATCTTCTGCATTCCAGTGGAAATCAAAATTGCCAATCAGGTTCGGGAATTTAGGAGCGTCCCCCACCTTGTTCAAATCACTTACAATACCGACCGTAATGTTCGGCGAAATATCAACAATGGCATCGTAATTGAAACCAATATTTCCTAACGAAAATTTCGAAAAATCAAGCTGATTTTTCCCATATACAACAGTTCCGGGCTTTCCATCCTCACCAAGCGTTCTAGTGTCGCTGTTTAAATCAACACCAAAGTCAAGGGATACCGGATGCGAGCCTTCGGGGAATACCATTTTCAATCCAAGTCCAGCCAAGGAGCCCATAATGTCACCTTCGATTGCGACATTGGCGTCAACCTGGACTTCATTGCCATCATTGAAAATAAAATAGAATCCGTCTTCGGAAACACCAAAGCCAAAATCAAGGCTCCATCCCAAGCTCAAGTTCACACCGGCATTTGACTTGAGGCCAAGTCCCGGGAATCCCAAATCGAAACCGATATCAGTCCCATAGGAATAATCATCACCTATGCTGAGGAACCATTCCGCATATTTTTTACCATCATTATTCGTCCCTTGACGATAGAACGTCTGATTATCTGTCGTTGCTGACGGAGTCCAATTCTCTGTCAGGCTTCGCTTGTCGATATTCACCGCATGCAGATATGCGCCAAATAGTTCATTCAACTTCTGGGCGACCATTTCAGCATTCATGCCGGTCGATTCGTATAGGAAGTTCGATAGCGGTTCAAGGACCTTCCTCTTGAGGTCGCCCAAGAAGTCAACACCACCACTCAAAGCGCTACCTACAACAGGGACGTCCCTTACACTGCTCATCATGCCATTGTTCAGACTTGCTTCAAGCGTATCGAACAACTTGTTAAATCCGGTAATGGCCAACTTAATCTTTTCAAACCAGCCAACATTACCCGTAATAAGGTCCTGAATACCCTTGTAGACTCCCGAAAAATCAGCAACGATTTTACCTGCACTATCGGAATAAGTAGAGTTTGTAATTAATTTAAAGAAATCCTTCGGATTCAAGCTTTCAAAGGAAATTAATCCAGCAGGCTTGTCGATATCGTTAGAATCATCGCCATCATTTTTATTCTTCCAATAGTTAATGTAATTGGCAATAACGGTACCAACAGACGTTTTAGCTTCATCCGCTGTTTTTTCAACACTCAATTCGCCATTATCACCAATACCAAGCAAGATATCGCCCAAGGACATATTGCACACGCTTATCGGCAACTTACCCATTATAGCGACAGGAACGGCAAAATCAAACGGAACATTAGCTAAAACAGATCCATCTCCTGCCTTAGCCTTCCATTCCTTCAAAGACATTCCATTTTGTCCTATAGTTCCCATCAATGCAGCCTTGGCACAAACATAGGAATCACTCTTATTGGAACCAACGGTAATCAAGTTGGCAAGCAATTCCGTATCAGCGATATTATCCAGTCCTAGGTTGAACGAAAGTTTTTCACCGACAATATTGACATTTGCGCCAAATTCAATAGCCTTATCAAGACCTATGTCAAACGTTCCTGTTCCAAGGATAGCCTTACCGCTAAAGCTGACCCAAAAATCACCGGTCACCTTCAAGTCCGCATTGCCACTAATGCCCTGATTATCATCACCGAAACTGAATTGATGGACAGTATCAAATTTCTTATCGATATTAAAGCTAAAGAAAAGCTCACTACCGACAAGCGATATTTCGAACGGATTCGCTTTTTCCAAAACGCTTCCAACACCATCATGGGCCAGAAGTCCAAAATCCTTAAGATACTTGTTAAGGCGGTCGTTGAGTCCCTGCAGGCTAAAGACCTTGTCCGTACGCAGCTTGGTCACAATATCGCGGATATTATTTGCAACATCCACAAGGTCGCTTACCGACTTATTGATGACAGGAATCTTGACATTCGACTTCTTTGCAATATCACATAAGCGTTCAACAAGACTATCAAGGATTGCAAACAGGTCTTCTGCGGAGAAACTTCCAAACTTGCTTATAGCTTTAGACACTATAGCATCAAGATTATTACTAGCATCAAATTTTCCATCATTCCCAAGTGAAATTTTAACTTGACCAAGCCCCTCACTTATGTTATCACCAATATCAACAAATGAATCTACATCTAGCTTTAGATCCGCGTTAGCTTTTACGGATGTATCTGGTGATTGCAATTCGTAATTTTGCACAACGTTATCTTTGACAGCGACATTCGGGTCAAAGACATTCAAGTCAAATGTTGCTTCGAAGCCAACAGAACCAGAAGCAACGAGATTTACATCAACAAATCCAACTGTTGCAACGGCACCGCCCATGTAACGGAAAACATTTGTCGGATTCGTTTCCGAAGTCAGTTCTTTCTTGTCTCCTTCCGAGAACTTGTTCAATGTCAATGTAACCGTAATATTCTTTTTTGTCGCATCAGCTGGATCAGTAATTTCTTGTTTTTCGACACCAAGAATTTTGTAATAATCACCAGCAGTAGTCTTGACAAGACCATTCTCGACAAAATTCAAATTCTCACTAGATATCAGAACAATCTTGTTTCCATCCGGAGTCACATTGGAAGCGGTAAACTCCTGTCCGATTTTCAGACTAGCGTTGGCATAAACGTTTAAATTCGCACCAGACGTAAAATCAATCAGTTTAGACCAATCGATGCCGAGTAGCGCCCTACCAACAATTCGATAATCGTTGTCCGCATATTTGACTGCTTTTTTCGCAGTAAAGCCCAATTTATCAAGAACTACACTAGAGCCCAAGTTCTTTAGTTCGAATTCACTTTTTGACCGGAACTCCAAATGATCCCAATAAACATATTTACCATCAACAATGACTGGATTACCCGTTTCATCTTTATCAAAATATTCCAGGGAGATTCCCAATCCGTTCAATTCATTATTAATCTGTTCAACGACATCATCAATTGTCCAGGTTTTATTTACAGGAATGGTTCCGTCGCTACCATCAGTTTTTCCCAACGTTTCGAAATCAATCGGCGTTCCGCCGACATCGAAATCATTCGTTCCTTTGTCAATAAGAGACGAACCACAAGACCATGCAATAGTCGATCCCTCAGCAACAGCAAACACAATCTTATCGCCCTGTACGGCAACGGAATTAATCCCGGATACCTTAGCTTTATCTGCCGCAGATATTATCGCTTGAGCTAAAGTTGTCAGATCCCGGCATTTTTGCGTATCCAAATGAATTTCTGTCGAATCTACATCAATAGTCAAGAATTTATCAGAGCTTACCACACGATAAATTTCCGTCACAGGGGATTTAACGGCAACATTTAATCCAAACGTTCCATCGCCATTATCAACTCGTTGAGATTCAAAAATCCCATTAAACAAAGCGTCTAATTCTTTTTGTAAAAGATTTTCTTGTTTCTCAATAATACCGGCATCGTAGGAGCCATTATAATTTTTAAATTCAATTGTTTTTGTTTCTTTCAGGATTCCTTCATCATTAACAAGAGCATATTTTTTCAGCTCTTTACTATCCCCTTTATCTTCAATTTCATAATATTCATTCACAAGATTTACAGGAGAAATGCCTAGATAAAAACAACCATCTACGCCCACAACATCTACGCTAAATTGGCTTCCTAATGTTTCTGCTTGCAGGATGAGCTCCAGTGTCGATTTCGCACTATCAGCATCACCCCGCTTACTATATGCCGTATTCAAACCAGTTATTTGAGACGCATCAAAGAATTTAGACTCAGTGAATTCAAGTTTATTTTGATTTAACGTATATTTTTCAAGCATCAACCCATTATTATTTCCAATTACGCCTGTCTTTTTAAGCGTATTGGAAACACGCATATACACTTTAGCCGAACCAACCATCAAATCATATTGATGTTCTTCGGAGACCTTATTCTCATCATACCCCTGAATTCGCGAGGGGTCGCAACCGAATCGAATCGTATACCCGCTACCAGATGTCGCATCCTCAACGCTCACGACATACAGGCCAAACGTATTCATTATGGTCCTATTTGCGTCAACGCCAAGACTACCCAAACCTAGATCTATAAATTCATCATTACGTTGCAAGTTAAAATACTGATTGAGTAAATCTTTTAATTTAGCCTTTTCATCCGTCTCATCAGAAGCAATAATTCCATCATTTATGAGTGCGTCCAACACCGTTTTCTTAATCAAAAGAGTTTCACTTATTGAGCCTTTTTTGTTTTCAAAAGCAAGAGACAGGCTGGTCCAAGATGTCGCATCCGTAATATTATCCGTCTTGGTAGTCTGCAATGTACTTCCACCGAGTCCCAACTCCGCATAGGCCTGTTGATTTTCAGATGAGCTCAATTCAAATTCTTTATCTCGCGTGATTATAACTCTGTTATTTTCTAAGTATGTGCCCACACTACTTTTTTCCGTAGTAAAAGTTTTCCCAATCAGCACAACAGAGTCAACGGTTTTATATATTTTAGCATTTTTATCGTATTCAAGAACGTCAAATTTAGCCGTTCCATTAAAACCACCATTCAAATCCGCTTCATAATATCTTTCGTTCGCCGGAAGATCTTTTGCAGTCGGCTCCAGCCCCCAAAAATCTTCAATTTTTGTTGGATTAGCAGGATCATCATTTATTTTTTCATGGCTAAAATTCACATCAAGAGAGAATTTTATTCCAGCAGAACCATTGGCAGAAACGGCCCCGTATGTTGAAACATTTGCAAAACTATTTCCAAGAGAGTCAACTAGATTCAGATCTAACGTCTTAAGAATCTCAAAATTCAGTTCAAAAACTAAGCTATAATGGTCAAAATCAAACAAAGATTTATCTTCAAGCGATTCAAATTCAGCCTTTGTTCTTTCAATTACCGTCTTATCATTTTTATTTTCACCTATATACTTCAACAAGCAATAATCAGCATGCGTAAGTTCAAAGGCGTCACTCCATGCGTCATTGAATTGACCTACAAATTCTTCCACGCTGTTGAAATTTGCAACCAGAGAAGCCCCATCAACCTTAAAAAGGCCATTTATTTCCTTGTCCGTACCATCTTTTAACTTAACCTTACCACTACCAATCACCGCATCAATTTTTGCAATAGAATCGGCAATCAAGCTACCAGCAGAATCCCCAAGGAAATCGAGTTTCACCTTGTCTTCAATCAAATTGCGGAGCGCCGTTCTCAAGGAGTTTAGGTATATCGCAACATTGTTTGCAAGGGTTTCTCCAGACAAGGCGAGATATTGTTTGAATTCTTCAGGGAATTCCCATACACTTTCGACCATATTGAAAGTAAAATCAGAATTCGAAACATTTACAATTTCTACAGGACCAGATTTGAGATTGGCGGTATCACAATGCAAAACAAGGGTTGAATCTTTCAATCCGCTCGCATTTGCTGATATCGTGTAGGTCAAGTTTCCTTTAAGATCAGATGCAAAGAGACCCAATTGCAATTCGGCATCAACCGACTTACTCATTTTAATCGTAAAATCATTAAGGCTTATGTCATCAAAGCAAAGTTTCCCTTCGTCATCAAGCCATACATTCACGTCTATTTTTAACGTGGCGTTGAGATCAAAATTTTCCAGTTTGAACAGTTTAAAATCTATTTTCTTTGAGAAATTTCCCAAGTTAGGCGAAAATTCCAAAGTCAACGTTTTTTTATTGTCTTTATCGCCAAGGGTCAACTCCGTTAAACCGCTAGCAACAATTGACGAACTTGAATTTGCAAAAATCATTGCAAAATCAGTTGCGCTATTAGGGCCATATATTTTTATCGAATCAAAAATATTTTCGACTGTGGCCCTCTTTTTTTCAATGAGAACATCAAAGAAACTCTGTAAATCGCCAAACTTCATCTTGCCAGTTTCTACAATCCCATTCAAGGCAAGAGACGCACGAGCCCAATATTCATCAAAGGATTTCACAAGATCCGATATTTGTGCTAAGCTATAGTCCTGGGCATTGCCATTTTCGTCAAAAAATGGAATACTGAATTCATTCAAAAAAGGCAATTTTTTCGTATCTATCGATCCAAGTAATGCGGAAATAGACTTCTTCAAACTGACTTCAGGGAAATCGACCTCAAATTGACTGCTTCCAGAAGGCTTTGAAATCTCAATAAACTTCCCGGCTTCCAATTCAAACGGCAAATTCGAATTGGCAACATCCAAAGAGAACTCAAGGTCGACTTCGGACGAAGTGTTGCCTGCAGTGTAAGAAACCTGCAAATCTGTTTTCGAATCATCTTCTTCATAAACAGAAACATTCATGAAAGAAGCACCAGCACCAACATTGGGAACAGATACAGAAATGTTGTTTACGGATGCGCTAAAATCAACATCGTCGCCGTCACTTAAAAGAGTCCCGTTATCATCCTTGTCAAGATCAATGGCAACGGACAGGTCTGCCGAGGCATTCACTGCGAAGTTCGCACCATCCGCATTCAGACCAATATTCGGCACCTTCCATTCATCCGTATTGACTGGCGAGCCATTATACTTAAAGTTGACCTTTATGGTATCTTGCCCTTCCTGGACAAAAGACAATTCGGACACCCCAGAAGGAAGATCACCTATGTTATTATTAAGGGCCGATACCAAGTCTTCTATCTTTACTGATTCAACAGCCGATTCAAAAGAAGATAGATAGCTACTATAGATACCCTCAATCTTCGTTTTAATAGTATCACCGGCGTTCGAAATCAGCTCCGAAGCGGAGTCCAGTTTAGAATCGAGGCCGAGGCTCGATAAATCCAAATTGGAAATCGAACTGATGCTGTTGTCGACAACCGTAGAAATGCTTTCTATCTGGTTGCCGAATTCCTCCAGATTGACATCCGCATCCATCATCAGGCGCGGTTCAAGCGATTCAATCTTGTAGTTGTTACGAGTGTTTTTCTTCTTGTTGACCTTTTTGGACATACGAACCCCAATGGGCTGTTCTAGACAGCCCTGTTTATTTGTTAAAATTGCTTGTTTAGATTAACGGTTATTCAACCATCACACAACGGACAGAAAAGCCATACTTCTTATTCGAACGTAATGTAGGATTCTTGTCCATATAAGCAGATGTTACCGAACTTAAGACTTCTACATCCGAGTATTCATCCAAATAAAACCAATACGCAGTCTCATTTAGCTCTTCAAACCCACCCTCATCATTACGAGCCCCAGCACCGACTAGGCTGAAACCAGTATCATTACTACCACCGAACCCAAACGTGGAGCGAGTTCCCTTTACTCCATCCTTATTTCCATTACTGTTTATGATAAATTTGAAATCATCGGCCGTCATCAAGCGCCAGCCATCCGGGCAGATTCCCTGATGGTTCGGCTTGATCTGGTCGGCACAACTCTTGGTATTGCATTCGCTGGGCAGCTGCATCATCTCGGCCCACTGGTACAGGGCTCCATAGCGGTCGCACTTCGTGGTATCGTCATCATAACAATAGCGCTCAATCTTAGAGTCATCTTTTTGGTCTTTAAAGCCCCAAACCATTTCTCCAACATTGAGGTTTTCGGCCATAACTTTTAGCGACTTGCCGTTTGCTTCCATTAGGATGTAATAGTACTCACGCCCATTTCTGGAATCTACAAACGTCGCGTACTTATCCTTTAAATCTCCATTCAAAGGAAACCAATGTTGATACGCTTCACTACTTGATGATTCCAAGGAACTTGAACTCGACTTTGCAGAGCTGCTGCTCGATTTTGCAGAGCTGCTCGAAGCAATGCTGCTACTCGATATCGATGAAGACGACTTAGCAGAACTGCTGCTCGATTTTGCAGAGCTGCTCGACTTCGGTGCAACGCTGGAAGAAGACGACTTCGCTTTGACGCTCGAAGAGGACTTCGCGCTGGACGAAGAGTTCGACTTTACCGAGCTGCTGCTGGCATCGTCGCAGTCCTCGCAGACGCTCGACGAGGAGTCATCCCCCGGCCGCACGAAACTGCTCTCGTCGTCATCACAGGCGGCAAGCGCAAAAGCCATGGCAAATGCTGCCACAGCCCCAACCAATCTACTCAATGGTGCTTTTCTAATGATAGACATACTCTTCGTTCCTTCTATCCCAAAATTATTAAAGTTTAAGCCTTTTTGGCGGCGGGTTTCGCTGCGGGAGCCTTCGATGCGTCGGTCTGCACGCCGATATCGATGGTGCCGAACTTGGCCTCGTAGGCCTTGAGCGTCGCGGCGAGCATGATGGCAAGCCTCTTTGCGGTGTACGGGGTCATCACCACGCGTTCGGCGATATCCACGTTCACCTTGCCCTGCCCCATGCTCCATGCCTGGTTCAGGCCAAGGAGCATCATGATTTCTTCGCGGCCGCCCACCACGTTGGTGGCGTTCACGTAAAGGCTCTTCATGTTGGAATCGTTCCACACGACTTCGGGCTGTTCATTCTGGGCTTTCTTGTTTTCGGGCATATAAAATCTCCAATATGGTTTTTGTTATTTTGTTGTAATTTTAGTAAATTATTTTGTCCACTATTTAATAACAGACAAAATATTTATTAC
>NZ_DDQF01000003.1:0-56864 GCF_002342555.1 Fibrobacter sp. UBA2449
CTGTCAAAATGTTCTTTTGCCATGATTCTATCTCCATTTAGTGAGAGCCCAGATCGGGAGTCGGACCCGAGACCTCTTCCTTACCAAGGAAGTGCTCTACCACTGAGCTACCTGGGCATAAGCCCTATGGCACCATTCAGTACCATAGGGCGGTTTGTTGCGTGGGCCGTCGTGGTTTCGAACCACGGTAGGCGTAAGCCAACGGATTTACAGTCCGTCCCCTTTAACCACTCGGGCAACGACCCATATTTTCAAGCCAAAGATAGGAATCGAACCTACGACCGGCTGATTACAAATCAGCTGCTCTACCAGCTGAGCTACTTTGGCAAGTGAGCCAAATTTAATAAGTTTAGGTGCATCTTGTCAACGAAAAAAGGCGCTTTTTGAAATTTTTTTTGTTTTTTTTCGTCAAAAATGTAAACAGACCCCGCAAGAGATTGTGAATAGATTGTGAATAAGCAAAAATGTTCTCTTTTTCACCCCGGCCATACCCGCCCAAGACGCGAAATCCGCTTTCAATTCGTTGATTATCATTGACATAGCGCACACTCCCTTGTAAAAAAGCGGCCTTTACCCTAGCGATGCCAAATATCCGTAACTATATTTCCTCGCAACACAATCGTGAAACCAATCCCAAGGAGATTGAAATGAACAAGATCAAACTTTCCGCAATCGTGCTCGGCTTTGCCGCCGCTGGCGCGTTTGCCCAGGCTCCTGCCGCCGCTCCGGCTGCGGCTCCCGCAGAACAGGCTGCCGCCCCGGCTGACTCCGTGAAGGCCGCCGAAGAAGCCAAGAAGGCCGAAGAGGCCAAGGCCGCCGAAGAGGCCAAGAAGGCCGAAGAGGCCAAGGCCGCCGAAGAAGCCAAGAAGGCTGAAGAGGCCAAGGCCGCCGAAGAAGCCAAGAAGGCTGAAGAGGCCAAGGCTGCCGAAGAAGCCAAGAAGGCTGAAGAGGCCAAGGCTGCCGAAGAAGCTAAGGCCGCCGAAGAAGCCAAGGCCGAAGACTCCAAGCCGGCCGAAAATACCAACCCGGGTGAAGTCGCGAACGCTGCCGGCAATGCTTTCAGCATGCTCAAGGCCAGCATGAGCGAAGGAACTTCCGCCGCCAACATGGAAGTGAAGTTCTCCGGCGAAGTCGAATTTGACGCCTACACGGGCGACCTCATCAACGAAGACGACGTCAATCACAACTACTGGACCACCTTCGACTTCAATATCGACGTGAAGTTCAACGAGAAGTGGTCCGCACACGTGGGTGTCGAAGCTGACGGTCCCGTCGAAGCTCCGGGCATCGGCTACAACGGCGCTTTCGTGCAGTACAAGCCTGCCGACTTCTTTGCCGTGAAATTCGGTGACCTCACCTTCACGGAAGGCGCGTTCAAGGCCTACTACGGCTACGACGACCCGACCTACAACGCCGCCGGCATGGTGGAACACGATATCCGCGGTCTCCAAATCGAACTCGCCGGACTCGAACTCGGCATCGGCTTTGGCCGTAACGCAAACGACGTGTCTTGCGATGTCCTCGGCGCCTGCGCAAACGGCAAGGTCTACAACGCCCATTTGGCTTACGAATTCGACTACGCCGGTCAGCACCTGCGTCCGTTCTTCGACTACAAGAGCTACCAGACCGAAGAACACAACGAACTGCATGCCGGTATCGATGCCGGTATCAACATCGGCGGCTTCGGCTTCCGCGCTGTGTACGGCTTCCACGCCGACTTCCTGGGCGATGACGAAGATGTCGTACCGAATACCGACCTGACCTCTGTCGCCCACACCATCTTGGCTGAACCCACCTTCGACGTGGCCATGTTCCAGATCAAGACGAGCTTCTTCTTCGCCTTCATCGGCGAAAACGACGCAAACGAAATCGAAGGCCAGAACATTTCTACCTTCAACCGTCTCGCTGGCAACGACTTCGAAATCCCGGAGTACATGTTCATCTATGCTGAACCCGCCCTCAAGGTCGGTGGCTTCATGAAGTTCGGTATCCCGGTCGAATTCCACACCAATACGCTTGACACCGATGTGGATGACACCAAGACGATCGATGTTGGCGGCCGCCTCTACCTCACCCCGGTCGAACATCTCGATATCACCCTCCTGGGCATGGTTGACATTCCGGTCGGCGACAACGACAACGATGTCGGCCTGCGCTTCGGTGCAGAAACCGTGTTCAGCTTCTAATCTAGAATTAGACTCTTGACAGAAAAAGTTCCCGGCTGATGCCGGGAACTTTTTTTTCTGTAGATCTATAGACTCTTAATGGGCCACGCCTAACGGGCACGCACAAGCCTATCGCACGGAAACACGCCGGGTTGCGCGGCCAATGCGGACAAGGTAATTGCCTGCGCGGCTGACCGGAATGGAGAAATTCGACTCCCCTACCCTGCCGGAACTAAGCACGCGGCCCTGCATGTCGAACAGGGCGAAGGCCGCACCAGGACGGGCTCCGGAAACCTGGAGTTCGCGGTTCATCGCCGTCACACGGAACGAGGGTGCCATGGCGATTGCCGGGATGGCGTCCTTGCAATCCTTGCCCTTGCATTCGGAGCTACTGGATTCCGGTTCCTTGCTGGAGCTGGAACTAGATTTCTCGCTGCTCGAGGAGACGGCAGAAGAGCTGCTTTCTGCGCTGGAACTGGAACTTTCGGGATTGACCGGCGCGAAGTTCGCCGTGACCGTAGTATCGGAAACGACCGTGAGGCGGTACTGCGTGCTCACGAGGCGCACGTCGTCTTGCCAGTTGCTCAGCACGTAGCCGTTATCCGCGACGGCGACAAGTTCAGCCTCTTCGCCATACTTGTAGATTCCATTTTCCTTGAGGCCCCTCACTACGCCCCAGTTCCCGTTGTTCACCTTCACGGTCACCTTGTATTCCTTCGGTTCCCACTTGGCGTAGAAAATCTTGTCGCCCGCATCCTTACCAGAAATTTCGGTGACGACGCTGCCCTGGAAGTTGGCCGACCTGAACCAGCCCTTGAAATCGTAGCCCGTGCGCGTGGGTTCGGGGAACACAAGGCCCTCGCCGTACGTGTATGTCGTGGGAGCGTTCTCGAGCTTGCCACCGTTCAGATTGAGTACGAGGGCAAATTCGGACTTCGTCACGAGAACCGGGTATTCGTCGCCCTGCGTCCAGGCCGTACCGGTAATGCCGTTTTCGACAGCGACTCCTTCACCGTCCTTCTGTACATAGTTGTGGAGCGAATCCGCGACCGTGCCGTCCCTAAACTTTTCCATCGGGAGAATAATTCCGAGCGACGAGGTATCGAGACCTTCGACAGTCGGCGCAACGAAGTTGTTCTCGAAGACAAGATTCGTGCCGTAGGACACCGCCATCACGTAATCGATGGCGCCATACCTCTCGTTTGTCCTGGAGATTTCGCCAATGCTGTAGTTGTTAGCGACAATACCGAAAACATCGCTATAGTAGACACGCGAAATAAGGCCCGCGACATACGTGTTATTCGGGCTCGTACTGCGCACTGCACCCGTATTGTAGTTGTTCGCGATTGCAACTTCCCCACTGCCAGATATATCCGAAATGAGACCCGCCATATAGGCGGAAGGCCCGCTGATTTCACCGGCGTTGTGGTTCTGGACGAACGTGAGCTTGCCATAGGACTGACCCAGGATTCCTGCGACCAGGCCCGCATTGTTGTTGAAGATTCGGGCGACCACCTCGCCGTTGTTTTCACAATTCATGATGGTCGTTGTTCCCGAAACACCGCCTACAAAGCCTCCCGTCGAAGAATAGCCGCCTACAATTTTCGCACTGTTGACGCTATTGGTGATGCTGATTGTCCCGTACAGGTAGCCACCAAAGCCACCCGCATTGGAGTATCCCTGTATCACACCGTCCGACGTGGAATTGGTAATGGAGAGCGTACCGCTACTGTTGGCAACAAAACCGCCAACGACGTTCGAATCGGATTTCAGGAAGCCCTTGAAATGGCAGCTGTCCATCTCAAGCTTCGCTCCCGGATAGCTGACCCCTCTTGCAGTTCGCGCACCCTTGATAGATGCCACAAAGCCGGCCACTCCATTCTTCACACCGCTAAAGTAGGTATCCTCGAGGGTAACTTTCTTGATGACGACGGGCCCTTCGGCCTGCAGGGCCGGGTCGTAGTTCCCTTCGTAGATTTCATTGAAGAAGGCCATAGGCTTCTTGGGTGCGGCAACGCCGTAAAGGCCGGATATCTTGTGGCCCTGGCCGTCGAACTTGCCCGAGAACGACTCTATAATTTCCCAAGGCAGGAACTTCGCCACGTTCGCACTGTCGAGCGTGCCGTCTTCCTTGAGCACGTTCTCGTTCACCACGATATCTGCAGTAAGCTTGCCGCATATTTCGGGATGGTTCCAATACGACATGCCGTGCGACCCGTTCACGTATGCCGCAAAGCCGTAGAGTTCTGCCGCATCCGAAATCGCGTAGCAGTTGTCCGTTTCGTCAAGTTCCGGCATCTTGAGCTTGAACCAGGCCGCATAATACGTCTTGTCACCGGAATCGTCCCGGGTAATGGCCGTCACGGGCGTGCCCTTGAGTTCGGCGTTGTCGTACCAGCCCGCAAACAGGTTGCTGTCGAGCCGCACGTCGTTTGGGAGTTCAAGGCCGACACCTTCCGTATAGATAACCGCCCCGCCGGAATAGATGGTACCGCCGTTCGTCTCGTAGGTTACGCCGAAGGTCCTCTGCAGTTTTGCCCAGTATTCCTTGTCGCCCGAATCCATGTTGGTAATGGCATAAACTCTTTCGCCCTCGAATTCGGGATTGTCGTACCAGCCCATGAACGAGGCGTTTTCCATGTAGACATCCTCGGGAAGCGCCTTCGAGAAACCCGCGACGTAGCTGTCGAAATACGTGGCGTTATTGCCCTCGAAGGTATGGAATGTCACCTTGTATTCTGCCGCCTGCGAGTTCTCGAGCTTGCCCGAAAGGTTCGGGTAGGCATCTGTACCCACGTTCTGGCCCCAGACGGAGCCATTTTCGCCCTTCCGCAGGACAAGCGTCACCGTGCCGTTTTTGAACAGGCTATCGGCAGCCGGGGTGCCGGCAATTTCCCTGTAGGCCTGCGTGTTCAGGTAGTAACAGTTTTCAATGCTCACCGTCGATGCGCCTAGATTCCCGGCAATAAACGCCTTGCTTTCCCTGCTCATGAGGGATTTCGACTTCCACACGCTATAGCAGTTGGACATGTACAGCGTGGTGTTCGAAGACAGGTGAGCCAGGATACCGGCGATATTGTAACTGCGCCCCAGGATAAGGCCGCGGTTGTAGGTGTTCTCGAAATGGGCGGTACTCCTGTAGTTGATACTCCCCAGGATGCCCGCGGCGCCCTGCGCATCCGCGTAAGGCAGGAGCGTCGATTCGTTATATACGCCCGAAAACTTGGCACAGTAACCCGAGCCGTAATTTACACTGAACGGGACACCGACTACCCTGCCGGCAATCGCGCCAAAATAGTCGGCCTTGACCGCAAAGTACGAATCCACGAGCCCGAAATTCTTGAGCTCGGCGAACTTGTCCGCAGTGCCGCCGATGCCCGCGAAGAACCCGAAGCTTGCGTAATACGCGGAATCGGCATAGAACAGGCCCGAAACCACGTGCCCGTTGCCATCGAACACACCGGCGAAACTATCGATCGGGTTCCACGGGATATAATTCAGCGCGGCTTCAGCATCCTTGAGCGTGCCATCCTCTTTCAGCACGTCGCTATTCACCACGATGTCGTTCGCGAGGCCCGCACAGGCCGACCTTTCCCGGGTATAGCCGGCGGTTCCGTTCACGATGGCGGCAAAACCATAGAGTTCCGGAGCGGTCTTGATGACGTAGCAGCCCGCATCGTCCTTCGCAGGAGTTTCCATCTTGTACCAGCGGGCATAGAATACCTGCGCGCCCGTCGCATCCGGGCCCACGGCCTGCACCCTGTTCCCGCTAAAGTCCTCCTCGGCGTACCAGCCCACAAAGACGTAGCCATCGCGGGAAACCTTCTTCGGGAGTTTCGCGCCCAAGCCTTCCGTATATTTTTCGACCATGCCGGAATCCACAGTGCCGCCGTTCGTATTGAGCGTAATGGAAGCGACCGCCATGAACTTGCCCCAGACCGTAGCGTCGGTATCTGCTGCGGCGACATGCGAGAGCGTATCGCCCTTGAACTCGGGATTGCCGAACCAGCCGAGATTCTCGTAGCCCGCGCGCTCGATATCGGGAATCCTGACCGCGAAACCCTTCGGGGCCGCAATTTCAATATTCTCGCCACCGTGCGTATCGAAAGTGACCGTCCTTGCCTCGAAGGTCGCGTTCTTCACCTCGCCCGTAAGCACGGGATGGGAGTCCGTACCCACGTCCTGCCCCCAGACGGAGCCCTCGAAACCCGCATAGTCATAGGCATGCATGAGGCTTGCAACAGAGCCATCCGCGAGTTGTGCCGCCGTGACTGCCGTACCGTAATGCTCGTTGCGGCCGGGAGCGACATAGAATACGTTGTCGATCATTTCCAGGGCATAGCCCTTCTCGCCGACAATGGACTTGACATCGATGGAAGTTTCCTGTTTGTCGAGCTTGACCTCGCCCAGGTTCATCACGTTAACAAGCGCGCCTCCATAGCTCCAGTGTTCGCCCACGATACCGCCGGACGAAGAATCCGACGTGACAGTCCCCAGGTTGTAGGAGTTGACAATCCACGCCCTGTTCATGTAGTAAACGCCACCGACAATGCCGCCTGCACCGCTCCCCGCAAAGACGGAGCCCTCGTTGAAGCTGTTCCTGACAACGTAACCGCCATCACCGCCCGTAGAGCCACCAATCAGGCCCCCCGCAAAGCGCCCGCTCACGACCACGCCATCAAAAGAGACGTTGTCGAGAACCGTGGCCACATTCGAATACGCATGGCCGACAATGCCGCCCACTTCGAATTTTCCGCGGAAATAGGAGCCCTGCACACGTAGATTCTTGACGGTCACTTCGGGATAATTGAACCCTTCCCTGTTAGCGGAATTGTACGGGGCATTCGTCGAACCGATAAGGCCGACCGGAGACTGCAAGGAATCGTTAAAATAGAGGCCCGTGATGGAATGCCCCTGCCCGTCGATACTCCCGGTAAACGCGATAAGCGGCGTCCAGGTCGCAAAATTTGCCGTATCCGCCACGTTGAGGTTCCCTTCCGCGTCGAGGACGTTCTCGTTCACCACGATATCCTTCGTGAGCTTGCCGCAGGCGAGCGAATCCTTCACAAAGCCGTCGGTTCCGTTCGCGATGGCGGCAAAACCGTAGAGTTCGGCCGCGCTCGAAATCTGGTAGCAACCATCCTTCAGTTCGGGCGTCTTGGGGGTGACTGTCACCGCCCCCGCAAAGACGCTAGAAAGCGCAAACGATGCGCAAAAAAGAAATCCCTGTGTCCTGGACATCTTTGTAACTCCTGATTATAGTTTCCTAACATACAAACTGCTTTTTTATTGCTGTTTTGTGAAGACGCAAGCGTGCTTTCGCGTTGTCAAGCGTTACAATGCGAATTTGGGCGAAAAACGGGAAAAAAGGACTAAATAGGGTTTCGAGATATGCGGCTGCCATGTAAAAATTGGTTGACAGGTGTAGCGGTGCGTCCAATAACTATATTTTGCCCATGCTAGTAAAAGGATTGAGTTATACGAGCCATATCGAGGTCCGCTACGCCGAAACCGACGCCATGGGAGTCGTGCACCACGGATCCTACCCTATCTGGTTCGAACAGGCGCGCATCGATTTTTTCAAGTCCATCGGAGCCCCCTACACGGCCATCGAAAAAGAGGGATTCCAGAGTCCGGTACTCGAATTGGTTGTCCGCTACAGGCAACCCTGCAAGTTCGGCGACACCGTAGACATCGAAACGACCATTTACAAGGTAAACACGCTGAAATGGAAATTCCAGTACAGGCTGTTCGTTGGCGAGACGCTCTGCGCCACGGCATCCACCCTGCATGCCTTCACCAAAGGCGGAGTCCCGACCATGGAAAAGCCCGAATGCTTCAAGAAGGTAGAAGGCAAGCTTTTCCCGGATAAATAGGCCGGACTTCGCAAAAATTTGTTTGTATATTTAGTTTATGGAAACTTGCACCTTCAAACACACCGCCCGCGTCGAAGTGCGCTACGCGGAAACAGACCAAATGGGAATCGTCCACCACTCCGTTTACGCCGTGTGGTTCGAGCAGGCACGTACCGAATACTTCCGCGAGGCGGGCGCGAGCTACGCCGACATGGAGGCCGAGGGGTTCTCGAGCCCGGTGCTCGAACTGAACGTGCAGTTCAAGGCGCCCACGCACTACGGCGAATTCGTGGATATCGAGACCACCATGATTCGCGTAGACAAGCTGCGCATCCGATTCGAGTACAGGGCGAGCGTGAACGGCAAGCTGTGCACCACGGGCCACACGCTCCACTGCATGCTCAAGAACGGGCGCCCCACACGCGAACTGCCCGCAAGTTTTGCCAAGTTTGAATTCGTTAGCGAGGAGAAATAGATACATGGAAAACCAAGAAGAGACCGTCCAGATTCACATCAAGTCACTGGACAAGACCGTAGACTTCCCTGTAAGGAGTTCCAGCCCGTGCAAGAAATGCAAGGGCACCGGAATAAAGGACAAGAAGGCTTGCCCGATATGTTGCGGTTCCGGCAGCATCAAGATGCTCGACTGCATCCGCTGCAACGGCACGAAGCAGATTGAAAATGGCCTCAAGTGCAATATCTGCAAGGGCGAAGGGACTATCTCCGAAGCAAAGACAAACGAGTTCCTCCAGGCCCGCCAGTTCTGCGAAGAATTCCAGAAGAAACCGGCAAAGACAATCCTGATTTGCCTCGCATGCCTCATCGTGCTTGGCGCGTGCTCCTACTTTATTTCGAGTTACCTGTTCGTAGACCTCCGCATGATTCAGTCATGGAATGTCTACATCCCGCTTTTGCTGGGACTCGGCGCCGGATTCTACGTACTGGTGACCCTCCACAAGATGCACGTGGGGTCGTACCTGCCCGCACCCAAGAAGTTCATGATTTCTGCCGCAGTTGTCGCCCTCGGTATTGCGGCAATCGCCATTCCGGGCCCCGTTGCCGGGCGCTACCACTGGATGGAAAGCGAAGCGAAGGAAATCATCAGCGACGCCCTTGCAGAAGACAAACTTTCTTGCCAGAGCGTCAAGGTATCCAGCCACGACGGCAACGACTATCACGGAATCGCGACGATTTCTGATGGCGATGTAATCAAGATAATCATCCACTACAAGAAAGTCGAAGAAACGAGCCGCGAAATCGGCTACTCCATCGAAGTGGAACCCGTGGAATAAGATATGGACCAGCCGCTCGCCGAAAGACTACGTCCGCAGAACCTGGACGAATTCCTTGGCCAGAACAAGATTCTGGGCGAGCAGAGCCTTTTGCGAAAAAGTCTCGAGAACGACAATGTGCCGAGCATGATTTTCTGGGGCCCGCCCGGCTGCGGAAAGACGAGCCTCGCCCACGTGATTCGGCAACATACCAAAAAGCGCTTCGTCGCCCTTTCGGCAGTCGCGAGCGGCGTGAAGGAAGTGAAGGAAGTCCTCGCCGACGCGCGCACGATGAAGAACGCGTTCATGGACACGATTCTCTTCATCGACGAAATCCACCGCTTTAACAAGGGCCAGCAAGATGCGCTGCTGGGTGCCGTCGAGGACGGCACGGTGACGCTCATAGGCGCCACCACCGAGAACCCCGGGTTCGAGGTCAACAGCGCCCTCCTGAGCCGCTGCCAGCTGATACTGTTTGCACCCCTCAGCAAGGAAGACCTGCGCACGCTGATTTTCAGCGCACTGCGCGACCACCCGCGGGGCCTGCAGCTCAAGGACGTGGAAGTCGAAGAGGCGGTTATAGACAAACTAATCGCACAGTCCGACGGCGACGCACGCTTTTTGCTGAACCAGATTGAATGGATTGGCAAGAACCTCGGCGATCGCAAAATCATCGACGAGAAACTGCTGGAAGAATTCCAGTACAAGAAGCCCCTGCGCTACGACAAGAGCGGCGAGGAGCACTACAACCTGATTTCGGCGCTCCACAAGTCGGTGCGCGGATCTGACCCGGATGCGGCCCTCTACTGGCTGCACCGCATGCTGCAGGGTGGCGAAGACCCGCGGTTCATACTGCGCAGGCTGATGCGCATGAGCATGGAAGACATCGGGCTTGCAGACCCGAACGCACTCTTGCTCGCGACCGCCGCCCGAGAGGCATACGACTTCATGGGCATACCCGAGGGCCTCATCGCGCTCGACGAACTTGCGGTGTACCTCTCGCTTGCGCCCAAGAGCAACAGCCTGGAACTTGCCGGAATGAAGGCAGACTCCATCGTGAAGCAAACCGGGACACTGCCCGTACCGCGCGCATTCCGCAATTCGGTGACGAAGGTCGGCGAAAAGCTGGGCTACGGCGTAGACTACCAGTACGACCACGACAGCCCGGGCGCATACTCCGCGCAGGAGCATTTGCCCAAGCAACTCGAAGGCACCGAGATTTACCAGCCCAAGCCCTACGGCAAGGAAAAGGCTCTGGGCGAGCGGCTCGCGCAGCTGAAGCAGATAAAAAGAGAAAAGAAACAGGCCGAGAAATAAATAATTTTTACACAAAAATACGCTAAAATACAACATTTAAACATATTTTAGTGCATTCATAGAATTACTTTTACACACTTTCAACACGGAAACAGCACGCCGGGAGGGGCAAAACCTAGGATTTCCGGGCGCAAAAACCTATTTCTAGCATAGCATCAAAACTGGAGTGTGTTATGCAGAAAAAGTGTATGGGATGGATAGCCGCGGCAGCGCTCGCGGCAGGGATGGGGGCAACGGCCTCCGCAGCGGAAGGGGACGCCTACACATGGCCCGCCTACCGCTCTGACCTCGATTACGACACCAAGTCGAACCTGGGCGAAATCAAACCGCCCACCAAGTTCAACAACAACTGCTCGGGCGTGACCGGCAAGAAGGCCGGCAAGTGGTGGGCCTTCTACTGGGGCAAGGATCGCGACAGCCGCATTACCGACGTGACTATCGACAGCATCCTCAAGAAATACGATACCGACTTCGAGTACCTCTATAACGAGATGGGCTGGGCCCCTGACGCACAGGCACAGGACGGCCAGTACAGCGCCGTGTACTACTACGGCTCGGGCACGTGCGCGGGCGGCGCAAAGACCGACACCACCGGCGGATGGCAGACATGGGTCGCGGGCTACACGGCCGTCGCGGCATCGTTCTACCCGCTGTACAGTTTCAACACGAGCTGCCCCTACCGCGATCGCGTGGCACAGATGGACGCGATGATCCACGAGGGCATCCACTCGATGACGAACGGCTACCCCGGCGCCAAGGAGGCGCACTGGTTCCAGGAAGCGGGCAACACGTGGATCCAGCAGGACATGTTCAGCCACCGCGAAGGCGTCTATAGCGGCATGGGATTCCTGAACGCGGCGACGGTGATCGCGCCCTTCATGCCCATCGAATGCTACTCGGGCTGGCTCATCGACGGCACCTTCGGCGGCCCCGGCGCCCAGGGCGTCACCGGCAAGAACCAGCGCTACCTTCTGGGCGGCGCGCAGTACAGCAACATATTCCCCACGTTCATGGGCACATGGCTCGGCACGGGGTCCGTGCGCTGGGTGTACGGGCACGCCTACGGTAAGACTACCTACCTGCTCGAAACCTACGGGCTCGACATCGGCCTCGGCGACGAGGGCGTGCGCAGGCTCATCACGGAATTCCGCGCAAGGCTCGCCATGCTCGACATGAAAAAATGGTCGAACGAAATCAAGAACCTGCTGAACCAGAATTTCGGGAGCGATACCTACTGGGAACAGGACATGTGGGACAACAACAGGAAAAGCTACACCTGGAAAATGACTCCGTACCAGAGCGTCACCACGAGCAACGGCGACTGGGTGCCGAACCAGGACTTGACTCCGGGATGGTCGGGCTCGAACGTAATCCCGCTCAAGCTCAAGGACGGCGCGACGCAGATCAGCATGACGCTCTACCCGAACGGCTCGCATTCCACGAACGACAACATGCGACTGGTGCTCGCCTACCGCGCCACGGACGGCACGCCGGTGTACAGCGAACCCGTGAAGGGCAACGAAACCGCAATCCTCAAGATAGCGAAGACCCCGAGCACCACGGGCGGAAGCAAGATGGCCTTCGCCATCGTGGTGAATACCGACTACAACTACTCGAAAAATCCCGATATGCGCACCTACCACTACGATTACCGCCTCAAGCCCGAGGAAGGAATCAACGGCGCAGGCGACGCGAATACGAAATACTACAACGACTTCAAGCTCGACTACAAGTGGCCCGAAATCGGCGACGCGCCCGTTGCATCGAGCAGTTCCGTTACTCCGACGTCCTCCAGTAGCTCCGTTACGCCGACATCGAGCAGTTCGAGCATCGTAGCACCGGCGACGGTCGCAGCGACATACGAAATCAAGGTAACCCTCCCCATCGACGACAACTACGCTCCGGTCACCGCCACCTTCGACGTCGCCGAAGTCGCAGACAAGCTCGGGCTCACCGCGGCAAGCCTCTCGAAGGCGACCTTCTTCGCGCAGGAACCCAGCGGGAACAAGGTAACCGAATCTACCGCGAACGCTCCCGGCCACTGGTTCGGCATGGCGGGCAACGTGGTGGAATGGGGCGAAAACGCCTATGTATTCAGCGAAGCGGATATTGCGAAGGGAACCCTCTCCATCGGGCACTACCCGAACCGCGTGAATAACGGCGATACATACAAGTTCACGCAGGGACTCGAGTACAACGGGAAAACGGTCCTCTTCAAGGTGACAGTCACCCTCACGAACGAGCAGGGCAGCGGAGCCGGCGAATCGACCACAGCACTGATGTACGGCCTCAAGGGAATCGCGACGCACATGGAACTCTCCCTTGCCCGCAGGAACCTCAGCGTGCGCTACTCGCTCCCGAACCGCGACAACGTGAAGATAAGCCTGTTTACCGGATTCGGCGCGCTAATCGACCAGAAGGTGACGGGAATCCAGAACGCAGGCGGGCACGTGCATACCTTCGACATGAGCGAGATGCCCGCGGGCACCTACATCGTGAAGGTATCGACCGGCAGCTACCACGAGGCGCGTCCGATAAACATTACCAAATAACCGGCTTTTCATTCCGATCCAACATGGATAAGGGAAGGCAACCGCCCTCCCTTATCTTTTTATACCCAGCGTTCCAAAAAATCCTTCGCGTCGCGGCTCACGACCAGGCTACCCAGCAGGCGTTGCAAGCGTCCAAGCACTGGGGAATTTTCCGGCTCGAAAACCACCACCTTCTTGAAGCGTTCGCGATGCCGCAGCAAAAATTCCAGGTTGTTCATGTCCGTCTTCGGGAAACCGTAACCCAAGAAGTATATCTCCTGCGCATTCTTGAGGTAATAATCCGCCTTGCTCCAGAGCAGGTTGAAAAGGCTCCCGCGCAAGAAGGATTCCTTCGCGTGCGCCATCGGGATGTAGATGGGCGTGTCTTCGCGGTAGATGGGGAAACTGCGGTCGCAGGGTTCCACCTGGCACACGTTCTTGAGGTCAAGCGGGTCGGAGGCTCCCTTTACCGGGTACCAGTTGAGCGAACCGTGTAGCTTGATGAGGTCGACCGTGAGCGTCCGCGGGGCACGAACCGCACTCCGGTCCGCAGGGTCAATGCGCACGCCGTAATCCACCGCCACGCGCGAACTCATCTCCGGGTCGGCAGCAATCACGTCCTCGACAAGCGTATCGTAGTTGAACGTGAGCAACAGCGTATCGCGCACGCCCTCGCCCGGGCAGTTCTCGCACCCCCCAAGGAACTTGCGGAGCACCGCGGCCGATTCCGCATCCACACCCTTGTCGTGCCGGATTTCGCTCGCAATAAACCGCAAAAGCTCGAACCGCAGGCTAGAATGGTACAGGCTCTCCCGCACCCCCGGGAAAATCTGCGCCGAAAGAATCGAAGTCGAAAGCCGCTCGATGTCCAGGTAATCCGGCTGGCCGTTACACAGTTCCAGGAACCGCGTGCAGTACTCGCGCAGGTGCGGGAACTCGTCCGGGATGCCGAAGGGAATGCGCTCGTTCAGGTCGCGGAGCGTGGGCATCTGCGGGCAGAAAGACTTGCTGAAGCCGGAGCCCAGCACAAAAATGCGGCGGTATGTACCCGATGTAGTATCCATGGTCTAGCGCTCCTTTAATCATTCTTAATGCAACGAACAGGATCCAAGGCTTTTTTATCCATATAATCACCAAAATTGAGTGCAGAAGACTTGTTAAATATAACAGGATAGGCGGAAGTTTTTCTAGAGCTGCGTTCAGTCGACTGCCAAAACGCCGCAAGTTTGGTTCTGTCAGAAACGCTACTTATGGTGTCATAGGGAAGTTCCGGATCGCATGGATTTTGTATATTGCACTCTAGATTTATGCATGTATTCACATTTATGCATAAATTGTAGTAAAAACGCCAACTATAGAACAAACATAACGCCATCGACAGGAGCTCAATTATGGCAACAATACATATCGACGACACGAAACCCTTCCCGTACATCCCGGCGGAGCCGAACAACAAGCGCGAAACTTTCGCGGATTTCTGCAAACGGCAGGCGTCTGGACTAAAACTAATCAGCGACGAAATTGAACAAGAAAACAGGGAGCAGGAGGAATTGCACAAATTCCAGGAAAGGAGCGTTGAGCGCAAGAAGAAACTGCTGTTCGACAACCTCGATCTCATCATGCGCCACAAGGACGAAATTCTTGCGACACCGCGCTACGCCAACATAGACGCCCACTACGCCATCAAGGGTGGCGGGCTATACGTAGGCCCCTTGCAAACTTCAAGGACATTCAACATCGCAGGCAGCATCGTCAGGGTCGGCTTCAGGCTCGCGACACTCCTGCGCATCTGGGAAACCGATCAGTTCAAGGTGGAATGCGAGTGCGGCGGCACAGCTGTCATCCGCTCGTTTACGGGATCGCCCCTTTCGGGAGGTTCGCAGGCGACGGCGATTTGCCCCAGTTGCAAAAAAGAAACCCGCGTCGCAAACCGCAGTTTTGGCCAGTATTTCTGGTATTTGCAGGCAAGCCTTTCCGAAGACGTCGAGGCCGTCGCGAGGGATTTTATCGCCAAATGGACGCTCGCCGAAACAGAACACGAAAAGAAGGTCGCCGAGGGGATATACAGAGACCCCAGACCAGGCGACGATCTCCACGGCGACGGCAAGCCATGCAATCTCGAAACCATGATCAACGAGCTGAAAATTAAGGAATATGACGAATCCGTGCATTCACGAACGTAAATGACAGTATTTGTCACAACTATTGATTAGATTTAATAAGCAGAAAAGGAGCAAACTATGACACTCGAAGAAAAAGTAAAGGAACTGTATAACAAACTGAAGCCCAAGTGCGAAGCAGAAGGCCTGAATCACTTTTGGGAAGTCCACAAGGCATTAAGGCGATTCCGCAAAGAACATCCCGATCTGGACGAGCAGTGGTCCAGAGAAGCCGAAGGGCTGTAACTTATAACTATATTCTTACTATGCTGCACCTGAAATTCGCACTGAACCTGGAAAATCTGGCCGACGAGATGATCGACGCTCTCGGCAAGTGTTGGACGGACCCTTTCGATTCGCCCATCGTGATTTTCCCGGACCCGAAAATCGAGCAGTGGTTCAGGCTGCGCTATATTGCCAAGTGTGGCGTCCTCGCGAATTTGGAAATTATCACGCTCGATAAATTCCTGTTCAGGTATTTGACGCAGGGGGATTCCTCCAAGCAGAAGCTGACGGCGGATATCCTATGCAACGTGCTAATCGCTTACTTGAACGAGACCTATTCCGCAAAGTCTAAATCGATTCCGAAAGAAATCAAGAAGTACCTCTATAAAAAGTCCGGCGAAAATTTTTCTGGCGAAATAGACGAATCCAAGTTGTTTGATTTTGCACGCACGCTGGCGGGGCTCTTCTTGGAATACGAAACGAGCCGCCCGGGCGGTTTTATTTCGCCCTTGCAGAACAAGCATCACGAAGGCCTGCTTGCCTACTGGAAAGAGGGCGAGTTGCGGGACTTCTTCTCGGACAAGGGCCGTGTATTGCCCAAGGAAAAATGGCAGCGCGATGTGTATGCGCAGCTGTTCCACAATGCAGGCGGCAAGTCCCTGCTGACTCGCGTGTTCGAGGCGACGCACAAGCGCACGGGCAGCGATACGGAATACCTCACGATTCCCTACCTGTTTTCGCAGCAGAAAGATTCGTCGCAATGGAAAAAGCCGGTCTTCATTTTCAGTCTTTCGGGCATGGGACAGTTCTACCGCGTAATCTTGCAGAGGTTTGCGCAGGAACACGATATTTTCGCTTTCATTCAGAATCCGTGTATGGAATTCTGGGAAGATGTAGGCAACCGCGCCGTGACGCGCTGGAGCAAGAAAGACGAACCGTCGCGAATTGCGCTCCCGGCCGTTCAGGATTCCGCTACCGAAGAGGGGCTTGCCCAAAACGAGAACTTGCTCCTTAAAAATTGGGGCCGCACCGGCCGCGAAAACATTCGCCTGTGGTGTTTGGCGTCGGACTATACTTTTGATTTTGTCGGTTACGAATACGCTCCGAATTCGTTGCTGCATCAGGTGCAGTACCTGGTTTCGCACCGCCTGAACCGTTTTGACGATTCCGAAGCGGCGTCAGAATCCATTTCGCCTGAGTTCGACCGTTCGCTGACTCTTACCGCAGCACCGTCATCGCTGCGCGAAGTCGAGAATTTGCATACGCAGGTGTGCCTGCTTTTAAAGCAGGGCGTGCGCCTGGACGAGATGGTAGTGATTGCGCCCGAGCTGGATGCGTACCGCACACCGATTGAGCAGGTCTTCAATGCGGCCCCGCGCGACAGCGAGTTTTACATTCCCTACGCGATTACGGACTACCCGGAAAAGGATTCCCTGATTGGCAAGGCCATCGCGAATCTTCTGGACATTCACCAGCAACGTTCAATTTCGAGGCCGGCATTCTTTGACCTTGTCAAGAATCCGGTGGTCCAGTCTACGCTGCAGATTACCGACAGCGACGTGGCTGCCTGGGAAAAGTGGGTGGTAAACATGAACGTTTACCGCCATACCGTCGAGGGCTCCGAAGATGACTGGAGCCGTTGCATAAACCAGATGCTTTTTTCGCAGGTGACCGACGCTCCGTTTGCCTCGGCCCACGAGCGTTACTTGCCCTACGAAGATATCGAATCTTCAGACGACGGGCTCACCATGAAGTTTATCGCCTGCATCGACGAACTGAACCGCTGGATCCGTTTTGCGCCGGAGGGCATCGAGCCCCACCAGCCGAATTCCCTTGCGGCGCTGAAATCGCATTTGGCGCATTGGGTGGCGTTGAACGCCAAGGAAGACCGCTTCGCTGTCGAAAAGAAGATTTGGCAGAGGGTGCAAGACGCAATCGACCTGATGGAATTCCAATTCGATGCGGGTGCGGCCTGGATTTCTTGGAAAATCGCGGGGCAGATGCTTTCGAGCGCCTGCCAGGATTCCCACACCGGAAACACGCGGCTTTTCAGCGGTGGCCTCACCTTTATGCGCTTCGCTGTCAACAGGGTTGTCCCGGCAAGGCATATCTTTTTCCTCGGCGCAAACGCAAGCGTATTCCCGGGACAAAAGAAAGCGAACACCATGGATTTGCGCACCCAGACAACGCGCTGGCCGGGTGACGACACTCCGGTCGACAAGAACTGCTATACCTTCCTGTGTCAACTGATGAGCGCCGCCGACGGATTCCACATCAGTTACATCAACAGGAACCTGAAAAAAGACGAAGAACTTTTCCCGTCTTCGGTGATTCGGGATTTGCAATTCTTTATTGCCGAAAGCGCTTGCCCGAACAGTGCTGTTTTTAGGGAACGCAAGATTCCGCTGGACGAAACCCGGCCGGACGAAGAACTGTTTACGCTCCGCTCCATCCGCAACAAGTTGAACCGTATTCTGGAAACCCGCACCGAAAATACAAGCGAAAACGAGCCGGAAGAAGTTCAGGTTGCCTTGCCCGATACGGTGAATACCCGCGACTTCAAGCGGTTCTTCGATGATCCGTTCCAGTTCCAGCTGGCGCGAAAGGTGACGTTGCCGTCGGTAGAAAATGACCCCGAAAAGGAACTTTTCGAACCAGTGTCCTTGAACAATCTCGACCGCTCTATTTTGCTCAAGGATTTTGTGCAGTCCGTCATGGATGCCGAACGCATCAAGGATTCCAAGACAGAAGAGGAATGGATTTTAAAGAAGAAAATTCCGCGTGGAGTTTTTGGCGACGTCGCCCTTGACGACATCAACAAGGAATCGGAAGATATTTACAACCTGGTTTCTGAAAGCGTTGGCTGCAGGAACGCGAAATACCAGGAACAGCTGGAAGTTTCTTTGTCGGAAGGCGCACACAGCTGGACATTGCGCAGCAAGCTTGACTGGCACAATGAACTTGCAAATGGAACGCATGTGCTATTCAGCGTCAAGTCCGGCGATATTTCCAATACAGATTTTACCAAGCTGTTTTTGGACGCCCTGCTGATTGCAGCAGCAAACTCGAACGATGCTGACGGAATCCCTTTTGAATTGAGGGTGTTCTCGAGCAAGAACAAAGTTGCCGAAAAGAAATTCTCGATAGACCGTCGCGGCGCCATGCAGCGCCTGAAAATCATATACCACCGCTGCTATGTCGAAAATTACCGCAAGTGCGTGCCCGCGAAAATGTACACCGAAGGCGACATGCAGACATTCTCCAATTACCGCCTGAAACTGGCGGGCAAATATGGCCCGTGGTCATATTTTGACGGAAAGAATCTATTCGACCCCGAAAAGTTCTCCGGATTTTCGCACGAGGATTTTTCGAAGGACTGGGAAATCGCCGTGATGGAACAAACCCGCTTGCTGGACCCGATTTGGAGGGATGACGATGAATAATGTTTTCGACATAGAATCGTTTACCGGCAACGAGAACCTTTTTGTCGCGGCCTCCGCAGGCACGGGCAAGACTTACACGATTCAGCAAGTGGTGGGCAAGCTGGTGGCTCAGGGAATGAACCTGAACCAGATTCTGATTGTGACCTATACCGAGAAAGCCGCCGGCGAACTCAAGGACCGCATCCGCAAAAAAATCGAAGAAGAATTCAAGAAGGATAGCGGGAACATTTACTTGCAGCAGGCCCTGCACGATGTTCAGGGCGCACCCATCGGCACCATCCATTCGTTCTGCCAGAAGGTGACGCAGGAATTCGCCTACGAAGCCGATGTGCCCTTGAAGCAGGAACTGATTGACGAAAGCGCCGTAGAAGAACTGATTCAAAAATCGATACGCGACGTGTGGGCGCACGAAGAACTTTTCAAGTGCTTTGTGAAATACAACGGCGACTTGGATAGTTTTACGGAATTGCTGAAGGGCGCCATCGCAAGCTATATTCCCGAAACGGTCCGCTTTGCAGGAAACATGGAACTTCGCCTCGGCACAAAAGACATTGACTTCGACGATGTCGGCTGCATGGCCGAAGCGGAAGACTTTACGCACTTGAGGGAAATCCCCTGTGTAGATGCCGCCTGCGATATCCTCAAGATTCACCAGGACGAACTCATTTCAAAATCCAAGACGGCAGGCAACTTGCTTAAGGCAGTGTCGTCGTGGACAAAGGGCTTCGCCCTATATAACGGCGCGTCGTTCAAGTTCAATGTCTTGAATGATGGCTCGGAACTGGATTCGGCCCTCGGCGTCATCAAGGATTTGAAGGCTTTGCTCGACGAAAAATCGGGCGGTATCGAAACGCTGCTTTTGCACAAGTGCCTTTACGAATACACGCCCAAGCTTTTTGATGCTTGGCAACTCCACAAGAATACAAGCAAGATTCAGTCCTTCAACGACATGATTCGAAACGTCTACAAGGCAGTCCTTGATGACGATTCTCCGCTGGTAGATTCGTTGCGGCAAAAATACCTGTTCGCCATCATCGACGAATTCCAGGACACGAACCTGTTGCAATGGGAAATTTTCAAGCGCGTGTTCTTTGATGCCGACGATGGACTCCACCATATTCTGGTGGTAGGCGATCCGAAGCAATCTATCTATAGTTTCCAGGGCGCAAACGTCAAGGTTTACGAAAATGCCGTTGACCAGATCGCAAACGGCAAGGTGCTTTCGACAAACTGGCGCTCTTCCAAGGCGATGATTGAAGCCTGCAACGAACTTTTCCCGCCATTCGGGTTTGAATTCGAACCGTCGAAGAGCCCTATCGAAGCTAAAAAAGATGCGACCTACAAGGGAAAAGTCATCAAGCCGTTCCTTGTAAGCAAACCGAATGTAGATCCGAAAGATTACGCTGAAATCGTGGTCAACAACATTGTAGACCTATGCTCTTTCAAAGGCGGCAAGACAAACCTCCAGATTCCGGACAAGGGAACGGGTGAACTTCGCAACGTCAAGTTTTCGGATTTTGCCGTCTTGGCGAGAACCCGTAACGAACTTGACAATATCGAATACGGCATGAAAAAGGCCGGCATCCCGTTCTTGCGGTACATGGACGCGAACTTGTTCCGGAGTCGTGAATGCGCCGAATGGACAGCGCTTTTCAGGGCCATCGACGCCGAAGATTATTCCGACAGGAACCGCAGCCTGCTTTACGCGGCGCTCATGACGGACTTTTTCGGCAAGGACATGGACTACATCAATGCGTTCAAGCCCGACGAAGACGGCGCGCAGTTTATTACCATCTTTTCGCGGTGGCATGCGTTGGCAGAACAGCGCCGCTGGGCCGAACTGCAGGAATCCATTTACAGCGATTCGAGCAATCTTGTGTCGCTCAACGCTCCGGATCAGCTCCAGAGCCTGAACAAGATTCGCCAAGTGGGCGATTACGCCATCGAATACCTCTATACGGCAAACGCCTCGCTCGAAGAACTGATTCGGCATTTGGACGGCCTCGCTATCGGTAGCGAAGACGCTCTCGAAAATTCAAACATCGTGGCGAAAGGCACCGACCTCGACGTGGTGCAGACCATGACCATTCACGCCTCCAAGGGCCTTGAATTTCCGGTGGTGATTTCGGTCGCGAGCGAGCGCGGGCATGTAGGATCTTCGGGGCCATACGTTTTCAACAATCCATCGGGCGACCTTTCCCGCGTAATGACTTTTGAAAAAGGCGGAAAAGAAATTTGCCAGCATGAAACCGAAGAAGAATGGCGCAGGCTTTTCTATGTCGCATTCACCAGGGCCTCGTACTTGATGATTTTGCCTTGGTTCCCGAAATTCAAGCCTGACAAGAACGGAAAAATGCGCGCCCGCTGCAAGGCGATGGACTGGTACGTAGACATTCTTGAGGGCTTTTGCAAAAAAGCCGAGAACGCCAAGTTCTTCGATTTTGTCGAAGACAAAAAGTTTAAGGACCGAAAGGAATCCGTACGCACAATTTTGAAGCTGATGCAGAAAGATTCCGAAACGGTTTCGGCGGCAAGCGTCGAATCGGCCGCACAAACGCTCAAGTCGCTTGATGTGTGGCGCAAGTTCCCGCATTCTACCTCGTACTCGCAAATTGCTCACGGTACGCAGGAGCAAGAAACGGACGAAGGCCGCCTGCAAAAAGACGAAGTCGACAGCACGAAGGCAAAAACGGAAAACGAAGCGCCAACGGCCGAAGATAAATACCCACGCGGCGCCGAACTCGGTAACGCTATCCACAAAATTTTTGAATTGGTGGACTTCGAAGAAGTCGGCAAGCTCGCGCTCGCAGAGGCCCTCGAATTCAAGCCGTTGCAGGAACTGGTTCGCAAGTCCTTCATTGACGAGAATCTGGATATCGAGCATCACCCGCATTGGCTCGCAAGAACAGTCGAGATGGTTTGGCATACCCTGAACGGCAAACTGGAAACAATCGAGGGCGCGCAAAAGACGGGCGAATCGTTTACCCTGAACGAAGTCTCGTTTGCAAACCGCCGCAGCGAACTTCCGTTCCACATGGCGCTCGATGGCGTAAAGGGGACGGAACTTCTGGACCGTTACTGCAAGGGCTTTATAGACCTTCTGTTTGTCCGCGATGGCCGCTACTGCATTCTCGACTGGAAATCCGACGTGTTGGGCGATTACGAGAACGAATCGATGAAAGAACACATGGTGTTCAGGCATTACGACGTGCAGCAGATTCTCTATTCTTACGTGCTGATTCGCTGGCTCAAAGGCTTCTACCGGGATTTGACGGAACAGCAGATTTTCGAGAAGTATTTCGGCGGCATCTATTACGTATTCTTCAGGGGCTGTAGTGAAGGTGAAACCTCCGGCATCATGTCGAGCACCTTCGCCTCTTACGAAGAACTGAATAAACTTTACAGCGGGATTATCTAGCCATGGACAAGAGCAACGAAAACTTGATGAATGCGTTAGTCGAATGTGGCGCCGTCACTCCGCTGCAAAGGCGTCTTATGGATGCGATTCCGGCTTTTTGCTCCGATGCCGACCCTGAACTGTTTGATTTGCTTGCCCTTTTGCTCTGCAGGCAGAATTTTGGCGATACGCGCATTCCGCTGGATTCTGGCAAACTGGAAGCCAGGCTTTCGAAGACGCTCGAAAATTTCGGCATTCCTTGCGAGCCCTGCTATAAGGAATCCCTGCAGAAAGCGGCAAGAAAAATCAACGACGGCGGTTACGAAGGAATTGTCGGTACAGACGCGCACGAACATTCCTTTTTCAAGAAGCCCTTTACGCTGAAGGACAATTACCTTTACCCGACCAAGTATTTCTATTCCAAGCTTACCGTCGAACAGAAAGTCCGCGAGCTCTTTGTGGCGCACGCTCCGGTAAAAGGTGCTGCGGAAAAATGCATCGAAAGTGTCGCCTCGTTCACAAAAGACGTCAACGGAAATCCGGTGCGGCTCGAAGCGGAGCAGGCCGAAGCGATTGTGCGCGGTGTCGACGAAAACTTGATTGTCACGGGTGGCCCGGGCACAGGCAAGACGACGGTCATCTTCTTCTTGCTTCGGGAACTTTACTGCGAGCATCCGGACAGGCTTGCCTACCCGCTGTATCTGGCGGCCCCGAGCGGCAAGGCCGCCGACCGCATGAAAGAAAGTATCGTGAATTCCGTGAACCTGGTCGGCTCCGAGGAATTCGAGAACCATCTTGAGATTTACAACAAGATAACGAATGCGGAAACGTACACCCTCCACCGCCTGCTGGGTTACAAACCGAACGAAAACAAGTTCTTTCACGACGAACAGAATCCGTTCCCCGAAAATGCGGTTATTGTCATCGACGAAACGAGCATGGTGGATATCTCGCTTTTCGGGGCTTTCCTGAAAGCGGTTCCCAAAAGCGTGCGACTGTTCTTGCTGGGCGATGCGGACCAGTTGCCGCCTGTAGATGCGGGTGCCGTGCTAGGCGACCTGCTCGGCGTAAAGACGGATTCCACCGTCAAATTAACTGTTTCGAGGCGCTTCGACAAGAATTCCCAAATCGGGAAACTCGCCTCGCTCGAAAATGCCGAAACTCTTTTTGGTTTCAAGGATTTGAACTCGTGGGTTCTAGGAAGCGCTGTGCAGATGCTGGGATTGCCTGCCGAAAATTACCGTAACGAAGTCGAAGCCTTGCTTACCCGCTGGTTCGAAAATTACCTCTCGGACTTTGTAGATGCGGCAAGTCAAATCAATCCGCAAAAGCAGTGTTCGCCGCAAGATGCGGAGTACGCAAATTGCCAGAAGGTGTGGGAATTTTGCACGCAGTCAAAAATTCTTTCTGCCGAAAGGCAGGGCGGCATCGGCACGGACTTCATCAACCAATTCATGGAACGCCTCGTCCTCGAAAAATGCCGCAACAAAAGAACATGCAAAATGCTCATGTTGGTCAAGAACCAGAAAACCTTCCGGCTCTACAACGGCGACATGTGCATTCTCTGTTACGATCGGTCGGGCGAAAACTACCTGATGTTCAAGAAGGGGAACGACTTTGTATTTTACCCCACGTACCTTTTCCCGAAGGATGTTTTCGAACTCGCTTACGCCTCGACTGTTCACAAGGCCCAAGGGTCCGAATACAATCATGTGCTGATGTTCCTGCCGACCCGACTGGGGCACCCCCTGCTAAATCGCCAGATTCTTTACACGGGCATCACCCGCGCCAAGAAAACCGTGACCATCGTCGCGACTCCCGAAACGTTCAAGGCCGCCTGCGAAACAGTCATCGAACGCGATACGGGAATCGAACTATAAAAAAGAGCGCCGAACGAGCACTCTTTTTTTCAAAAACAGTCCGCAGCATAGCGACGGTTAGATGAGTTTTTCCACCTTCGCGCAGAGTTCTTCCGCTTCTGCGGCAGTCGGCGCCTCCGCAATCACACGAATCACCGGCTCCGTATTGCTCGCACGCACATGCACCCAGGACTTTTCGCTCCCGAGCCACAGGCCATCGCGCTCGTCGCTCTTCCAGCCGGCAAATTCCGCCTTCACCTTCGGGAGGATATCCGCCACCTTCTTGTCGCCGAGTTCGAACTTCTTCTTCGGCATCACGTAGGCGGGGTTTTCAGCCACAAACTTCTCGGGGCCGCCGTCATGGTGCGCCATCCAGCTGAGCACCAGCGCCGCCGCCACAAGGGAATCACGCCCGTAGTGGAGCGCCGGCAGAATCACGCCGCCGTTGCCTTCACCGCCGATGATGCAGGCGTTCTCGATCATCTGCAGGCTCACGTTAATCTCGCCCACCTTCGCGCGGCTGAATTCGCAGCCGTACTTCGTGGCAACATCTTCGTTCATGCGGCTCGTAGAAAGGTTCACGCAAACGCTTCCCTTCTTTTGGCTCAGAACTTCTTCAGTCGCAATCGCAAGCGTGTATTCCTCGCCGATACTTTGTCCTAAACCGTCCACGAGGGCGCAGCGGTCGGCATCCGGGTCCACCGCAAATCCGAGCGCGCAACCGTTCTTCTTTACGGCGTCACGCAAATCGCCCAGGTTCTCGGGAATCGGTTCCGCACCGCGCGGGAACGTGCCGTCGGGTTCGCAATGCACGCGCACCACCTCGCAGCCGAGCTGTTCCAGCAAGCGCGGCACAATGTAGCTGCCCGCACCGTTCACGGCATCCACGGCCACCTTGAACTTTTTCGCGCGAATCGCCTCCACGTCCACGAACGGAATCTTGAGCGTGCCGTCGATGTGGATGCCATCGGCATCGGACGCCACCTCGTACTTGCCCATCGTGCGATAATCCGGATAACTGAAGTTGTCCGCATCGGCGAGTTCGAAAAGCTTCTTCACATCGTCGGGCCCGAGGAAGAGTCCCTTGCTGTTGAGGAACTTGAGCGCGTTCCATTCAAGCGGGTTGTGACTTGCGGTAATGATGATACCCGCATCCGCCTTGAAATGCACCGTCAGGAGTTCCACCGAGGGCGTCGTCGAAAGGCCGACATCCACCACGTCCACACCGGAAAGGCGGCATATGCCCGCGACAAACTGCACGATGGCATCGCCGGTGGGACGGCTGTCACGCCCGATAACCACACGTTTCGCCTTCGTAATCTCGAGGAAGGCGCGCACGTGGCTCTTCAAGACTTGCGGGGTGAGGGTGTCGCCCACGATACCGCGGATACCCGAAATAGAACGCATCAGTTTAGACATCTTGTATACTCCGTTTTTTTATCCCAGTTCCGGAACGCACGCGTAGAACACGAGCGGCTCCTCGCTCTCGTTAATCAAGCTGTGGCTGTGACCCTTCGGGCAAAAGTGGCACTGGCCAGCCTCGACATATTCCACGCCGTCGTCGAACAGCACCTTGCCCTTGCCCGCGACGAAGAACATGATTTCGCTGTTGGTCTCGTGCTTGTGATAGCCGATAGATGCGCCCTGTTCGAGCGTCCCGTGCATAATGCGAGTCGTCCCGTCAAAGTACATCTTTGCCTTGTATTCTTTCTCGCCACCCTTGAAGTTCGGCAGCACCGTCGTTTCCATGCCTTTCAAATCGATAATCATTTTTACACCCTTGAAGACTTATTGCGCCATGAAAAATAGCATTTTAGAACGGCATCTATCCCATCGCTTCCATAACACCGACAGTCATAGCGAGCGCCGAATAAACCAGGCCCACGATAATGGCAATCTTTTCCTTGCGCCGGAATTCTTCCGCATCGTACTCGGGCGCATCAATCTTCATCTTCCACGCTCCACATGAAGTTGCCCACCGGATGCTTGTCGGCAACTTTCTGTCCTTCAACTTTTTCGCTATCGCGTTCATTCTCTGCCATAGTACAGGAAAAATAAAAAAAAGACGGGCCGGGGTTAACCGGTCCGTCTTGAATTTTTTACCCTATATCAGGGAACTAGTTCTTGATGCAACGGACATACAAAGCATAGCTTTTGCCTATTTGCGGGAACGTCAAGCCTTGCGTATTAATCATCAACGAAATAGCCCTGTTGGTATAGCCGCTTATTTCGGAAATACCCCACATGGTGAACCCGGAGCCAACGGAAGGACCTGAAGTTGGAATAAGTGCATCGAATCCCAGGTTTTTAGCATTGCCGCTCCATACTTCCGCCATCAAGGCCTCCTGCTCGGAAATTTCCAACGCTTCGGCATAACCTCTTGCCCGTTCGTAAAGTGCATTCAATTCCGTATAGGTGGGCAGATGCCAGCCCGCAGGGCATACACCTTGGTAAGGCGTTTCGGGATTATAAACGTTATTTGCAGCATCGAAATTTGTCCCATAAACTTTATTCTGGTACGTGTTCGACACGTTCATCGCGCCAGACCACCTGTAGAGCATCCCGTAATCCTCGCAGTTCGGCAAGTAATCCGAACCCTGCGAGCCGGGGCAGCTCCAAGCGCCCTTCAGGTTCGTCATGGTACTCGAATCCGCATACGCAAGGTTCTGGGTCATCCAAGTCTGGTCACCGATTTTCTTGTAGCTGTAAAGTTTGCCATCTCTGTAATCGCAGAAATGGGTGGTAGTATCGAAGGCCGCTCCGCCACACCTTTGAATGACGACGCCGCTGCCGTTTTCATCCACACCAGCACAGAACTGCTTCGACACATCGTAGCCGAAAGGCAGGGTGTAACGATTATTCCCTTCATCCTTGAACCATGTGGTATGATTGCTCTTAAGAACAACAGTCGGTCCGAAGTTCGCATATGAGTCGTTTTCTACTGCGCTGACAGAGAGCGTCATGGGGTAATTCCCGCAAAGTGACGAGAAGAGGGTATCGGAACGGCAGGTCTGGGTTTCCGGATCGAAGGTGTTGCCGCCACACTTAGCGAACACCCTGTCGCCTGCACAGAAGTAGTCCGCGGTACTGTAGCTGTACCCGCCACACTTTTCAACGAGCGCATCATTTTCGCAGAAATAAGCGGTAGTATCATAAGCGGCACCGCCGCACTTTTCAACGATCGCGCCATAGAGGCGGTTAGAGCCTTCGGGTATGTAGCAGAAATAAGTTTCATTGGCGTAGAAATTATCCGGATAACTCACCTGGAAAGTCGAATCCTCTCCAACGAACACATATGAAGTTTTAAGAGGGCTTCTTGTAACAGTTGTTGTCATGCCATAATTCGGGCTTGCGCCATTTGCAGACTTGGTTGAACCGCAATAGTACATTCTCTTAGCGCTATTGACGGAACTACTGCGTGCATACAACATGGAATCAACACCAGATTGCTTGCTAAGCAATATACTTGTTGACGCTTGAATATTGTCAAACACCAAATCCTTATCGCCAAAGGTAACGCTATGCAGGCACTGGGCCTTGGTAGAATCGTAGTACCAATGCCAATTCGGGTCATCCTTATCGCCACAAAGAGTCAACACAACGCCTTCTTCACACTTCTGTGTAACAAGATCGTAACTCTTGTTTCCACACAAATCATAGAGGGTTCCGTCCACACAGAATTTTTCGCTTGGCTTGTAGCTTTCCCCACTGCAAAGGGCAAGAACGACACCTTCATCACAGAACTGCGTTGCCGGATCGTAGGCTACACCGTCGCAAGTCTCGTAGAGAGTCCCTTCTACACAGAACTTTTCAGTCGGGTTATAGGTCGCGCCATTACAGAAGGGAGCGACAGTACTGCCTTCAAAGCAGAAGTTCACTTCCGGGTCGTACGGCGTTACACCGCACATGGCCTTGTACAGTGTAGTATTTTCACTGCTACCGCAGGTCACCGTCACCGTGCCATCGCCGTTATCCTCAAGAGAACACTTCAAGGATTCGAGCCATTCCGCTTCGGTTCCCTCAAAACCGGCCCTGACAGCAAGTTCATAAGCACTCTTGCCGTCCAAACCACTTTTCCCCTTCAACGATTCCAACCACTGGGCCTCGGTTCCTATCGAAGGATTATTTTCCTTTGCAATTTCATAGGCGCTCTTGCCATCAACGCCATCAACGCCGTTCTTGCCCGGGGTTCCCTTCAGCGAGGCAAGCCATTCAGCCTCAGTACCCTCGAAGCCGGCCTCGACAGCCAATTCGTAAGCGCTCTTGCCGTCGATGCCATTCGTACCATTGGTGCCATTCGTACCGTTAGCTCCCTTCAGCGAGGCGAGCCATTCAGCCTCGGTTCCTTCGAAGCCGGCAGCCACTGCAAGTTCGTAGGCGCTCTTGCCGTCGATGCCATTCGTACCATTAGTGCCATTCGTGCCGTTCGTGCCATCAATACCGTTCACGAGCACGCCAACGGAGTCGCCGGCGCAAAGCACCTTGAAACCGCCATCGAAAGGCTTCACAACACAAGAAGTTCCATCCTTACCGTCGGTGCCGTTCGTACCATTGGTGCCATTTTTACCATCGGCTCCGTTCTTGCCGTTGGTACCATCTTTACCGTTAGCACCGTCTTCGCCGTTCTTCACGGTACCGACACTCTTGCCTCCGCAAATCATGTCGAAGCCGGAACCATCCTCGAGCGCCTCGGCAACGCAGCTCGTGCCATCGGCCCCGTCTGCACCCGGAGCACCGTCCGTACCGTTTTCACCTGAACAGGCCACAAGCGCCAATCCCGCCGTGAAGCCAACTGCGTATGTCCATTTTTTGATAGTCATGCTATCTCCTTTTTTGGGGTTAGAATCTTCTTACTTTTTAATGTAAGAAAAAAAAAACATTCGTCAATGCTTTTCGTAAGATTTGATAGCAAGCAAAAATTAGCACGACCACCACCCCTAGCCGGCCAAAACGGCATTTTTCTAAATTTACCCCCCGTGATCCAGATTCAGAACGTCTCCAAATCATTCGGCGTGCAAGTTTTGCTCGATGGCGCGAGCCTGCTTGTGGGCGACCATGAGCGCGTAGGGCTCGTAGGCCGTAACGGTTGCGGCAAGTCCACGCTGTTCAAGATGATTCTCGGGCAGGAATGCCTTGACGGCGGTTCCATCGACATTCCCAAGAAATACACGCTGGGCTACCTGCAGCAGCACCTGAACTTCACGCACGCGACCGTGCACGAGGAGGCCTGCAGTGTCTTGAAGCCCAACGAAGACGGCTGGCTGGAAGAACACAAGGTAGAAGCGATTTTGTTCGGTCTCGGATTCGACGAGGAATCCATGCACAAGAGCCCGATGCTGTTGTCCGGCGGTTTCCAGATTCGCCTGAACCTCGCGAAGGTCTTGGCGAGCGAGCCCGACATGCTGCTGCTCGACGAACCGACAAACTACCTCGACATCGTGTCGATGCGCTGGCTCAGCCGCTTTCTGCGTAGCTGGAAGGGCGAAGTGCTCCTGATTACGCACGACCACCACTTTATGGACGAGGTCTGCACGCACACCGCCGGGATTTTCCGCCACAAGATTCGCAAGGTGAAAGGCACAGTAGAAAAGCTCCGCGAGACGGTGGCCGAAGAAGAAGAAGTCGCCCAGCGCACGCAGGAGAACGAGGCGAAGAAAAAGGAGCAGCTCGAAAAGGTCATCGAGCGTTTCCGCTACAAGGCCGCGAAGGCCGCCATGGTGCAGTCCAAGATCAAGGCCGCCGCAAAGCTTGCCACGGGCGAGCGACTCACGCACGAACGCAATCTAGAATTCAGCTTTACCGAGGCAGGTTTCCCCGGCAAGAGGATGCTGCAAATCAAGGGACTCTCGTTTGCGTACCCGAACAAGGGCGAAGACGGCACCGTGCAGGGAATGGGCCCCGAGCTCATCACCGACTTGACGATGGAGGTCTTCAAGGGCGACCGCATCGCGGTTATCGGCCCGAACGGCCGCGGTAAAACAACGCTGCTGAACCTCATAGCAAAAGAACTGCAGCCGACCGCAGGCGAAATCACCTACAATCCGAACTTACAGATAAACTATTTCGGACAGACGAATATCAACCGCCTGAACCTCGAAAACACCGTCGAAGAAGAAATAGCCTCGGCGATTGAAGAAGTATCGCAGAAGAGCCGCGCCCGCGGACTTGCGGGTCTCATGATGTTCAGCGGCGACAATGCGCTCAAGAAGGTGAAGGTGCTCTCCGGTGGCGAAAGGAGCCGCGTGCTCCTCGGGAAGATTCTCGCAAGCCCCTGCAACATGCTACTGCTCGACGAACCCACGAACCACCTCGACATGGAAAGCATCGAGAGCCTCATCGACGCGCTCGAAGACTACGAGGGCACCGCGTTGGTGGTAACCCACGACGAGGAACTCCTGCACGCGTTCGCCACAAGGCTCGTGGTATTCGACGGCGGCAAGTGCCGCATATTCGAAGGCACATACGCCGACTTCCTCGAGAAGGTGGGCTGGGCATCCGAAAAGAAACCCGGCGGCACTGAATCCGCGAACATCAAGGTTTCGAACATCGACGTGAAAACGGACGCACCCTCGGCAGCCCCGCGCGCCAAGGAAGACCGCAAGGCGCGTGCCGACTATATCGCCGAGCGCAGCAAGGTCATAAAGCCCCTCGAAAAGAAACTCGCGAAAATCGAAGAAGATATCGCGAAGGCCGAAGCCCTCGGCGGCGAACTCGAAGCGAAACTCGTGACCGCCTCGGAAAGCGGCGACGGGAACGCCATCACCGCCATCGCCAAGGACATGGACGACAACAAGAAGAAAGTCGACCAGCTTTACGAAGACTGGGAAAAGACCAGCGCCGAACTCGAAGCTGCCAAAGACAAATACCCGATATAATCCGAAGTCTACGCCGGGTCGTTCACCGGTTTGGAGTAATCGCGCTCGCCGAAGAGGGCCGTGCCCACGCGAATCATCGTGGAGCCTTCTTCAATCGCGACTTCCAGGTCGCCAGTCATGCCCATCGAAAGCTGGTCGAAGTGGGCAAACGCACCGCCCTTCGCGAGAAACTTCTGCTGCAGGGTGCGTAGGAATGCGAAGCATTCGCGGCTGTCTTCGGCGACACCCGTGTTCTTCCCGATGGTCATGAGCCCGCGGAAGCGCAAGTGCGGGAAGTTTTCGCTCTTGCCGTCATCAGTCGCGGCACCCGCTTTTTCTGCAAGTCCGTTCAAGAACGCTTCGGCCTCGTGCACGTCGAGCCCGCTCTTGGTCTCTTCTTCACCGGCATTCACCTGGAAAAGGATATCAAGGATTTTGCCCGCGCCGTTCTCTCCGGGGAGTGCCGCGCAAACGCGCTCCAATTTCTCGACCGCCTCGATGCTCGCGATGGAGTGGATGCAGTCGGCGACAATCGCCGCCTTCTTGAGCTTGTTGCTCTGCACGGGGCCAATCACGTGGCAACGCACGCGGCTCCCGTCCTTCGCCATGCGCGGCGCAGAGAACTTGAGTTCGGCTTCTTGCACGCGGTTCTCGCCGAAGTCGGTCGCGCCCAGGCTGATCGCATTTTCCACGGCTTCTGCCGGGTGGAACTTGCTCACCCAAACGAGCTTAACCGATTCACGGCTGCGGCCCGCAATCTTGCAGGCTTCCGCAATCCTTGCCTCAAGAGTTGCAAGGTGTCCACGCATTTCTTCGAGAGTGAATTCCATTTTACGCCTCTAATTTTCCAACGCTCAAATATATAAAACGAAACGGGCCATCATCTGACAAGAAAAGCATTTCTATTCCAGGAACTTCTCTTTCTCGGACCGCAATATTGCTAATAAAGAAATCAAGAAAAACGCAAAGAAAACCGACAATGGAATAAGTCCAAAAACCGGCAAAAATACCAACAACGCCAAAAAGAGAATAAATCCCGGCAAGAAAGGAATCAATACAATAAAGAACAACTTCCAAAAATTGATAGGCTGCTTCCAGAGTTTTCTGTAAAACAGCGTCAACGGCGCGCCCAAGGATATCGGCACAAAGGGGAGCAGGATTGCCGCGCCAAAAAAGTGCGGATTGACATCGACGGAGCTTTTATCTTCTATAGCCAAGTATTGCGCTTCAAGAATACCCCATACCACGGCAAAGATGATTACAGGCACAAGGAAAATAACCATATCCACAATCATGCAGACAGTGACTTTCCCTTTATCTAAATCATACAATCGTTTATTCTTATCCATCGGCTATCAAAATACAAAAAAATCCCCGGAGCGCACCGGGGACAATAAATGTACCTATCGCTGTTTCTATCGCTACGCTCCAGAATGACAGGCTCCAGGGTGACACTCAGGCTACCAACTTCTTCGCCTTCTTCTGCACGAACAGGATCTTCACGATTTCGTCGATGTGCTTGTGCGTATAGATCTTGAGGCCCTTCTTCGCGGGTGCCGGGAGCTCGTCCACGTCCTTCTTGTTCTGCGCAGGCAGGCGGAGCGTCTTCACGCCGGCCTGGAGGGCCGCCAAAGCCTTCTCGTTGAGCCCGCCAATCGCAAGGCATGCACCCGTGAGGCTCACCTCGCCGGTAAACGCGACGTCAGGCGGTACAGGAATCTTGGTGAACGCTGAGAGCAGGCACAGCGTGAGGGCAATACCCGCAGAGGGACCGTCCTTCGGCACGGCGCCTTCTGGCACGTGGATATGGATGTCCGTCTTCTTGACAATCGCCGGGTCGATACCGAAACGGTGCAGGCGCTCGCGCACCAGGCTCACCGCAATCTGGGCGGATTCCTTCATCACGTCGCCGAGCTTGCCCGTCATTATAATCTGGCCCTTGCCGCTCAGGAGCATGCACTCGATGGGCAGAATCTCGCCGCCCACGCTCGTCCAGGCAAGGCCCGTCACCACGCCGGGGCGGCCCGGTTCGGGCAGCTGGCTATCGAGGAATCTCGGGGCGCCGAGGTATTCCTGCAACTGCTTTTCGGTGACGGCGGGCTTGATCTTCTTGCCCATCACGATTTCTTTCGCACGGTGGCGCACCGCACTCTCGAGGGTACGTTCCAGTTCGCGCACGCCCGCCTCGCGGGTCCATCCGCGCATCACCTGGTTGATGATGTCCTCATCGAAGGAAACCTGTTCGCCGAGCTTCACGCCGGTACGTTCGCAAATGCGCGGCACCAGGTACTTGCTTGCAATCTGCAGTTTCTCGTGCGGGTAGTAGCCGGGCAGGCGCACAATCTCGAGCCTGTCGCGCAGCGCCTCGGGGATTTCGCTCTCGCTGTTCGCCGTCGCGATAAACAGCACGCGGCTAAGGTCGAGTCCCACTTCCATGAAGTGGTCGGTAAAGTCGTGGTTCTGTTCCGGGTCGAGCACCTCGAGCATCGCGCTCGCGGGGTCGCCGCGGAAGTCGCTCGCCATCTTGTCGATTTCGTCCAGGAGGATAATCGGGTTCATGCACTTGGCACGGCGCAGCGCCTGGATAAAGCGGCCCGGCATCGCTCCGATGTAGGTGCGGCGGTGGCCGCGTATTTCGGCCTCGTCGCGCACGCCGCCAAGCGTAATGCGCACAAAGTTCCTCTGCATGGCATTCGCGATCGATTCCACGAGGGTCGTCTTGCCCACACCGGGAGGCCCGACGAGGCAGAGGATCGGGGAACGGCGCTCGGTCCCGGTAAGCTTCAGGACCGCGATGTATTCCATGATGCGTTCCTTCACCTTGTCGAGCCCGAAATGCTTGGAGTCGAGCTCGCCCTTCACCTTCTTCATGTTGAGCACGGTATCGGTGTACTCACCGTAAGGCATCGCGAGGAACCAGTCGATATAGTTGCGGCTCACCGCGTATTCCGGGGAAGTCGGCTGCATGAGCTTCATGCGCGCAATCTCGTCCTCGAGCTTTTCGACGATCGCCGGGCTGAACTTTTTCGCCTTGATCTTCTTCAGCAGCTGTTCCGGCTCCGAGGCGCCTTCGCCATCGCCGTCCAGTTCATCCTGCAGCTGGCGGATCTGTTCAGAGATAAACCATTCCTTCTGCTGCTGCGCCATCTTCTGGCGCACGCTCTGCTGGATGCGCACCAGCACGTTCTCGTTGTCGTCGGTCACGTCCATGAGCGCGAGAAGCTTCGCCGACATCTCGTCGAGCGAGCGAGCTTCCAAGAAACTCTGCTTTTCGGCAAGCGACACCTGCAGGAAGGGAATAATCCCGTAGTAGGCGTTCAGCTGGCTTTCCATGCCGAAGAATGCATCCACCATGCCCTCGGCAATATTGCGCTTGGTCGCATAGTCGCGGAAGCGCGTCATCACCTCGTCGAAGGAATCCGTCTTGGCATTTTCCTTCACGGGGAACTTGCGCGGGGAAACCGTCACCTGCAGGAACCCGTCCACCGTCATGATGGAGCGGAGGTCCACGATCTGCACGCCTTCCAGCACCGCCTTCACGCAGCCGTTCGGGAAAGGCGTCACGCCGTTCACGTTCGCAATCACGCCCACCGAATAAAGGTCCAGCATCGGGTTCTGGATTTCTTCCACCGACACGTCCTTCTGGGCAACGAGGATAATCACATTGTTGTGGTTCTCCGCGAATTCCAGGGCACGGAGCGACATTTCGCGACCCACCAGAATACGGCGGGTCGTATGCGGAAACACCACGGCATCCCGAAGCGGGAGCAACGGATACGTTTTCGAAAAATCAAAATTCATAGCGCTAAGACGCCTTCTTGCGGGTTTTCTTAGCTGCACCGGAAACCGCAACACCAACGGAGCTCAGGCCGCTCTTCACCATCTCGGCAGTCAGCACGAGCTTCTTCACGTCGGAACCGGGCATCGTAAACATAGCCTTCTGCAGCGTCCGCTCCATCACGGAACGGAGCCCGCGGGCCCCCGTCTTGCGCGTCATGGTTTCGTGCACGATTTCCTTGAGCGCCTCGTCGGTAAATTCGAGTTCAATCCCGTCCATGGCGAACAGACTCTTGAACTGCTTCACAAGCGCGTTCTTCGGCTGCGTGAGAATATTCAGGAGGGCAGCCTCGTCGAGTTCCTCGAGCGCCACAGCAATCGGCAAGCGGCCCACGATTTCGGGAATGAGGCCGAACTTGATAAGGTCATCGGGTTCGAGCTGCTTGAAGAGTTCGCTGAGCGTATTGTCCTTCTCGCTACGGATGTCCGCACCGAAACCCATGCCGCCCTTGTTCACGCGCTGGGCGATAATCTTGTCGAGCGTCTCGAAGGCGCCACCGCAAATGAAAAGGATGTTTCTCGTGTTCACCTGCACCAGGGCCTGTTCCGGGTGCTTGCGACCGCCCTTCGGCGGCACAGCCGCCACGGTACCTTCCAAAATCTTCAGGAGGCCCTGCTGCACGCCTTCACCGCTCACGTCGCGGGTGATGGAGGGGTTCGCCGTCTTGCGCGCAATCTTGTCGATTTCGTCGATGAAGATAATGCCGCGTTCGGCCTTCGCCACATCGTAATCAGCGGCCTGCAAAAGGCGCACGATGATGTTTTCGACATCCTCGCCCACGTAGCCCGCCTCGGTGAGTACCGTCGCGTCTGCAATGGTAAAGGGGACATCGAGGAAGCGCGCCATCGTCTGCGCCAAAAGCGTCTTGCCCGAACCGGTAGGCCCCACCAGGAGCAGGTTCGACTTTTCGACTTCCACATCATCCTTGGAATCCGCATGGGCCTGCCTGTAGCGCAGGCGCTTGTAATGGTTGTAGACCGCAACGGAAAGGGCCATCTTCGCCTGGTCCTGTCCAATGACGAACTCGTCCAGGTGCGCCTTGATTTCGGTCGGGAGCGGAAGCGGCTTTTGCACGGCAGCCTCGGTAGCCGCCTTCTCCTGCATCGCACGGGAGCGGTCTTCCTCGATAATCCTGTAGCACATCGTCACGCAGTCGCTGCAGATATGCACGCCCGCGCCCGTAATCATCTTCTCGACGCGTTCTGCGGGCTTGCCACAAAAGCTACACGTCACAGTAGGATGGTTTTTCCCGCTACGATACATTAAATTCCCTCTTTACGCGGAACAAAGATTTCATCGATGACGCCAAAGGCCTTCGCTTCATCGGGGCCCATGTAGAAATCGCGGTCGGTCTTCGCGCGGACCTCGTCTATCGACTTGCCCGTGTGCTTCGCGACGATTTCGGTAAGCGTATCCTTCGTGCGCACGATTTCCTTCGCAGTAATCTGGATGTCAGTCGACTGGCCGGTAGCGGCACCCGACGGCTGGTGCAGCATGATGCGCGAATGCGGGAGCGCATAGCGCTTGCCCTTCGTACCCGCAGCGAGAAGCACGGCAGCCATGGAGGCGCAGCTTCCGATGCAGATGGTAGCGATATTCGGGCGCACGTGCTGCATGGTATCGTAAATGGCAAGCCCTGCCGACACGTAACCACCGGGGCTGTTGATATACAGCGTGATATCCTTCTCCGGGTTCTCGTATTCAAGGAAAATCAACTGGGCCATGACGTTGTTCGCCACTTCGTCGTTGATGGGCGTGCCCAAGAAGATGATGCGTTCCTTGAGGAGGCGCGAGTAGATATCGTAGGCGCGTTCACCGCGTCCGGTGGTCTCGATGACGGTAGGGATGATCATTAACTAACCTCTTTTACTTGGATTCTTCGGCGGCAGGGCGGATACCCACGATGAAGTCCGCTGCCATCTGGACGCGGAGTTCGTCACGCAGCTGGTTGATTCTGCCGCTCTGGCGGAAATGGTTCTTCAGATCTTCGAAGCCGATGTGGTAGGCATTCGCCATCTGCTGCAGGCGTTCGTCCACCTTGGCCTGGCTTGCCTTGAGCTTTTCCTTCGTGGCGACGAAGTCGAGGATGCGGTGCTTCTTGATTTCGCGGATGGCCTCGGGGCCGAGTTCCTTGAGCTGTTCCTCGGTGGGTTCCACGGCGTCCTTCTCGTCCTGCACGTTGCGGTTGAGGCTCCACTTGATGAGGTCGCGTACGCGTGCATTCGGCACCTCGAACGGGTTCGCCTCGATAATCTTGTCGATGGCCTCGTTCACGGCCTTCGTCTTCGCGGCATCCTGCTTCTGGTTGCTGAGGCTTTCGGCGAGGTTGCTCTTGAGCTCTTCCACGTCCTTCACGCCCACCTGCTTGCAGAATTCCTCGTCGAAGGTCGGCGGCACGATTTCGCGCACGTCGGTAATCTCGACGTTGAACTGGGCAGTCTTGCCGCGGTAGCGTTCGTCCTTGTGGTCATCCGGGTACTTGAAGTTGATTTCCTTCTTGTCGCCGGCCTTCACGCCAACGAGGCCCGCATCGAATCCCGGGGAAGCGGATTCGCCGAGGAGGCTGCGGAATTCCTTGTTCTCCGGAAGTTCCTGCTTCTCGCCGTCGATAACGACTTCGATGTAGTTGCCCACCACGACGTCGCCGTTCTTCGCCTCGCGGTCCACGTGTTCGTCCTTGCTCCACATCTGGACAAGGCGGTCGAACTCGGCCTGGACTTCTTCTTCATGCACGGCGGTAGCCGGAACGGTGATACCGGTATCGGCATAGCCCTTGATGTCGATTTCCGGGTCAATTTCGACTTCGACGGTCATCTTGATGCCGGATTCCTTGTCTTCCTTGAACTCGGTCACCTTGAGCTGGCCCACGGGGATGATGTTAGCCTTCTTGAGTTCTTCGCCAATGACCTTGTCGACCGTCTCGTTCACGACTTCGTGACGGATGGCGTCACCGAACTGCTTCAGGACCATGGCCTTCGGAACCATGCCCTGGCGGAAACCCTTGAGGGCGACCTGCTTCTTGTACTGCGCGAGCTTCTTCTCGAAGGGGGCAGCGAGGTCGGATTCGGGAATGGTGACATCGAGGGTGCGCACGGTAGCGCTTGTTTCTTTGATTTCAACGGGCATACAAAACTCCGATATGCTTGTTTTGGTTTGTAAAATTCTGCGAGGGGTGGGAGTCGAACCCACACACCGAAGTACCAGATCCTAAGTCTGGCGCGTCTGCCAATTCCGCCACTCTCGCGTTTCAGCACCCAAAGTTAGAAAAAAAAAGCCAACTAAATTCTCCATTCACTCTATATATCGCCACCAGGGGCGATTTTGTCAACCGGAATCAACCGATTTCTATCACGCCGTAAAAACGCGAAGGAATGGCCTTGGGAACCAGGCCAAGCCTGTTCGCGACCCGCAAGGGGAAACGTACCGCGTAACCCAACGGGCCCTTCAGGTACCGACCGAGCAGGGACAGCGCGAGCGAAGGGAACAAAGGGTCGCCCAGTTCCAGCCGGTAGGGCTTTCCAAAAGAATCCAGCATGGATTTCATTTCTTCGTTGGAAAAATGCCAAAGGTGGTCCGAGACCGCGACATGCGCATACGAAAGCCCAAGACCGAACAGCAGCTCAAAATCATCCGTACACGGGAGCGTAAAAACGACCCGTTTGCGGGCGGCCGCAATCGCAGACCCGAGGAACGCCTTCGGGTCGGGAACATGTTCGAGGACCTCGATCAGCATGACCGTATCCGCGACGCCTTCGCCAACGCTCTCGCCCGGCTGCAAAAGCCGCGTCGAGAGTCCGTTCGCCTCGGCAACCTTCAGGGACTCGGAATTGATGTCGGCAACGACGGTATCGTAGCCCGCCTTGGAGAGTTCCAGGGAATAGGCCCCGCGACCGCCGCCGATGTCGAGGACGGACTTTCCGCGGGTTTCACGGAGCAAAAAATCTACAATCGGCCTGTGAGCTTCACCGGGCAATGCCGGCGGCCCCGGAACGAAAAAAGCGCTCTGACCTTGCAGTTTTCCCATAGGTCAAATATATAAAAAAAGCCTGCCGCAGGCCTACTCCGACAAGTATTTCTTTTTTTATCTTTATCGTGTGCCTCTCGTTCTAAAAAGCATCAAGATTGGCGTGTTCATCGCGTGCGCCAACTTCCTGATTCAGGGAATCTCGTTCCTTGTCCAGAACTTCATCGCACGGAACCTCGGGACATCCGGCTACGGCTTTTTCGGAGTCCTGCAGACGGACTATTCCATCTTCTGCACGATTGCGGATTTCGGCATGGGCACCCTGGTGCTCGCCTTCTTCGGGAACCGGGCCACGAAGGGGAGGCTATTCCAGAGTATCTTCCAGCTCAGGATCGCCTGTTCCGTCGCGGCTGCGATCGCCATGGTCATTTTCGCCATTACGGTCAGGCGCCACCACCCCATCTTCTACGGCGAACTCATTCTGACCCTCGGGCTTGTTTTCCAGCATGCCTTCTTCGACTGGTATTTCATCTGCGGCAAGTTCTGGAAAAAGCTGTTCATCTCCAAGCTGCTGCATTCGATTTCGTATTCCGCCGTCATGGGAGTTACGCTCCTCTATTTCAAGGTTTCACAGATCGAACTCGTCGCGCTTGCCATGGTGCTTGCAGCACTGCCCGCGTTCACCTTCGGCGTCACGCAGGCCCTGAGCAGCAAGCTGCTCAGGCTGACAAGGCGGACCTTCCTCTTCTTCAAGCTGATGTTCAAAGCCGCAGCCCCCTACGCGATCTCGAGTTTCGCCACATGCGCCTACCTGCCCGTCGGCCTCTATGTTGCAGACAAATTCGCATCTGCGGAATTCCTGAGTTCATACAACTTCGGCCACAAGATACTCGTCCTCTGCTCGGGAATCATGGTCCACTTCATTTCGTCGAACCTGGTCGCCCAGCACATGTCCAACGACAAGTTCGTCCATGTCAAGGAAATCGCCATATTCACGGCATTCATCGCCGCCTGTTCCTCGCCGCTGTGGCTGTTCCCCCACCAGTTCCTGCAGTTCCTCTTCTTCGCCGTCCACTGGACTCCCGATTCACTCGAATGCAGCGCGTCGATCCTGAAAATACTTTCCTTCTCGCTCCTTTTCCAGGCAGCGAGACTCTCCATGATATCCACCCTGCTCAAGAACAAGGCGACATGGACCTACGCCATCATCGTGAGTGCGGCAGGGGCAACAAACGTCGTCGCATGCTCGCTCGCGGGAGCGTTCCTCGCGAACCGTTACATCCCGCTATTCGCGCTGACCGGCGACGTCGTCATCACCGTCATTCTCCTGTGCTACTACATCCGCAAGGGAACTCTTCGCTGGTAGCACGCCACGCCCCCTGCTAAGCAGGCACACCAGCGCAAAGAAGAATCCCCAGACCCAGTACATGCTCTGCTTGTATCCCGTCGTGAAGTTCCAGAGGATAATCCACATCATGAACATGCACATGAACAGGACAGGCATGGGAGTCTTGGCCGTAGCCATGTAGCGGTAGTTCCACGAGAAAAAGATCCCGAAGAAGAACGGCAAAAAGAACAGCCCGACCAGGCCGAAATCCTTGTAGGCATCCCACAGGTAGGGAATCGTGTTCAGGCTCTTGATCTTGACCACGCTCTCGTTGAAGGGTGTATCCCAGCCGAAACTCTGCTGCAGGCCGTCCCCTATCTGCAACAGGTGCGTCATGCCGTAGAAGGCGTCGATGCCGTAGGTCCACTCATGTTCCGCGGCATCGACCGGCTTGTTGAACGCATAGTCGAGATTCCAATAGTTGTTCGCCACGTACATGTACGGGAGCAACGCCACCGTCTTTACCATCCCGTTATTCATGAGGTCGTCCGTCGACGAGCCGCCATATTGCCCCTTCAGGGACGCCACGGCCACAAAGAAAACCAGGACGAAGGCGACCGCGACCATGATCAGCTTCCACGAAAACCGCCTGTGCAGATAGTTATACAGCAAGAAGATGAAGCCGATACAGAGCATGTTGATGCCGCGGCTCGGGAATGTCAAGAAACTAAGCACAATCGTGAAAGCCACCATTCCCCTGGACGCATAGCGGACCCACCGCACCGGGTTTATCGACTTGAACGATGCGACACCGAAAAGCCCGACCACCATGGCGCCCGATGTAAAATAGTCCGCGTACTTGAGCGCCGGGCTATCCCCGGAAAGCCAGAACGAAGGGTTGCCCGTCAGGAGCACAAGGTTTCCCGCGACAGAGACAACGCCGGCCACGCCTATGAAGAAATAGGCAAAGGCAAGGAAGCTTAAACAGAAATGCGTGGGCCAGCTATACTTCCCCTGCAGCGACAGCGTCTCGGGCATGCGCGCGCCGCCTTTCGATGTCCACGCCATCTCCGCAAGGACGGCGCCCCCGATAAAGGCAGCCATGCCGCCGCCCCACACGAGCCATGTCGTATACCTGAAATCGGTCATGGCCGGGACAAGCTTGAGGTAGGCGACCCCGAGCATCACCATCTGGACCAGAAAATAGAGAACCGCCGGGCGGAAGTAGTCGCTCCTGCGCGTGGAAAGCACAAGCAGGACAATAGCGGCCAGCGAGAACATCACGCAGGATTCCGGACACACCGCCAAGTTGATATCCATGATGGACCGCCTAGGATGCTACTTGCGCCAGAAGCAGATTCCATGCACGAAGTTGGCCCATTCCGCGGAAGTGCCCGTGTTCTTCTCCTTCTCGGAACGCATGAACTCCAGGAAATTGCACAGGAGCGTCGCCAGCAAAAAGGACATGAACGCCGTGAACATGAGGATAATGCCGCGCCTCGGGAACACTTTCTTGTCGTTTTCCCAGGGCGGTTCGAGCACATGCAGGTTCGTAAGCATCTTGGCCTCCTCGAGCCGCATCTGCTCGCTCTGCTGCCGCAACAGCTTATACATGGCTTCCTGCACACGGATTTCGTTTTCGCGGCGCATGTATTCGGCGCCAAGCTCGGAGGACTTCTGCAAGGCGACCATGCCCACCTTCTCGTGCTTGCCCTTCAGCGTCCCGTTCAGCGCCGCGTTAATTCCCTGGTAGCGCTTGGAAAGTTCCTCGTAACGCTTGCTCTTGCCACGGTCAGCCTTCTCGAAGGACATCTCGATGGACACCTCCTCGCGCTTCGCCTGCAAGGCGCTCAGGTACTTGATCGTCGATTCCAGCTGCACCTCGGGATCATAGAAGTTGTTCTCGACCTGGAACTTCACGAATTCCTTCATCAGCGAATCGAGCGCATGTTCGCAAGAATCCAGCCTGCTCTGGAAATAAATCCTGGACTGCCGCGCCTGGGACGTCTTGAACACGTTGAACGCGGAATCCGCCTTCGTGAGGATAAACGAGACCATCTTCGCCGCGAGCCTGTAATCCTCGTCCTCGACCGAAATCGCGAACATGTCTTCCTTGTTCATCTCGATCCCGAAATTCTTCCGGAACTTTTTCAACAGGTCCGCATGGAACTTGCCGTCGAACTCGTAATGTTCCGCCAGGTTGAACTCGTCGATGACCTGGTTGTGCAGCTCCCACGAATTCAGGATAGTCCACACCGCATTCGCGTCATCGTTGTTCGAAGACAGCCCCAGAATCGAGGAGACCCCGGACATGCCGCCGATCATGGAACTCAGTCCATCCAGCGAGCCCTGTGTCGACTTGGGCGGAGTCACGACCGCCTGCGCGACATACGTCGGCTTGATGACCCACATCACCAGGACAAAGGCCGTAAGCGTCGGCAAGAGCACAATAAAGGCGAACAGCTTGAAATGCTTCAAGTCGCCGTTCAGCAAGCGAAGGCAAATCTCGACAAATCCTACCGAATCCTGTTTTTCCATACGAAGCTACTTGTAATTGACGTAAATGATGAATGCGGACGATACCACCGTGAGGAGCGAAGCGAGGAAAAGGGTAAAATCCTTGAAGGACTCGTAACGGCTCTTCGGCACCTCGATGTAGTCGCCGGGATTGATCGGATCCTCCGTGACGCTCAGGCTGAGCGCTTCCGGGGATTTCCCACGCCACACCTTGACCTGGTTCCAGGAACCCGAAATCGTATTCAGGCCCGCCGCAGCGATATAGTCGATGGCATGCCAGGAAGGATTGTAGTCCACCTTCCCGATATGGTTGAGCGCGCCGCCGACATAGACGGCCATCTCTTCTGCAGAAAACTCCACTTCCGTATTCGGCGAGACAACCGTGCTCTTCATTTCTTCAAGCGGAATCCAGCGCGGCGTCTTGCCCTGTTCCTTCACGCAGGCGGCCTTGTACCCGAAATTGTGCAGGCGTTCCCCGCCGGCAAGTTCAAAGTACTCCTGCAGGGTGCGGCCCTCCTTGTAGGTGACGCTCGTCCTGAATCCCGGAAAAACCATGACGACATTCTCGCCCATCGGAACGAACGGGACATAGATCTGGTCTCCCTGAATCAGCATCACGTCCTTTGCAAAGTCACCCTTCACCGAGACGTCGTTGTAGTTCACGTGCAGGGTGTCGCCGTGGCGGATAATCATCACGTCCTCAAGATTCGCGCGCGAAACGAAACCGCCCACCTGGCGGAGGAAATAGCTCAGGCGCGTCTGGGGCTCCAGGAGGTGCTGTCCGACATTCATCAGTGCACCCATCGCATTCACCTTGTATTTTTTCAGTGCGGCAAGCTGGACGAAGCATTCCTCGCGCTTGAAGCGCTTGGCTGCAAGATCCAGAATCAGTTCACGGGCCTCGGCAAAAGTCTTTCCGCCGACATTCACGGAACCACATTCCTCTATGGCGACAGAACCATCGGGATAAACCTGGACCGACAAGTAGGCATTTTCCAGCATCAGGTCCAAAAAATCACCGGGGCCAAGGATATAGCTGGAATCGACCGTAGCTTCCGCATAGGCCGGGGTCAACGCGACGGAACTGCGCGAAGACGGCCCGTGGTTCCCACCAATCGCCGAGCCGGAAAAAAGATCCATCTCACCTGCAGAAAACGCAAGCGAGATTGTCAGAAGTATAAGAGCAATAAGACGTTGCATGTTTCCATAAGATACAAAAATAGGCACCACCAAAAAAGGGAAAATCAAAAAAAACGGGGCCGACAAACGTCGAGCCCCGTTTTTCTCACAGCAAAGACTAGTTGGCAGACTTGCTCTCGCCTTCGACCATGCTCACGGCATCGGACTTGGCGGGTTCGGCAGCCTTCTTGGCCTTGGCAACGATCTCGTCTTCGACGAGGCCGATGAGGGCCATTTCGGCAGCGTCACCAGCGCGGTTCGGGCCGAGCTTGATGATGCGAGTGTAGCCACCGTTGCGGCCAGCGTAGCGCGGTCCGATGGTAGCGAACAGGTCCTGGAGAACCTTCGGGCTCGTGACGAAGCGTGCAGCTTCGCGACGTGCAGAAAGGTCACCCTTCTTTGCGTAGGTAATCATGCGGTCCACGTTGGAGCGGACAATCTTCGCCTTGTGAAGCGTCGTGCGCACGTAGCGGGCGGACTGCTCCGCTTCCATACCCTTCTCGATGATGGAGGTGGTAAGGGCGCGGAGGATGGCACGCTTGTGTTGGGCGTTAACACCCAGTTTCTTGTTTTTTACACCGTGTCTCATTGTTAATCCTTCAAGTAGTCATCGACGTCCATGCCAAAGGAAAGGCCCATGGAGGTCAACACCTCGTTAAGTTCCACCAAGGACTTCCGACCGAAGTTCTTGTATTTGAGCATATCGTTTTCCTTGTTGCGCACAAGTTCGCCAACGGTATGGATATTCGCCATACGGAGGCAGTTGCTGGAACGAACAGAGAGTTCGAGTTCGTCCACGCGAGTGCGCAGGAGGGTGGCAATACGCTGACGTTCTTCGTCCATCTCCAGCTCTTCGGGGCTCTCGAGGTCGCCTTCGAAGTTGATGAAGATTTCCAGGTGATCGACGAGGAGCTTCGCAGCGTAGGCGAGAGCGTCTTCGGGATCGATGGAACCGTCAGTCGTGATTTCCAGCTCCAGACGGTTGTAGTCCGTCTTCTGGCCAACGCGGGTATCGCTGATGTGCATAGCCACCTGCTGCACCGGGTTGAAGTTCGCGTCCGTGGCGATAACGCCGATCGGAGCGTCCTTGTCCTTCAATTCGTCGGCACGGACGAATCCGCGGCCACAGGAGACCTTCACGTCCATGGAAAGCGATGCGTTCCCGTTCAGGGTCGCGATATGGACGTCCGGGGTCAGGATGACCACGTTCGGATTGTCCATGAAATCCTTGGCCGTGACTTCGCCATCACCGGACATATCCAGGTGCAAAGTTTCGTCATGGTCGGAAAGGAGCTTCACGCGGATGCTCTTCAGGTTCAGGATGATGTCGGTGACATCTTCCTTCACACCCGGGACCGTAGACATTTCCTTTTCAACGCCTTCGATTTTCACGGAGACGATTGCCGCACCCTGCAGGGAGGAAAGGAGCACACGGCGGAGCGCATTGCCAAGCGTGATGCCCCAGCCTCTTTCCAAGGCCTCGACAACGAACTTAGCTTTACGACCGTCTTCGCTAGTTTCCACTTTCTGGAAGCTACGCGGCATCTGAAGTGATTTCCACATCATTGGCGATACCTCTTTGGATTAGACTCTTCTCTTCTTTTTAGGACGGCAACCGTTGTGCGGAATGCCCGTCACGTCTCGAATGGAGAGAACTTCGAGGCCCGCATTCTTGAGAGCGCGGACGGCGGACTCACGGCCACCACCGGCACCCTTCACGCGGACGTCCACCTTGCGCATGCCGAGGTCGAAAGCCTTGTGGGCGGCAGTTTCGGCAGCGAGCTGAGCGGCGAACGGAGTGCTCTTGCGGGAACCCTTGAAACCGGAGTTACCGGGGGAGCCCCAAGCCACGACGTTACCGCGGGCATCGGTGATAGAGACGATTGTGTTGTTGAAGGTAGCGTTGACGCAGGCGATACCCTGGATGTCGATACGCTTCTTGCCCTTCTTGACCTTAACTTCTTCAGTAGCGGCTGCGGCCGGAGCTTCGGCAGCGGCAGCGGTTTCCTTGATTTCTTCTTCAGCCACGACGAATCTCCTTACTTCTTCTTGTTAGCCACAGTCTTCTTGGGGCCCTTGCGGGTACGGGCGTTGGTACGGGAACGCTGACCGCGGACCGGCAGGCCCTTGCGGTGGCGGATACCACGGTAGCAACCGATATCCAAGAGACGCTTGATGTTCAGGGTAACTTCCGCGCGGAGCTGACCTTCCACGGAATATTCGTCTTCGAGGAGATGACGAATCTTACCTTGTTCTTCTTCGGTGAGGTCATCGCACTTCTTGTTCTTGTCGATGCCCAGCTGAGCACAGACCTTGTTTGCGGTGAACAGACCGACACCATAGATTGCCGTGAGACCGTACTCGACAGTCTTGTTCTTCGGCAAATCGACACCAGCTATACGTGCCATACGATCTCCTTATCCCTGCTTCTGCTTGTGACGGGGGTTCTTCGAACAGATGATACGCAATACACCCTTGCGACGGATGATCTTGCAGTTTTCACACCTGGGTTTGATGGAGGCTTTGAGTTTCATAGGTTAGACCTTCTTTTGATACCTATTACTTGTAACGGTAAGTGATTCTCCCACGATTGAGGTCGTAGGGAGAAATTTCTACCAACACTTTGTCGTCCGGCAAAATTCGGATGAAATGCCGACGCATCTTTCCTGAAACGTGAGCGAGAATCTCGTGGTCATTTCCAAGTTTCACACGGAAGAACGCGTTGGGAAGAGCTTCCAACACAACACCTTCTACCTGTATTCCTTCTTCTTTAGCCACTAGGACGCCATCCTGCCGCGAATGCGGCCATGTTTCAAGAAACCTTCATAATTCTTGGTATGCAGTTGGGCTTCGAGTTGACGAAGCGTGTCCAACGCCACACCGACCACGATGAGTACCGAGGTGCCCCCAATATAGAAACTCATATTGAGCGCGTCTTTCAGGTGAAGCGGTCCGACGCTGATTAGAGCGAGGAACAGCGAGCCCGGAAGAGAAATTCGGGTCAACACATGGTCAATGTACTCTGCCGTCTGCTTACCGGGACGCACACCAGGGATAAACCCACCAGACCTCTTCAGGTTTTCGGCAATGTCGTTAGGGTTGTACTGGATTGCCGTGTAGAAGTAGGTGAAGAATATGATGAGGAGAGCGTCAATCACACTGTAAGAAATGTGACCCGGGATGAACATGGCAGCAAAGGACTGCATCGCGGAGACGTTCGGGAACCACGACGCGATCATGGCCGGAATGAACATGATGCACGAAGCGAAGATAACGGGGATCACGCCAGCGGTGTTCACCTTGAAGGGCAAATAGCTGGACTGACCGCCCATGACCTTGTTTCCGACAGTCCTGCGAGGACTTTGGAGTGGAATGCGACGGTTCGCCTGCTCGACGAAAACGATAAAGCCGATAATCACGACCACGATCGCCAGGATGAAAATCTCGATGGCGAGCGGCTGGATCTCTTCTCTAAACATTTCCAGTTCGGCAAAGAAAGCCCGCGGAAGGCCTCCGACGATACCGGCGAAAATGATAAGCGAAATACCGTTGCCCACACCGTGCGAAGTAATCTGTTCGCCCAGGTACATCACGAGCACCGTACCTGCGGTGAAGGTCAGGGTAGCAAGTAAACGGAAGCCGATGTTCCCCGCACCGGTAGCGAAGTCGTCCGCGAGGACGGAAATGCCTGTACCGGCAGCGGCGGAACCCACTTTAAGGGAGGAAAGCCATACGGAAATGCCCCATCCCTGCAAAGCGGCAAGAACCACCGTAAAGTAACGGGTGTACTGGTTCAGCTTGGCGCGCCCTTCCTGGCCTTCCTTCTGTAGCATCTGGATGGCCGGGATAACAGAGCCCATCAACTGGATGATGATGGATGCGCTGATGTAGGGCATGATACCCAGGGCGAAAATCGTCGCTTTCGCAAACGCACCGCCCGTGAAGGAGTCGTACATGCCGAACAAGTTGTTCGAGTTCTTGAAGTACTCCGCGAGGACCGCGGCGTTTACTCCGGGGATAGTGATGTGCGCACCGATGCGGTAGACGATGAGGATGCCGAGCGTGAAGAGCAACTTCTTGCGCAGGTCCTCAATCTTGAACGCATTGATGAACGCATCTATGGCTTTCTTGAGAGCTTCCATTAGACGATCTCGACTTTGCCGCCAGCAGCTTCGATGAGGGCCTTGGCCTTCTCGCTGATGGCGTTAACCTTTACGTTGATAGCCTTGTCGATAGCACCGAACGCGAGAACCTTGACCGGCTTCTCGATGTTGCGGATGAATCCGAGGTCGAAGAGGACCTTGGCGTCGAATTCGGTAGCGGAGACCGCTGCGAGACGCTTCAGGTTCACGATCTGGAATTCGATACCGGCGTGCTTGAAGCCACGCTTCGGGATGCGACGGTGGATCGGCATCTGGCCGCCTTCGAAAGCGACACGGCCGGCCTTGGCACTCTTACGAGCGCCGGCACCCTTCTGGCCACGACCAGCGGTGGTGCCCCAACCGGAACCCGGGCCACGGCCAATGCGCTTGCGCTTGACGACCTTGGCTTTGCCAGGATTGAGAGTATTGAGTTCCATTATTAGATCTCCTCGACCTTCACCATGTCACGCACGGCATTGATCATGCCCTGGATGCTGGGGGTCAAAACGTGTTCAACAGATTGTCCGATCTTGCGGAGACCGAGGGCCTTCACGTTGGCGCGATGCACCGGAAGGCGACGGACGGTACCCTTGATCAAAGTAATACGAACTTTCTTCATGGTGTATTACTCCTTAGGCTTCAAAACCGCGCAGCTTGGCGCAGTCCTGCTTGTTCATCTGGGACATCAGGCCTTCGAGGCAAGCGCTGACAACAGTGCTCGGGTTGGAAGAACCGTGAATCTTGGTGAGGATGTTGCGCACACCGGCGAGTTCGAGAACGGCACGGGCAGCAGCACCGGCGATAACGCCAGTACCAGGAGCAGCCGGCATCAGGAGGATGCGGGTGGAGCCGTTCTTGACTTCGATGTCGTGCGGGATGGTGCCGTCGAGCAGCTGGACTTCGACAATGTTCCTGTGGGCAGCTTCAGTGCCCTTGCGGATGGCTTCGGAAACTTCCTTGGCCTTGCCGAGACCCACGCCCACCTTGCCGTTCTTGTTGCCAACGACAACGAGAGCGGAGAAAGACATACGGCGACCGCCCTTGACGGTCTTAGCGCAACGGTTGATGTGTACAACCTTGTCTTCAAATTCAGAAACTTGAGCTTCGCGTTCCAAAGTGTACCTCACTAGAATTTGAGTCCGCCTTCACGAGCTCCCTCAGCGAGAGCCTGAACGCGACCGTGATAGATGTAACCGCCGCGGTCGAAGACCACGGATTCAATGCCCTTGGACTTAGCGACTTCAGCGACCTGGAGACCGAGCTGCTTAGCCTGCTCCGACTTCGTCATGCTGCCGAACTTGCTCTGGAATTCCTTCGCAGTCGTTGCAACCTGCACGAGAGACTTGTTGTTCGCGTCATCGATAATCTGGGCGACCATGTGAGACAAGGAACGGCGAACGGCCAAACGAGGGCACTCTGCAGTTCCGACAACAGACTTGCGCACACGTTCGTGGCGTGCGATTCTGGACTGGATTCTTTTTTTAGCGATTGCAGTCATAGTTTACCCTTATTTACCTGTCTTCTTACCCTGCTTGCGGCGGATGATTTCGCCTTCGTACTTGATGCCCTTGCCCTTGTACGGTTCAGGCTTACGGTACTTGCGGATTTCAGCTGCAGCCTGGCCGACCTTCTGCTTGTCGATGCCGGAGATGGAAATCTTCAGCGGGTCGACAGCCTTGAGTTCGACGCCTTCCGGAGCCTTGAAAATGACCGGGTGCGAGAAACCGAGCACAAGGTTCAGGTCCTTGCCCTTCTGTTCCACACGGTAACCAACGCCCACGATTTCGAGGGTCTTCTGGAAACCCTTCGTGACGCCTTCGACCATGTTGTTGACGAGGGCGCGGGTAGTGCCATGGATAGCGCGGGTGAACTTCTGATCATCAGGACGGGAGAACGAAAGCTGGTTGCCTTCGAGCTTGATGGAAATGAGTTCGTGGACGTTCGTCTCGAGCTTGCCCTTCGGGCCTTCCACCTTGATGTTCTGACCATTGACGGCGACTTTCACGCCAGCCGGGATATTGATAATAGCTTTTCCGATACGGGACATCGTTACCTCACCAGACCTTCGCGACGACTTCGCCACCCACCTTCTGTTCGCGGGCTTCGTGGTCGGTCATCACGCCTTTAGATGTGGAGATGATAGCAAAGCCGAGGCCATTGCGGACGCGCGGAAGCTTGGCCACGTCAACGTAGTGACGGAGACCAGGCGACGAAATGCGCTGGATGCCTTGGATTGCGGGAACGCCGTTGGTGTAGCGGAGCAGGATCTTGAGCATGCCCTGCTTGCCGTCTTCAACGACGACGAACTTCTTGATGAAACCTTTTTCCTGCAGAACGCGAGCGATTTCACGCTTCAGGTTGCTGGCAGGGATGTCCACCACGGGGAGCTTTGCCTTGCAGGCATTGCGCACGCGGGTGAGCATATCGGCGATAGGATCTGTCATTGCCATTTTATACTCTCCTTACCAGGACGACTTTGTGATACCGGGGATTTCGCCGGCGAGTGCCATTTCGCGGAAGCAAATACGGCAAAGGCCAAAGCGGCGCATAAAGGCGTGCGGCCTACCGCAACGCTTGCAACGGTTATACCCGCGAACGGTATACTTCGGGGTACGCTTGCATTTTTCAATCATTCTTCTGCTTGCCATGGTATTACCTTACTTCCTGAAGGGGAGTCCAAGTTCTTCGAGAAGGGCACGGCCTTCGTCGTCCGTCTTGGCGGAGGTGACGAAAGAGATGTCCATACCGAAAGTACGGGAAACCTTATCGATATCGATTTCGACGAAGATCGTCTGTTCCTTGATACCGAGGGTGAAGTTGCCCATTCCATCGAAACCACGACGGGCGAGGCCACGGAAGTCGCGGACGCGCGGGAGGTTGATGTTGATGAAACGGAAGAGGAAGTCCCACATGTTGTCGCCATGGAGGGTGACCTTGGCGCCGATTCCCAGACCTTCGCGGAGGTGGAAGTTGGCGATAGCCTTCTTGGCGGTGGTGACGACGGCCTTCTGACCGGTAATGGCAGTGAGAGTGTCGGCAGCTTCGTCCAGAATCTTACGGTTCTGGGCAGCGGCGCCCACGCCCATGTTCACCACGATCTTTTCGAGACGCGGGATTTCCATTACGTTCTTGTAGGCAAACTTTGCTTGCAAGGCCGGAACGACTTTTTCGAGATAGAATTGCTTCATCTGGTTCATGGTTACACAGCCTTTCCAGTCTTGACACTGGTACGAACGCCCTTCTTACCCTTCTCGCGGACGATGCGGGTACGGACAGGCGTGTTGCCTTCGAGGAGCATCACGTTGGAAATGGCGATAGGCATTTCCTTCTCGATGATGCCGCCAGTTTGATTGGTCTGGGACGGCTTCTCGTGACGCTTGCGGACGTTCACGCCCGAAACGGTCACCTTGTCGCCCTTGACACTGATCACGGTGCCGGTCTTGCCCTTGTGGGCGCCGGAAATCACCTTGACGTTATCATTCTTCTTGATGTTAGCCATTAGAGAACCTCAGGTGCGAGGGAGATGATCTTCATGTAATTTTTTTCGCGGAGCTCACGAGCCACCGGTCCAAAAATACGGGTTCCGCGCGGTTCACCATCCTTGGTGATGAGAACCACAGCGTTGTCCGAGAAACGAATGAACGTTCCGTCCGGACGAGCGATTTCTTTGCGTGTGCGCACGACGACGGCGTCGGCCACGGAACCCTTCTTCACCTTGCTCTGGGGGATAGCGTCTTTAACGGCTACCTTGATGACATCACCGATGCTAGCATAGCGACGGTTGGTGCCACCCAAAACACGGATGCAGGCGACTTCCTTGGCTCCACTGTTGTCAGCCACGACGAGTCTGGTTTCTTCTTGAATCATAATTCGCCTTACTCCAGAATTTTACTTCTTCTTTTCCACGATACGGACGAGGCGCCAGCGCTTCGTCGCGGACAGCGGACGGGTTTCCATGATTTCCACCAGGTCGCCCTCGCCCGCTTCGTTGTTTTCGTCGTGGGCCTTGAGCTTCTTGGTGGTGGTCATGATCTTGTTGTACATCGGGTGACGCTTGCGGTTTTCGACCACAACCGTGATAGTCTTGTCCATCTTGTCAGATGAAACAACACCCTGCTTGACTTTACGAAGGTTTCTATCCATTTCCTGCTCCTGCCGGCTTATGCCTTGGCCTTTTCGCTGAGGATGGTCTTGATACGGGCGATGTCCTTGCGGGTCGCACGGATCACAGAGGGTTTTTCCAAATTACCGAGCTTCGCAGTCATGCGGTAATTGAACAAATCGAGATTCAACTGAGCCAGTTTTTCCTTGAGCTGGTCAACGCCCAGTTCCTTCAATTCACGTGCTTTCATTAGATCTCCGATTCTTCGATGATTTTGCATTTGAGGGGGAGCTTCTGCGAGGCGACATGGAGGGCTTCCATGGCGAGTTCGCGTTCGACACCGCCCATTTCGAAAATGATACGGCCCGGGAGGATCACGGCGACCCAGAATTCCACGGCGCCCTTACCCTTACCCATACGGGCTTCGGCAGGGTGACGGGTGATGGGCTTGTCGGGGAACACGCGGATCCACACGCGACCGCCGCGCTTGATCTTACGGGTCATGGCGATACGAGCCGCTTCGATCTGGCGAGCCGTCAGCCAGCACTTTTCAAGAGCCTGAATGCCGAATTCGCCGAAGGCCATGGTATTGCCGCGGGAAGCGACACCCTTCATGCGGCCTTTCATCTGCTTACGATGTAATGTTCTTTTAGGACTCAGCATATTACTTCTCTCTCTTGTTGTCGTTCATGACGTCCTTGCCGATCTTTTCGCCGTGCATGATCCACACCTTGATACCGATGGCACCATAGACGGTCTTAGCAATGGAAGTCGCGTAGTCGATGTCGGCACGGAGAGTGTGCAGAGGCACGCGGCCTTCGGCATACTTCTCAACGCGGGCGATTTCGGCACCGCCGAGGCGGCCACCGCACTGCACCTTGATGCCTTCCACACCCATGCGCATGGCGCTCTGGATGGCGCGCTTCATAGCGCGACGGAAGGAAATACGCTTTTCGAGCTGACGGGCGATGTTTTCGGCGACGAGCTTAGCATCCGTTTCCGGGCGCTTGATCTCGTGGACGCTGATAAAGATTTCCTTACCGGTGAGGAACTGGAGTTCGCCCTTGACGCGTTCCAGCTCTTCGCCCTTCTTACCGATGACGATACCCGGGCGGGCGGTAAAGAGGTTCACGTTCACCTTCTTGACGGTGCGTTCGATGCCGACCTTGGAGAGGGAGGCATGTTCGAAACGCTTCATCAGGTAGCGACGGAGCACGATGTCTTCATAGAGAAGATCGGCAAAGTTGTCTTCGGCATACCACTTGGATTCCCAACCGCGGATAACGCCAAGACGAAGACCATTGGGATGAGTTTTGTGACCCATTGTTATTTCTCCTTGTCTGCGACGACGACGGTGATGTGGGAGAGCGGCTTCTCGATACGGAAGGCGCGACCCTGGGAACGCGGGTGGATACGCTTCATGATGGTGCCACCATCGGCAGTGATAGTCTTGACCACGAGTTCCTCGGCGGAAACCGGGGCGGCAGACTTCTGCTTGAAGTTGGCGACAGCGGACTTGAGGGCGTTCTCGACGAGCGGGGCACCCTTGGTCTGCGTGTGCAGGATGGAGAGCATCGCGAAGGCTTCGTCGACGGACTTGCCACGGACGAGGTCGACAACGCGACGGAGCTTGCGAACGCCGTAGCGGACGTTTTTCACTTTAGCAACAGCTTGCATTATTTCTTGCCTCCAGCAGTTTCGGTCTTGCGATGGCCACGGAACGTACGAGTCATAGCGAATTCGCCGAGCTTATGGCCAACCATGTTTTCGGAGACATAGACCGGCAGGAACTGCTTGCCGTTGTACACGGAGAACGTAAGTCCGACCATGTCCGGAACGATTGTGGAACGACGGGACCAGGTCTTGATCGGCTGCTTCTTGTCGGAGCCAGCCATAGCCTGGGCTTTGCTGAGAACGTGGGAATCCACGAACGCACCTTTCTTAAGGGATCTCGACATGAATTAGGCCCTCTTCTGACGACGGCGCACGATGTACTTATCGGTACGCTTATTGTTACGAGTTTTGGCACCCTTGGAGTTCTTGCCCCAGGGAGAGCACGGATGACGACCACCAGAGGTACGTCCTTCACCACCACCGAGCGGGTGGTCGACCGGGTTCATCACGACACCGCGGACGGAGGGACGCTTGCCGAGCCAGCGGGAACGACCGGCAGAGCCCGAGGATTCATTCATGTGGTCGATGTTGGAAACCTGGCCCACGACAGCGAGGCAGTCTTCGGAGATGAAGCGAACTTCACCGCTCGGAAGCTTGACCTGGCAGAGCTTGCCATCCTTAGCAACGAGTTCGGCAGCGGCACCGGCGGAGCGGACCAGCTGTGCACCCTTGCCGGGCTTGAGCTCAATGTTATGGATCATGGTGTTCAGCGGAATATCGCGGATCGGGAGAGCGTTACCGATGCGGAACTCGGCACCTTCGCCGGAGTTCAGCACGTCGCCGACCTTGATGTCGGCCGGGGCGACGATGTAGCAGCGCTTGCCGTTCTGGTACTTGACCAGGGCGATACGTGCGGAACGGTTCGGATCGTACTCGATCGTCTCGACAGTGCAGGGGATACCCGCAAACTTGCGCTTGAAGTCGATGATACGGTACAGCTTCTTGTGACCACCACCGCGACGGCGGGAAGTGATTTCACCGACGTTGTTACGGCCGGAGCTGCTCTTGATGCCCTCAGTGAGGGGCTTGTACGGCTTTTCCGCAGTGATTTCCTTGCGGTCACCAATCTGCTTGTAACGCAGAGTCGGGGTAAGCGGGCGATAAGATTTCAGACCCATGATTATACTCCTTCGAACTCGGCAATCTTTTGCCCGGCCTTCAGTGTGATGTAGGCCTTCTTCCAGTTGGGTTTCTTGCCAGCAGCCATGCGCCTGCGAACAATCTTGCCGCGGTTGATCAACGTGTTGACCGAAGCGACCTTCACATCAAAACGCTTTTCGATAGCGGCCTTGATGTCGTCCTTGCTAGCGTCCAAGGCAACCTTGAAAACATACTTGTGCACATCGTTACGCGGATTCACCATGTTCTTCATGGTTTCTTCGGTCACGTGCGGAGCAATGAGGATTTCGTGAATTTCCTTCATTAGCGGCCTCCTTCAAGTTCCGCGAGAGCGGCCTGAGAGATGACAACGTTGTTTGCACGGACGATGTCGTAGGTGTTGACATCTTCAACGCGGGCGCAACGGCACCAAGGAATGTTGTTAGAGGAGAGGTAAAGGTTCTGATCCTTCACGCTCACGACAAAGAGAACGTTGCGCTGTTCGATACCGGACTTGGTAAGAACGGCGAGCAGGTCCTTGGTCTTCGGGGCATCGAAGCTGAGGGCTTCGAACACCTGGACCTTTCCTTCCTTGGCCTTGTCGGCGAGGGCGGAACGGAACGCGATCTTCTTGACCTTCTTGTTCACCTTTTCGAAGTAGTCGTGGGACTTCGGACCGTGGGCCTTCGCACCACGCACCCACACGGCGGAGGTGTTCTGACCGGCACGGGCGCGACCAGTACCCTTCTGCTTCCACGGCTTCTGGCCACCGCCGCTAACTTCACCCTTGGTCTTGGTCTTGGCGGTGCCCTGGCGGTTGTTGTTCAGGATAGCCTTGATGTGAAGGTACATGCAGACCTTGTTGACTTCCTGGTCGAACATAGCCGGGAGCTGGATATCATTCTTAAAATCGCCTGTTGCGGCGAAAAGCTTTGCACTAGCCATTAGTCTTTCCTCACCACGATAATGCTGTTCTTCGGGCCCGGGACAGCGCCGCGGACGAAGATCAGGTTGCGGTCGCCATCAACTTTGACGACCTGGAGGTGCTTGACGGTCACTTTCTTGTTGCCGTATTGACCAGGCATACGCTTGCCCGGGAACACGCGGCCCGGATAGGAGTGAGCGGAGGTACCGCCCGGTTCACGCATGTTGTGCGTGCCATGGGAGCGGGGACCGCTGTGGAAACCGTGGCGCTTGATGGCACCAGAGAAACCGTGACCCTTGGAAATGCCGGAAACGTTCACCATCTTTGCATCGGCGAAGTCAGCGGCACCGAATTCCTTGCCAACCGGCCAGGATTCGAGATCAGCTACGTCAAATTCGGCGAGGTGTTCACGAACAGCAACGTCAGCCTTCTTGAAGTGGCCGATTTCAGCCTTGTTGGCACGCTGTTCCTTCTTGAGACCAAAGCCGATCTGGACGGCAGTGTAACCGTCCTTTTCTTCTGTCTTGTGGCAAACGACCACGCACGGACCGGCTTCGAGAACCGTTACAGGGACGCATTCGCCCTGTTCCGTGAACACTTGGGTCATTCCCAACTTCTTTGCGAGAATACCGTTCATTGTATTAGACCTTAATTTCGACTTCGACACCAGCCGGCAAGTCAAGTTTCATGAGGGAATCAACAGTTTGCGGCGTAGCGTCGAGGATGTCGATCAGACGCTTGTGCGTACGGGATTCAAACTGTTCACGAGAAGTCTTGTCGATATGCGGAGAGCGGAGCACCGTATACTTCTGGACTTTCGTCGGGAGGGGGATGGGTCCCGCAATGCGGGCACCCGTTTGCTTAGCTGTATTCACGATGTCTTGAGCAGAGCGGTCGATCATACGATGGTCGAAGCTCTTCAAGCGAATACGGATGCGTTCACCAGCCATGATTATTCCTTACTTGATGATTTCGGTGACGGAGCCAGCACCAACAGTACGGCCACCTTCGCGGATAGCGAA
>NZ_DDQF01000011.1:0-70569 GCF_002342555.1 Fibrobacter sp. UBA2449
CCCTCGCCAACAGCACCGCAAGAGCATCCCAAATCAAAACATAGACAAACCTTAATTGCGTCCGCAGTGTAGGCGCAATTAAAACCGTTTTTAACGTTCGCACAGGCCGTGCGGGCTAGAGGATTTTTATGGCAAGAAAAACTGATAAATTGGCTGTTGCGGAATTCCCGCTCATCGACGAAGCCCTGCTCAAATCGCGGATATACACCATTCGCGGGGTCAAGGTGATGCTCAATGCCGACCTGGCCGAGATTTACGGGTATACGACCAAAGCATTCAATCAGCAGGTCAAGAATAATATCGAAAAATTCGATGACGATTTCCGGTTTCAGTTGACGAGGACGGAATATCGCGAAATTCTAGGGTCAAAATTTTTGACCCTAGAACAGGGAAAATACTCAAAAACCAGTCCCTACGCCTTTACCGAGCAGGGCATCTACATGCTCATGACTGTGCTCAAGGGCGAACGGGCTACCGCCCAAAGCAAGGCTCTTATTCGCCTTTTCAAGCAGATGAAGGACTGCATTGTGGAAAACCAACAGTTAATTGGGGTTGATTTGTTCTGCTCAAAATATAGCCCTGCCGATAAGGACGAGGTGTAAAAAACATGTATTTCAATGTGTATTGTAATGTGTATTGACAAGTGTATATACATTTTCTACAATAGGGAGGGTCTGCAATAACTGTAAGGAGAGCTCATGAAGATGAAGTGCAAAAAGTGCAAGAAGGTTAGGCTGCCCAAGGGGTTCAAGCTGGTTGACGATTTCTTGTCTAAAGAGGAAATCGAGGCGCTCGAGAACGATACCACGATGAGGGATCCGATGGTTATCACCGGTGGTCATGAGTCGGAGACGTTGGAGGAATCCATTGCGCGCATCAGCCGCGCCATTGCCGAGGCCAAGGAAGAAAAGAAGATGTATTCCATAAGGCTCAAGGTCAAGACGGTGGAATCGATCAAGCGCAAGGCCGCCGCCGCGGGCATCCCCTACCAGACTTACGTGAACGTGGTGCTCGATAACGCTGCTTCCGCCTAATTTTTCTATATTTCCGTGTGTTTAAGGCCATGCCTTATAATCCATTTGACACAAGAAAAGGAACGCTATGCCAGCTTTTGATCCGAATGCGAAAAAGATGCTGATTTCGGGAAACGAGGCCATCTCGCTTTCCATGCGCCACTGCAACGTGCAGTTTGCCGCAGGCTACCCGGGAACCCCCTCCACCGAAATCCTCGAGGACTATTCTGAACTCGGCGGGTATGCCCAGTGGGCCCCGAACGAGAAGGTCGCCGCCGAAGTGGCCCTGGGTGCAGCCTTTGGCCATGCCCGCAGCGTGGTCACCATGAAGATGGTGGGCCTCAACGTGGCAAGCGACGTGCTCTACACCGCGACCTACACGGGCGTGGATGGCGGCATGGTTTGGATCGTTGCCGACGACCCGGGCCAGGGCAGTTCCCAGAACGAACAGGATACTCGCAACCACGCGAAGGCGTCCGTTTGCCCGATGTTCGAGCCCAGCAACTCCCAGGAAGCCTACGACTTCTTCCGCATTGCCATGCAGACCAGCGAAAAGTTCAAGATTCCGGTAATCCTCCGCATGACGACCCGCGTGGACCACTCCAAGTCCATCGTCGTCCCGAAGGAAGAGCTCCCGGCGATGGTGCCGAACTTCGAACGCAACATCGCCCAGCACGTGATGGTGCCCGGCTTCTCCAAGCCTGCGGGCCGCAAGCTCCGTGCCAAGATGGACGAGATGGAAGCCTGGAACGTGGCCGAAGGCCCGAACAAGGTGGAAATGCGCAGTGCCGACATGGGCATTATCACGAGCGGCATCAGCTACCACCACGTGCGCGAAGCCGCCCCGGAAGCAAGCATCCTCAAGCTCGGCATGACCTACCCGCTGCCGATGCAGCTCATCAAGGATTTCGCGAAGAAGTTCGAAGGCAAGCGCTTGCTCGTGATTGAAGAAAACGACCCGTGGCTCGCCGAGAACATCAAGGCCGCGGGCATCCAGTGCGAAAGCAAGTTCGACCCGATTTTCCGTTTCGGCGAACTCGACGTGAACCGCGTGCGCCGCATTATCGCTGGCGATCGCAATCCGGACCCGGTTCCGGTGAAGGGCAAGCCGCCTATGCTCTGCCCGGGCTGCCCGCACCGCAGCTCTTTCGCGGTTCTCAAGGAACTCGACTGCATCGTTTCCGGCGACATCGGTTGCTACACGCTGGCAGCCCTTCCGCCCATCAGCGCGATGGACTACATGATTGACATGGGTGCCGCTATCGGCATGGGTATTGGCCTGCGCAACGTGCTCCCGCGCGAACAGGCCAAGAAGGTCGTCTCCGTGATTGGCGATTCCACCTTCGTGCACAGCGGCATCACGGGCCTCGTGGAAGCGGGCTACAACCGCCCCGACACCGGCCATGTGGTCGTCATTCTCGACAACAGCATCACCGCCATGACGGGCCAGCAGGAACACCCGGGTACGGGCCGCCACCTGGACCACAGCCCGGCTTACAAGCTTGACTACGGTGCCATCGCTAAGACTGCCGGTTTCGATAACGTATACGAAGTGAACCAGGTCAAGGAACCCGAGAAGTTCAAGGAACTTGTGAAGGACGCTCTCGAGAAGGACGAGCTCACGCTCATCGTGGCGAAGAGCCCCTGCATTCTTGCCCTCAAGAGCATCCTCGCCTGGGACAAGGCCAACAAGGAAAAGGCGGAAAAGGCTCTCGCGGAGTCCGAAGCCGCCGCAAAGAAAAACGGCAACTTTTAACGGAGATTAATTTGTATGAGCGTAGTTAACGTGAAATTTGCCGGCCTCGGTGGCACAGGCGTTATCAAGGCGAGCGACGTGATGGCGGAACTCGTGTTCGAACAGGGTTACGACGTGAAGAAGGCCGAAGTGCACGGCATGAGCCAGCGCGGCGGTTCCATCGCAAGCGACGTCCGCTTTGCGAAGGGCGAAGAAGTTCAGTCCCCGATGATCCCGACGGGCGAAGCCGACTACCTGGTGGTATTCGACGAGACGCAGGTCGTGGTGAACGAGGCCTTCCTCAAGCAGGGCGGCGTGCTCCTCACTCCGGCGGACATCGATGTCTCGAAGCTCGAGAACGTGAAGGCCCTGAACGTCGCGATGCTCGGCAAGCTCAGCAAGCATTTCGACTTCACGGTGGACCAGTGGACGGTCGCTTTGAACAAGCTCTTCGCCGAAAAGTTCCACGAAGGCAACAAGAAGGCGTTCATGCTCGGCCGCGAAGGGTAAACTACATTCCGTGAAGGATGGTGTCGAAGATTTCTTCGAGCCTTTCGTTCTGCTTCACGGTGTCGTAATCGCTTTCGATCTTGGCCCGTGCGGCGGCACCCATCCGCGTCCGCAAACTGTAATCGCTCGCCAGTGCGTCCATGCATTCGGCGAGCTTTTCTGTATCCCGCTGGCCGACAAGCATCCCGGTCCTGCCGTCGTCGATGATTTCGGGAAGGCCGCCACAGAACGTGCCGATGCTCGCCATCGCGCTCGCGCCCGCTTCCTTGAGCACGATGAGGCCTGAATCGCGGTCGTTGTTCTTCGCGACAATGCAGGGCGCCACGAGCACGTCGTAGTTTTCGAGCAGGGCGGGCATCAGCTGCGCATTGACGCTGCCCTTGAAAATTACCTTGTCGGCGATTCCGAGTTCTGTGGCGAGGCTTTGCAACTGCTCTTGCAATGGGCCCTTGCCGATGAGCGTGAGGGTCGATTCCTTGTGTTTATCTGCAATCTTTGCGAAGGCGCGGATGCCGTACTCGAATCCCTTCTTCTCGACCTGGCGGCCGATCATCAGGAATTGCGCGGGGCGTTCGGGACGTGTGAAGGGCGTGAAAGCCGACGTGTCGACACCAAGCCTGTGAATCTGGATTTTGCTTTCGGGTGCACCCAGCTGCACGAGACAGTCGGCAAGTTCCTGCGAGGCGGGCAGCAGCAGCTGAGCCGTCTCGAACATGCGCTTGTAAGTGCGCTTGTAGAAAAGGTAGTCAACCGGGATCCGCTCGTTCAGGAGGATTCCGACATCGACTCCGTGGAGCGTCACGACAAGCGGGACGTCCGCCTTGTTCGCGGTCGCGGCGACAAGCGCCCCGTTGGTGCCGAAATGCGCATGCACGAACTTCGCTCCGCTCTCGCGGATGGTACGGACAAACTTGCCGCTCGGCAATGCCGCATAGTAGAGCGCACGTTCCAAGGCGCCAAGCGAAGTCACATGGTCGTAGGGGAAATTTTCCCTCGCGGGGTTGAGACCGCGAGCGAGCACGTAGGGTTCGTATCTACAGGCATGCTTCACCTGGTCGTAGATAAAGGTCTCGCTGTAAGGGAGCCAGTTGCCAATCGCCATCGCATAAGGAATCTTTGCCATGCTTACGTCGCCTGCCTTTGATGGAGAAGTTCGCGGATTTTTGCAACGCAAATTTCGGTGTGGGTCGGTTCCAGGTTCGGGAAAATCCTGTTCTTGTAGTATTCAATCTTCGGGATGTACGGGCTTCTGTCCTTCCATGCACCCGACGATATAAATTCCGCAAGCTCATCGACGGTCTTCACGTCCTTACCGAGGACGAGTTCGTCGAGAGGGATGTAGAAGGAGCGCTTGCGGGTGTACCGCTCGATATCGAAGGCGAACCTCACGAACGGGCGGTCAAACAAAAGCCAGTCGATGATGATGCCGGAGTAATCCGATATAAAACATTCAGCCGTCGGCAAAATGCTCCCGATTTCTTGTATGTCGCGAATTTCAAAACAAGGCGCAATGCCTTCAAAGGATTTCTTCCCCGAATTGATGTGCCTTACCAGCGTAAACGTCGTGCCCGTACTTTCGAGATACTGCCGGAGTTTCGCATTCTGCAGCATCTCTATTTCCATGCGGTCAAGCTGTTCGGCATCTACGGGGTCGTCGCGGAATGTCGGAAACCAGAGAATCCTCTTCTCGGGCTTGCCTCGCGCAGCGAGAATGAACTTGTCCACATGGGGGCACCCGCAATTCGCGATAAAAGCATCTGGCGACCTGAAGGGCATCGACATGATGAGCATCTCGCGCTCGTATTCGGAACCGAGAAGCATGTAGTCGAAATTGACTACTTTCTTTTGCATCTGGCGGCGTTTCTTTTCGCTCCAGGTGGCGGCGGCGGGGACGGCAAAATAGCCCGTCTTGGTAAATGAATGCCCGTGGTTCAGGTAGAGCCGCAAACCGGCGCACTTCCTGAAGTATCTGAAGAACTGGTCGATATCGTCTTCGCCGTGGGAATACATCACGACAGGCGCCTTTATCATGGCAAGCCTCGCCTTCCAGGAATTCCTGCGCAATACCTTGTAGCCCTTGCCCTCGAGTTCCCGCGTCAACGACTTGTTTCCAGAAATCCAGATGATTTTCTGGTCGGTCGATTCAGCTACGTAGCGGTGGACGGCAGCGGCATTGTCCTCGTAAATTCTCCCGCGGTGGCCGCCGATGACCCACGGGCACGCAGCCTTGGCCCTGCACTCCGCATAAAGGGGCGCAAGCATCCTGAAGAACATGGCATGCAGGAAATCGAACGGATAGCCGACAAGGAACGACCAGGAATATTTCATACGTGCTAAAAATATTAAATTTGATTCCGATGTCGGACATCAAGACAGACCAAAAATACCTTGTCAAAAGCGCGTTCCTCAATCTGGCGGGTACGGCGCTCAAGGTCATCGCCCCGCTTTTGATGATCGTGGTGGCGCGCGTGTTCGACAAGGCGCTCTTCGGCGTCTATGTCTCTACCCAGCTGTGGGTGCTCACGATGAGCCGCGTGGCGGTTCTCGGCCTCGACAAGGGCCTCCACCGCTACATTCCGCAGAATATCGTGCAGGGGCGCGACAGGTTCGAGGGCATCATGGAATCCGTCAAGCGCACGGTGCTCTTCTCCGTCATCCTCACGGCAGCCGTGCTGATTGCCGCCTATTTCGGCCTGCACAAGCTCTCGAGCGGCCTTGCCATGCTCTCTTCCACGGAAATTTCCATCTACATCCTCTCACTCGTACCCTGGTCCTTCCTCCACATTTTCGCGGGCGCCTCCGAAGGAAACCGGAATCCGCAATACAAGATTTTCATCAACGACTTTGCTGTATCGGCTCTTGCGCCGGTCATCGGGCTAGTCCTCTTCTACGCATCGTTCCCGCAGACGCTCGCCCTGCCGGTGGGCCTCTTCGTCGCAAACTGCCTCGGCGTAGTCTGCTACCTTTACCTTATCCGCAAGCAGTTCCCCGAGATGCCGTGGCGTCCGCGCAAGGGCCTTTCCAAGGACCTGCTGAACTATTCCATCCCGCTCGGCTTTTCGGAAGTGGTCACCTCGTTTCTGCTCCGCATGGACCTGTGGATGGTGCTTGCGCTGCTCGGCCCCGAAGCGGCGGGCATCTACGCCGTGATGGTCACCATCTCGAACGGCCTCAAGACCATACGCCAGAGCTACAACCCGATCCTCCTCCCCGTTGTCGCGGGGATGACTCCCGAACGCCTCAAGACAGACCTCAAGCCCGTTTTCAGCTACTGCGTCTCGATGGTGACGCTGATACAGCTCGGAATCGGATTTTTCATCGTGCTCTTCCCGGAACAGACGATGATGATTGCGGGCAAGTCGTTCATTACCGAAGAAAACCCCGTCGCCGTGCTCGGCATCCTCATGATCGGGAACCTGATCAACGGCATGTTCGGCCTTGCAGGGCCGGTCATCAACGGGCTCGGACGCAGCAAGTTCATGCTCCTCATGAACGTGGTCTCGCTCGTGTTCGCCATCGCCATGAACTACCTCCTGATTCCGCGGCTCGGAATCGCGGGCGCGGCGCTTTCCTCGATGGGCTACCAGATCCTACAGGCAGTATGGATGAACATCTACGTCTACCGCATGATAGGTTTCTGGCCCTACAAGTGGACCCTCTGGATTCAGGGAATCTGGATCGCCCTCCTCACGGCGCTTTACGTTGTTCTAAATAACGGTTTCGAGCCCGGCCTCCTGACGAAGGGCGTCTTCTACGGCATCGCCCTCCTCCTTATCCTCGCGACCTTCTACTTCCAGGGATTGGGCGGCAAGAACCCCAAAAAGAACCGGTAATGCCGGATTCCGGCCTTCCCGGGCCAAAATTATGCAATCCGGGGCCCCAAATATTTATACTTTGTGCACGATGGCACGGTTTTTGCAACAATTATCGCGACTGCTCTTGCAACAGCTCCCGGCACGGCTTCTGCATCACCCTCAGAAGGCCGTTTCCGCCCTCCTGATGGCGGCGTGCTTCGCCATGCTCATGGGCTGCGAAGAAATCGAAGAGGAGAAGCCGTGGATCCATGTGGACCGTCCGCAGATGCTCTTTACCGACACGACGCTTTTGGACTGCTACGACAAGGATGTCCTCTCCTGGAAAATGAAGACGGCCTACCTCGAACGCTGGGCCGACAAGGAAGTGGTTTTCGTGCGCCCGGTGCTCGTGGATATCTACGATTCGGTCGGCGAGCGCGTCGCGTTCCTGCGCGCGGATTCCGGACGCATGGACATGAAGTTCACCTACGTGTACGCCTACGGCCACGTGTATGCACTGACCCCGAAGGGAGCTTCCGTCCGTGCGGATTCGCTCCTCTGGAACAAGGGCGACAACCTGGTCAAAACCGACAGCTACGTGCGCGTGGTTTCCGAAGATGGCGACGTGCTGCAGGGCAAGGGATTCGTGAGCGACGCGCACATGGACAACTGGAGGATACTCTCGAACGTGACGGGCATATTCCAGGACGCGGCGAAGCGCATGAAGGAAGAAGACAAGAAGCAGGCGGAAGAACTCGAGAAGAAGCCTCCCGCGCCGCCTCCTGCCGCGAGGGGCCCTGTGCCCGGAGCAGGCGGTGCCTCCCCCGCCACGAAGGGAGCGTCCGCAATCCAGTCGCCGCCGCGGGGGAACAAGTGAAGCGCCTCCCCATCATATTCCTGATGCTGTTGCTGCTCGCCACGGCGGATGTCTTCGCGCAGAGTTCCCCGCTCATCATGAAGCACGCGGACAGCCTCGCTGTCGCCCGCAAGCGGGGGTCCCTGCTGTTGCAGGGCCGCGTGCTCTTCGTGCACGACAGCGTCCGCTTCCGCACGCAGCGCGCCACCTGGAACAAGGATTCCGAAGTCGTGCAGTGCGACGGCGGGTTCCTCTTCACGCACCCCTCCGGGTACATACAAGCTAGCAATGGAATCTACCGCAAGAAACAGGCTCTCGCGACCGCTTCCGGGAATGTCGTATCCGGGGATTCCCTCAACACCTACCTTTTCAAGGGCGAGATGCTGGAATACGACCGCGAAAACGAGATCCTCACGATGCCCGTTCAGCCGAAACTTTTCCAGTTCGAGAAGCAAAAGGACGGCACCGTCGATACGACTACCATCGAGGCGCGCAAAATCATCTACAACAAGAAATACTCCTTTGCCGAAGCTTACAACAACGTAAAGGTGACGCAGAAGGACATGGTCGTCACCTGCGACACGGGCTATTTCGACCGCGCGAACGGATGGCTCTCGATGAAGGGCAACCCGACGTTCGACATGAAGAACTACCACCTCACGGGCGATTCCATCTTCCTCGTGATCGACGAGGCGAAAAAGACGCTCAAGTCGGCACTCGTCATCAGGAACGCGCACGGCATATCGAAAGAGGACCCGAAGAGAAACGCCCCCGGCAACGTGACCGAAGCCTTCGGCGACACGCTCTTCTGCGAATTCAAGGACAACAAGATCGAACGCCTCTACGTGAACCTGAACGCGAAGGGGTTCTTCTACGAGACCGACCTTCCCGACTATCGCAACCTCATGGACGGCAACCGCCTCGACCTCTTCTTCAACAAGGGCAAGATGGACCACGCCATCGTTTCGGGCAAGGCGCAGAGCACCTACTTCTACATCAAGAAAGACCGCACCGTCTCGGGCAAGAACGAGGCGGCGGGAGACACCATCAACATCGTTTTCGACCCCCTCAAGAACGCGGTAAAGACGCTCCGGCTGCTTGGCCGCGGCACCATGGCGAGCGGACGCTACGTGGACCTCGAGAAGGAACAGCGCAACAAGGCCGCCAAGGAGCGTGTGACGCGGGATTCGCTCGCAAAGGCGGGCATCACCGCGGATTCCGCAGCGACAGCCCGGCAGAAGCCGCACATGCGGACCATGACGCGCGAAGAGAGGAAGGCGGAAACCGACGCCCGCAACGCTCGACGCGCAAGGCGCGCCGCAAAAGGCCGGCAACCCACAACCGAAAATGCGGAGGAAAAGAAGCCATGAAGAACCTGGTAAGCACAATCCGTACAGACAAACTGCGCAAGGTCTACGGCGGACGTCAAGTCGTAAGCGACGTCTCCATCAGCGTTTCGCAGGGCGAGATCGTAGGCCTCCTCGGCCCCAACGGAGCCGGCAAGACGACATCGTTCTACATGATCGTGGGCATGGTTCGCCCCGACGCGGGCCACATTTTCCTCGACGATATCGAGATGACCGACAAGCCCATGTACAAGCGCGCACGCCTCGGCGTGGGCTACCTCCCGCAGGAAGCATCCATCTTCCGCAAGCTCTCGGTCGAAGACAACATCATGGCCATCCTCGAGACGCAGGGGCTCAAGCGCCGCGAACGCAAGATGCGCCTGGAACAGCTACTCGAGGAATTCAAAATTACACACATCCGCAAGACGAAATCCATGAGCTGCTCCGGCGGTGAACGCAGGCGCCTCGAAATCGCACGCGCGCTCGCGAGCGACCCGTCGTTCCTGCTTCTCGACGAGCCCTTCGCTGGCATCGACCCGATTGCCGTCGCCGACATCCAGTCCATCATCTCCGGGCTCAAGGAAAAGGGCATGGGCATCCTCATTACCGACCACAACGTCCGCGAGACGCTGTCCATCACCGACCGCGCCTACATCATGTACAAGAGCCAGGTGCTGACGGAAGGTTCCTCGGAATACCTCGCTAACGACCCCGAGGCAAGGCGCATCTACCTGGGTGACAGTTTCCGCCTGGATTAGGAGCACGCGATGAATATGGGAATGCAGCTGGGACAATCCCAGCGACTCGAACAGACGATTTCGCCGCAGATGCTGCAGTCGGCGACCATCCTCCAGAAGACCTCGCAGGAACTGGAGAGCGCCATCGTGCAGGAAGTGGAATCGAACCCGCTCCTGGAACTCGACGACGAAATCCCGGAAAGCCTGCCCGAAACCCGCGACTCCGAGAACCAGGGCGAAGACGAATACGCCTCGGGTTCTTCCGACGACATGGCGAAAGAAGTCGAGTTCGAGTCGGGATCCCTCGAAGACAGCGCCGACATGGACTACGACATCCTCGAGAACACGACGAATTCCGACATGGAACGCCGTCTCTCCGACGGCACCGCCGATACCGATGCCCCGTTCAAGGACCTGAACAGCGCCCCCGCCGACCCCGACGAACTCTGGGACCGCCCGCAAAAAGACCGCGACCAGAGCCTCCAGGACAACCTGAGAAACCAGCTGCGCGACTGGAACGGCACGAGGGAACTCTTCAAGCAGCTGAAGCAGGCGGGCTGTTCGGAGCAACGGTTCCGCGACCTGGTGCAGTACCTTATCGACAGCCTCGACGAGAACGGATTTTTGCAGAGCGCCCCCGACGAGGCCATGGTAAAAATCCTTTCGGACAACGACAAGTTCGTCGTGGAGGCAGAACGCGTCATCCGCGGCGAAATCCCGCTCGAAAACGCGAGCCTCCCCGTGGCCGAGGCGATACACGTGCTGCAGACGTTCAAGCCGCTCGGCATCGGCGCGCGCAACCTCCAGGAATGCTTCCTCATCCAGGCACGCGCCTGCGACAACTTCCCGAAAGTCGCACTCGAAATCGTCGAGAACCATTTCGAGGACCTCATGGCGCTCCGCTACACAAAGATTGCGAAGAGCATGGCGCGGAGTACGGAAGAAGTGCAGAAGGCGATAACGTCGCTCTCGAAATTCTCGCCGCATCCGGGACGCCAGATTTCGAACGCGCCGCTCCAAATCAAGAATGCCGACATGAGCGTCGTCGAAAAGAAGGGGCGCTTCGAAGTCGAATGCACCAAGGCCGCATCCCGCATTACCAAGCGGCTGCACGTGAACAAGCTTTACGCCGACATGCTGAACGACAAGGGGCTGGACAAGGATACCCGCGAATACATCAGCAACAGCAAGCGCAAGGCCGAGGAATTCATCAGCGCAGTCAACGGCCGCTTCAGCACCATGGAACAGGTGATGCGCGCCATCGTCAAGCGCCAGGAGGCCTTCTTCAGGGGTGGCCCCGCGTTCCTCAAGCCCATGATCCTCCAGGATATCGCCGACGAGGTGGGGCGCGACCTTTCGACCATCAGCCGCGTCACCAACGGCAAGTACGTGGACACCCCCTACGGAATCTACGAGCTCAAGCAGTTCTTCACTTCGGGCGTGCGCAAGCAGGCGACGCAGGCCACGGACGTTCCGGCAGCGGACGGCGGCACCCAGGCGGCAGGAGAAGAAATCATCGGCTCCGCGCAGATTCTCGACGCCATCAAAAAGCTAATCGACAACGAGGACAAGAAGAAACCGCTTTCGGACCAGGCCATCGCCGACGCGCTCAACTCGATGGGGCTCGGGGTCGCACGCCGCACCGTGGCAAAATACCGCGAGACAGAACTGAAGATTCTGCCCGCGCGTTTCAGAAAAAGCGTGTAGAAAAACTAAAGGACGAACTTGATAACGACGTTTATCACCACGATGGCGATAACGGTCAGACAGCCGCAGCCGAGGCAGGTATCCTTAAAGCTGGTCTTCTCCTCTACGACACGCGGCTGGGTATTGGGTTGACGGAATACGCCATCAGGCACTTCCTCGCCACCTTCGTCGGGAACGTCATCGTCCTCGCCTTCCCCATCTTCCTCATCTTCATCATCGTCATCACCGTCATCTTCGGCGAGCTCGATTGACACGGTCGCCCCGTATAGATCCTCGAAGACACTCTTCATTGTTTCTGCTTCGTTTCTGGAAACCGATTCTGCAATGACACTGCCCGGATTGTCGACGCATTCTTCGGCTTCATCGGAATCCATTCCAATGTCTGCTCTTGTGAGTTCCTCGATAATTTCCTGCCTATTGTCAGGATTGACTTCCATTAGGAATACGTCGTAGAGGTTGTCATCGATTTCGGGCTCATCGAATTCCTCTATGGAAACAGTCGCGCCGCTAGCCTCGATTTCCTTTTTTGCCTCTTGCGCTTCTTCCATGGTAAGCCGCGCCGCAACAATGGAATCAGGGGTGTCGACGTAGCGCTTGGCTTCGGAGAGGCCGATTTCGTAGAGGGAGCGGATTTTCTTGAGGACATCCATCTTCCTTGCCGGATCCACCGACTTGAGGTGGATGGCGTAGACTACCTCGCCTTCCTCTTCGTTATCGTCGTCTTCGACCGCTTCCACGTTTTTTGTAACGGCAGCACTTACTTCGGCGGCTTCCTGCTTTGCGCCGCACTTGGGGCAGAACTTCGCTCCGTCCTTTATAGTGGCTCCGCACTGGATACAAAAGGCCATACTCTACTCCTTCATGATTTTCGACTTGAGTTCTTCAAAGGAAACATGTGCGTCAAGGACAGGGATATCGATCTTGCCGCTCAGGATGTTGAAGAAGAACGGTACGATATGCGCGAGGTTCAGCGGGTCGGAAGCGCTTCCGTCTTCCTTGATGAGGGAATACGACTTCAGCAGCTGGGGGCCGAGGCTCGCCGCGGTAATCAGGAAATGATTTTCCATCTTCTCGAAGTTCACGAGGTCGGCGACAATAATACGGGCCGCCACGGAGTAGCTGTTGACCACGTACTGGTTGCCGTCCTTGTCCGACAGGTTCATGTACTGGGCGTCTTCCTGGAGGTTCATCTCGATGCGACCCGTGTTCGGCTTGGAAGCCTCTCCCTTGAAGAGGGAACCGAGATCGGCCAGGGAGATGTTGTTGAAGATGGTGCCCGGAATCTGTTCGATGGGTTCCACCGAGAACGATGTCGGGTACAGCATGTAGTTGATGCCTTCCGCCTTCACGTGCGACGAATTGAAGAGCCCGACGATGGAATTCTTGATAGTCAGGTTCTTCGAGGCAAAGACGCCACCGAGCACGACCGAGTTCTCGAGCGTCACCGTCTCGGCGAAAATGCTACCGGCGACAAAGCAGTTCTTCAGCGACACCTTGGGAGCGTTCACATCCGAGCCGAAAACGACGCGACCCGAATTGACGAGGGCCGAGATACGGTCGGAACTTCCGACCGCCTTCGTGAACAGCACCGTGTTCTTGCTGGTGGCGAGCACGTAGATTTCGCTTTCCGCGAATACCGACTTCGCAAAGCGCGTCGGGCCGCTTTCCACCTGCAGCTTGTCGGCATAGACGGCGCCGTCGATTTCCACGTTTCCTTGGACCGTCACGTTTCGCTTCAGTTCCTTGGTGCCGGTAGGGATAATGGAAGATTTGACACGGTTGTCCTTGAGGATAACGTCGTTGCTACCGATGCGGATGTCTGTCATGTCACTCATTTTGATTCTCCGATTTTAAAATTTCAGTTTGCCCCGTCCTGCTTCCACAGGCGATTGATCATCTCGGCAACCCTATTGTTCTTGTTCCTGTTCGCCTCTTCCGTGCCGTCCATCCATTTCTCGGTTTCCGACTGGAAGTAGAAATCCATCTTTTCCTTTTCCTCGCTTGACAGCGGCATTTCTTCCTTGTCAATTTCCTCGAGAACCCTCTTCGACATTATCTGTCGCAGGTTGAACGGAATATCCGATGGAATCTTGGCTTCGGTATAGGTTTCCTGGGTATCGAACCTGTCAGCCGTCACACCCATGACCGGAACATAGGTAAAGTTCTTTTGCTCCGTCGGTTCTCCATGGACAATCGCCTGCATGTAATTCTCGTATTCCCTTTCCTGGTCGAGTATGGTCGAGATACCGGCGATGGCCTCCTGGATGCGGCGGCGCAGCGAAGAAATTTCCAGCTGAATCTGGTAGGCCGGATTCTCTTCCGCAGAGATAAGGGTTCCTGCAACACCCGACTTGATGAACCGCTGCGCAAGGGCGTTCTTCCCTGCCGCATTGGCTTCAAATGCAGGCGCATCGAGGCTACGGATGCGACGGTTCAGCGCTTCGTCCAGGCCGTCGAACAGTTCCAGATACTGCCTGCTGATGCGGGAATAGTCCCTCTCCATGGTCTCCTTCTGGACAGCGACCAGCTTCGATATCGAATTGATCCGCGCGAGCAGGGCCTCGAACTTGCTGTACATCTCGGCGAGCTGCTGCGAAATCTCGGATTTCACCATGTTGTAGAAGCCGCTGACAATCGTCTGCGAAATCTTTTCGCCAGACTTCTTGATGGTTGCAACCTGGGCCGCATTCATGGCAGCCACGGAGCCCGTCAGTTCCGTCACCGAATTGCGGCAATCCCTGGCCGATTCATTGAAGGGGGCATCGTCCACATACAAGTCGACATTCACGTCCAGGTAGTCCTTGTCCGCGACTTCGACGGCCCTATGCCGGGTACGCACGGGACTGTTCTGTCCGCCACCACCGAGGTATTCGGTGATATACTCGGTGTGCGTAGGCACCTGGACGCTAAAAGACTTGCTACCGGCCTTGTAACTCATGTGTTACCTCCGGTAACCCATGATTGCAGGTCGCTCGCGGCGAACATCTTCTTCACTTCCTCCGCGATGCGCGGGTTCAGCGATGCAAATTCAGGAAGCGCCGTCATCGCCTCAAACAGGGCGTTCCTCTTCTCCTCGGAAGAGTTGTCCCACGATGCGTTCCTCGCGCTCTCGAGGCAGGTAGTCGTAATCGTGCCGCGTTCTTTCAACCGGCCGTCTTCCGGCAGGGTCACGTTCCATACGTTGGAATCCTGCTGGTGAAGGCTTTCTGCTTCCGAAACCACTACAGGAACGTATTCCATGGCCGGAGTCTCCAGGGCCCCATCGCACATGATGGGCTTCATCTTGCTCTCGTAATCCTTCTCCTCTTCCATGGTTCCGGAAAGGCTGTCCAGCGCCATGTTCGCATGCTTCTTCAGTTCCGCGTTGATGAACATCTGTGAAGCCGGCAGCGATTCCTTCGCGTAGCAGATGGCCGATGCCACGTTCTTCGTGGTGGACTTGAAAATCAGGCTCTTCTTCTTTTCGGAAAGGTTGACCGCGGGCTTGTTGAGTTCCGTGATGCGGTTTTTCAGATTCTTGTCGAGCGTCCTGAACGTTTCGATATAGCGGCGGCTGATACGCTGGTAGTCCACCTGCGCCGTGAGGAGAATCTCGTGAATCTTCTTCGAGATGCTCTGCATCAACGCGAGCTTGGAATTCGCCGCATTCTCGTGAACGGCGAGCTTCTGGCTAATCTGCGACGCAATCAGGGAATAGAATCCGTAGTTCACGTTCTCGCAAATCTGCTTTGCCGACCTCTTTTCCTGGGCGATAACCGCAGCTTCCATTGCAACCACGGCTCCCGTCGTCCTGTCGACGGAAGAGGTTACCTCGTCCACCTTCCGCGCGAGAGGCCGCACGTCGATGGTGATGGCTTCGGTATGGTCGGCTCCGAATGACGAAAACAGACCCATAATCAAGCCTCCTCGTTATCTATCTGCGCTCCGCACTCTTCGCAGAACTTGGAACCGGCCGGGATCTTGGCCCCGCATTCCGTGCAGAACACGAATGCGCCCGCTTCCGCACTGGAAGCATCCCCGGATTCTTCCTCCGCAGCGGCTTCCACATTTTCCTCCGCAGCGGAAGCGGCGGTATTTACAGCGGTATCTGCGGCAGCCACATCCTCTGCGATGGGAGCATCCTCTTCGGCGGGCAACGGTTGCACTTCCTTCTCTTCGACACCCATATTCTCGTACTTTTCGAGAATCGAGTCCACTTCCTTGATGAGGTTCAAGGAGAAGTCTTCCATCATGTCCTCGGACACCTGCGGCTCGGGCGGCAGTTCCGCGTTCGCAGCCGTATAGGCGTTGATGGCCAGCAGCGACCTGCGGCGGTCATCGAGTTCCTGGACGCTGTCGGAAGACACGGCGATATCCTTCGCCTCGGCATCGCGCAGCGTCGCCTCGAAGTATTCCACATACTTGAAGCGTTCCGACTTCTGCTGGATATCCTCGGCCACGCGGTCCATGTATTCGGAGAATTCCTCCTGCTGGCGCCTGCACGCCGCAGCCTGCACTTCCATGGCAGCGAGCGCTTCCGCCTTCTTGTCCTTGACCTGCACCTCGCCTGCGGCAAGCGAACCGCTCTGCTTCATATCGTCGAGCGACTGCTGCAGCGCCTTGTACGTATTCAGCGCCGTCATGAATTCCGAGTTCGCGCTCATGAAGTCGCGGATAAGGTCCTGGGCGGCGGCACGGTTTCTTGCGTTGAAGTCGTCCGCGTCACGATGCCACTGCATCAGGTAATCCGTCTTCTGGTTCTCGATATCGTTGTACACGTCGAGACGGTCCTTGCGGTTCTCTTCCATCAGGTTCTCAATAAGCGGCGCGAACACTTCTTCCTGAATCTGGTTCATGGAGAACGGCATGCTGGTTCTCGAGCCGTCCTCGGCAAGCCAGACGGACTGGAACAGGTCATACTTCACGCGCGAAGAAGCCTGCAGGTTGAACGGCTTGTAGGAAGTCGAATCTTCCTTGAAATCGAAGGCCACGTTCCGGATGCGCTCGATTTCTTCGGCTTCCAGGACGGGAGAATACTGGTTGTAGGCGGCCTTCAATACGTTTGCGAAGATGCCGTTGCAGTAATCGATCAGCTTGTCGCAGCTGCTCGCCTTGCTGGCCGAAATCACCTGGATGGATTCGCCCAGGGTCTTCATCAGGGCCTTGTAGTAATCGACATGGCTTGCGCCGCTGGAGGCATCGCTCTGTTCCATGTTCTTCTTCATGATATTGATATCATTGAACACCTTGAGCGACGTATCGAACTTCTTCTCGTCGAACACGTTGACGACCGGATGTCCGGCCGGAGCCTCGCTTGTCGCGAAATTCTTGAGGAAGTTGTCTTCCTTGGAATTGGGCTTCACGAGCGGAAGCGACACCGACTTCCTTTCGCTGTCACCGAGCAGGTAGCGGATATTTCTCACCTGCCTGTCGATGGAGCTCATGTAGTCGTGCATCGTCACGTTCTGCATCGAGGTCGAATAGTCGGCCGTATCGATCTGTTCCGTTTCGTCGGAACCTTCCACGACCGGAATCTTCTTGATTTCCTCGGCCACGGAATTGAGAGTCTCGTTCCATTCTTCCGGCTTGCGAATCGTGGAAAGGCTGAACTTCGTCTGTTCCGTCCCTTCGGTAAGGTCCACGGAGATATGTCCGTTTCCAAACGGCACGTTCATCTCGACCGGGACATAGGCCACGCCAATCTTCGAGACCTTGTAGTCGCGACGGATATCGGCCTTCGCCTGTTCATAGGCGAGAATCTTCTGTTCCGCAGCCTCGACCTTCTTCCCGAGACCCGACAGCTTGACCGCGAACACGATGATGAAGACGACACCCAGGATCATGAGGAAGACGCCCCCGCCCACGGAGGTCGTCGCGGCAAGGATAATACCGCCGATGGCCACCAGGATAAAGATGACGAGGCCCACGATGCTCGGAGTCTTGCTGTCCTTGATCCGGTTTATCTCGTTCCGGGTCTCGTCGATTTTCGATTCAAGTCCCATTTCTTCCGTGACGATTTTTTCGGCAGCGGTCTTATAGTAGTTGAACAGGATTTTGGCCTGGTCCTGGTAGATGTTTTCGGATTCCGCGAATATTTTTCCGGTCATGTTCTAATCCTTGTTTAACTCTAGTTCTTGTAGATAAGTTTTCTCGCCTGGAGCAGGCCAGCAAACGCGTTGATAGCATTCTGGATCTCATCGGCAGACGCCCCGCCCTGCTTGCAAAGGGAGCGCAGTGCAGAAAGGGATTCTACCATCTGGGCCTCGTAATCGAAAGCCTCGGCGCTGTTCGCAGGCGAAAGGTAGCGCAGGTCATTTTTGATTTTTGCGATAGCGTTCTTCTGCTCGGCCGGAATAGACGCATTGGCCGCGCATTCGACTTCCAGCAGCTGCGACTGCGAACGGAGCTGCGCAATCCGCGAAAACTCCTGCGTCTCGCGCTGCTTGACGGAGCCAATCTGGTGCGCGACCAGGCAGCCGAAGAACATCTTCACCATGAAGGCAAAGAATAGGATGAGCTGAATGACGACCACCGCGTAGAAAATCAGGTCGCTGTAGTGAGCCGCCTGCTGCATGATTTCGCTGTTCTCGCCCACCACCTTCTCGATCCAGTCCTTTGGCAGCCCCATGAACCAGCCAATGACTATATTGCGCGAGATGACAAAGATCAGAAGCGCAATCGAGGAGGCGCAGTAAGCGGTTATCGCAAACCACGACGCGGTATAGGCGGCAATCGCCTTTTCCACGTTCTCCGTCTTCGGCAGGATGCTGAAGAACGTGAACGGAGCCATCACCATGACATACATCACAATGATGGAAATGCATGTGAATATGAACTCCCTAGAACACTCGCCATCGCCATGGACGAGGAACAGGGCCAGTATAATCACTCCAAGCCCGAAAGCGAAAATAAATGCTCTAAAAAAGTTCAGCATGTTTACCTCAGTTTGTTGCCGCAGTTGGGGCAGAATTTAAGGGTCGGGGAAACGGCCTGTCCGCAGCGGGAGCACTGGTTGCCACCCATGCCTCCTGCTACCATCGGATCTGCCGAGGCAAGCGGAGTGCCGCAGCTGACGCAGCGACGGGCCTTCGGGCTGTTGTCGCTTCCGCACTTCGGGCACGGCCTGTACTGGTTGCCGCAGAAGGGGCAGAACTTCGATGTCGAAGGGAATTTCTTCGCACATGCGGAACAGAACACTTCGCGGGGAACGGCCGCCATGCCGCCAGTCGCACCGGGCATCATGCCAGCGCCACCCGGCGCCATGCCCTGATTGGCAGCCATCAGCTGGGTCGGGTCGTTTACCGGGTTCATCACGGGGGCACCCTGCATCATGCCGGCTCCCATTCCACCGCCCATGCCGCCACCCATCATCAATGCCATGCCGAGCATTCCCATCTCGCCGCCATTGTTGATAGCGTTATTCGCGGTGTCGAACGCCTGCTGCTGAGCCCAGCTGTAGCCAGCGATATTCTGCGTTGTACGCGCCGTCATCGCTTCCATCACCTTGCGCCCGTCTTCCGTCGTTTCGTCCACATCGATGGAATCGATGTTGAAGGACCTGAGCGAGATGCCGAACCTTTCGAGGAACTCGGCTGCAGGCTCCTTCATAAAGTTGGAGATGTCTTCCAGATAGGCAGAAATGTTCATGATGCTCAGGCGGTTCGTCTGCATGTACTTGCTTACGAAACTGTTGAGCTTCATCGTGAGTTCGGCCCACATGACATTGCTCAGGTCGACAACGCTGAACGACTTTGCCGTCTTGACGACCTCGGTGAGGAAGCACTCGGCGTTAGTAACCTCGATTCCAAAGCGGCCCTGCGAAATGACCGGGATACGGGCGTTGTAGCCGGGATCGTATATGTTGAACTTCTTCGTAATCCAGGGGATTGTCGGGGGGATGCTCTTGTTCACGAACACGACCACCGACTGGAACGGATTCTTACCACCGAACGGTATTCCGAACAAATTCCTCAGGAGCGGCAGGTTCTCGGTACTGAGCGTGTGCTTGCCAGGGCCAAACTTGCCTAGTATCTGTCCCTTCGAAAACAGAACTGCTTCCTGGGACTCGTTGACGATAAGTTGCGTGAATGTGCTGAGATTTTCTTCAGGATACCTATAGGCAAGCGCGTTGTTGTCAGGCGGCTGCCAGGATATAGAATCGATAATGGCCATGTTTATTCCTCTTCTTCGTAGGGAAAATGTATACTTAAAGTAACAAAATATCTAATCGTAATTTTAATGTTTATAAAATTTTACAATCAAGCGTTCGCCCACTCTTCTCTCCCCGTAACGCCTTATTCCAACTAGGACGATTTTTTTTGCGAAAAAATGAATTTTCACTTGTTTTTTTGCCCAAAAAAGATGTATATACTCTAAATGCGAGGCAAAAAAAGGCCCTGCAACAGTAAAATACAACGTAACACTACTTATACGGAGGTATTCATATGGATATTCAGTTTTCTGCTCGCCACTTTAATGCATCTGCCGGTCTCCAGGACCGAATTCAGGAAGAAATGGACAAACTGGCCAAGTTCTACCCGAACATCACGGGAGCCTCCGTCATCCTCGACCACGAAGTGGAACACCAGCGTCACTGCGAAATCTCCGTGAAGATTACGGGTAACGTCGTGGTCGCCTCGGCAGACGAGGAAAACATGGGCAAGGCCGTCGACGTCGCCCTCGAACGCGTCAAGGTGCAGCTCAAGAAGGCCAACGACAAGCAGAACGATCACCGCGCACAGCCCGTTTCCGACCTCGCATAAGCCGTGCCCGAATCCAGATTCAAAGATCTCAACATCCTGCACCGGGAAAAACTCCCGGTGCGGGGCTTTTTTGATAATTACGGCAAGGACCTCCAGCTCGCGCAATATTCTCCCGACGAGGACCTCGATACAAGCATCGCGGAAAGCGGCATCCACCGTCCGGGGCTTGCCATGGCGGGCTACACCAAGGTCTACAGTTCCGAACAAATTCAAGTCGTAGGCCACACGGAATGGAACTACCTCGAAAGCCTCGGCCCCGAGGGCCGCAAGAAGGTGTTCGACTCCCTTTCCGTATTCAGGGCCCCGATGTGGGTGGTGACGCATGCGCAGAAACCGCACGACGAACTCCGCGACATGTGCCACAAGCTCCACATCCCGCTGTTCTCGACCACCCTCCACACCTACGAGTTCAACAAGGGCGCCCAGCGCATCCTCGAAGAATATTTCGCACCGCATGCCGTCATCCACGGAAGCCTCGTCGACGTCTACGGCATCGGCATGCTCTTCGTGGGCGACAGCAACGTCGGCAAGTCCGAATGCGTGCTCGACCTCGTCGAAAGCGGCCACCGCATGGTTGCAGACGACGTTGTCCACATCAGCCACGTCGGCAACGCCATTATCGGCCGCCCCGACCCCATCGTCCGGCACCACATGGAAATCCGCGGAGTCGGCCTCCTCGACATCCGTTCCATGTTCGGCATCCACGCCATCCGCAAGGTGAAAAAGATCGAAGTCATCGTTGAGCTCCAGCCCTGGCAGCGCGACGCGCGCTACGAGCGCACGGGCCTCAACGAGTTCGACGAATCCATCATGGGAGTCAAAATTCCCAAGGTGGTGCTGCCCGTGGCGCCCGGCAAGAACCTGACCGTGATTTCCGAAGTTATCGCAATGAACACGCTCATGAAGATGAACGGGCAGAACGTCGCGAAGGATTTCAACGAAAACCTGATGCAGAGGATCAAGGCGAAGGGCAAGTGCGGCGAACCCGCGTTCGAAATGGACATAGACCAGTGGTCGCTCTACGAATAGGCGAATCAAATATCTATCTTTCTGCCGATGAACCAGTTCCGAAACACAATCAAGAGCAACCTGTTCCCCTTTATCGTATTCATGATATTGGTGGTCGGGTGCGCGGCGGCGTTCTACTTCTTCCACCCGGCGAGCCCCTACCACGCGCGCTACAGCTTCGTGGTGAGCTACCAGTCCATCGGAACGCTCTCGCCGGGCAACCTCGTACGCGTGAGGGGAATCGAGAAGGGCCAGATCCTGAAGGTGGAACTCACGGACGACGCCGTGTTCGTGAAGGTAGAAGTCTTTGCGGACGCTAAAATTTCGAGGCACTCGGAATTCAGGCTCGTGAACGCGGGGCTCATGGGCGAACGCGAGATGAGCATCCTCACCGCGGACGACAGCGACTGGATTGTCGAGGGCGACACCGTGTTCGGCAATTACGACGACGGCATTGCCGGGGTCGGCAAGGTGCTGCTCGACGCCATCGACGACGTCAACCAGATGAAGGACATGGTCCTAGCCCTCAAGGATTCGCTCACCGTGGGCACCTCGGGCAAGCGGATCGACCGCATCGTCAAGAAGGGCGGGCGCATCGTGAAGGCCTCCAAGGACCTGGTGAACGACACGCGCGACCAGGTGCTCGGCGTGGTTTCCAAGGCCGAGGAGACACTCGCGAAGACGCGTGAGGCTATCGACGCCGAGGCAAAGCGCGGGTCCATTACCGTGGACGCGGCGTCAGCTCTCCTGGACCGCGTGGACGGCCTGCTTTCGCAGGTGAAGGAGCTCAAGGCGGACGCGGACGCCCTCGCCGCCCGGATCGACGCCGAGGACAACACCGTAGGGCTCGCGCTCAAGAGCGACGGGAAGCTCGCCAAGGAGACCGAAAAGCTCGCCCTGGACATCGACAGGCTTATTTCCGATATAAAAAAGCGCGGTCTCAAGCTAAATGTGGATATTTTTTAATTTTTCTTGTCCTTTTTGTAAAAAAAAAGATAGTTTAGCCCGTATAAAAGACAACCATCAAGTTTCACCGACTCTAACAAGGAGTTAACCATGACCGAAAAGAAACCTGCAAAGATGAGCGATGCCGATCTCAAGTTTTTCGAGGAGATGCTCATAGAGAAGCGCCGTCAGCTGGTAACCGCCCAGAGCGAGTCGGAAAAGGCGAACGCCTTCCAGGGCCAGAAGAACCAGTCCGGTGACGGCGGCGACTCCGACAGCGCCGATTCGGCCACCGACTACAACACGCTCGAGACGACCTTCTCGCTCGCCGCGCGCGAAGGCAAGTACCTCGTGTATCTTGAAGAGGCCCTCAAGCGCATCCACAACGGCACCTTCGGCATCTGCAAGGTCTGCAAGCAGCTCATCCCGAAGGCGCGCCTCATGGCAGTCCCCACGGCCACCAAGTGCGTAAACTGCAAGGAAGAGACCAAGAAGAAGGAACAGGAGAACAACCGCATGGAAATGGCGAGACTCTTCGCCGAAGCCCAGAGGAAGGAACTCCAGAAGAAGGCGATGGGCCGCTAGCCTCTCGCCCTACAGCGCGCCGAAGAAGGTATCGGCAAGTTTAGCGCGGAACGCATGGATGCGGTCCGCGTTTTTTTCTCGGTGCGGGTAGGTGAAGTCGGAGAGGAGCACGACCGCGGCGCCTGCGCATGGGTCCGCGACGATGCTCGCACCGGTGAAACCGGTCTTGCCGAAGGCATGCGGGCTCACGCGCGAACCCATGAACTTGCCCTGGGCAAGTTCCCAGCCGAGGGCTGTGCAGGCGTCCGCTGCACTCGAAAACGCACGGGCTTCCGGCAACAGGAACGCATTTTCGCTCACCATCTTGAGAATACCCGCAGGCGCGACGCGGATTTCGCATCCGTCGGGGCCACAGGCTACACCGTCGTCCATCACCATCTTCACGAACTTCAGGAGGTCGGGCACACAGCTGAACATGCCGGCGCTTCCGACCGGGAACAGCTTGCGCAGAACCCAGGCGCTCTCGTCATGGATTTCGCCACAAATCTCGCGCCCGCGGAATTCGCAGATTTCCGTCGGGGCAATCTCTTCGCGCGGAACCGGGTTCGTGTCGCGCGTCAGCGGGTCGTAGCCGCTTCGCGACATGCCGAGCGGCCCGAAGAACCGCTCGTAGCCCTGCTGCTGCAGGTCCTTCCCCGCGATGCGCTGCAGAATGAGCCCAAGGAGCACGCTTGCCGGATTCCCGTAGTTGAAATCGGCACCGGGCGCCTTTGAGAACTGGTAGGTAAACAGGGCGTCGAGAATCCCTTCGGGCGGGAGTTCGCGAAGCGTCTTCATCGGCACGCGGTAATCGAGGCTGTGCGTGAGCAGGTGGAACACGCGGATGTCATCGCGGTAGTTTGTCCGCATTTCCGGTATATAGTCTGCAACGCGGTCGTCAAGGGCGAGTTTCCCTTCGAGAATATACGAGAGGGCGAGCGTAGAGGTGGGGCATACTTTCGTGAGGCTTGCAATGTCGAAAACCGTATCTGCGGGCGTATCGAGTGCAACCGTACGCGTGGTGCCGTCGGGCAGAAGAAACCCCGCGACCGCCTTGTGGAATACACCGGTTTCTTCCGCCTGTTCCAAGAGCCGCAAGATGTTGCTTTCGTTGAATACCATGGGAAACTCCTGCCCGAATTATAGCAAAGTTGACGTTTCCCCTCTTTTGTATTATCTTATTTCCCATGGCAGAAGAGCAAATCGACATCCTGAATCCGGACGGCACCCCCGCGGGCTATTCCTGCGGGCGCACGCGCGTACATGCGGAAGGCCTGTGGCACCGCACGGTACACATATGGGCGTTCAACGGCAAGGGAGAAATCCTGTTCCAGCTGCGGGCCCGCGTAAAGGAAAACAATCCCGGACTCTATGACACGAGTTGCGCAGGCCACATCTCGGCCGGGGATTCAAGCATCAACGCCGCCGTGCGCGAACTGCGCGAGGAACTGGGACTCGCGAAAAGTCCGCGCGACCTCGAATACCTATTCGAGGCGACACACGAAAGTGTGCTCAACGGCGGCAGCTACCTCGACAACGAATACTACGATGTGTACAAGGTAACACTCAGCGACCAGGAGGCGAACTCGCTCGTCCCACAGCCCGGCGAAGTCGACGCCTTCAGGTGGATGACGCGTGAAGAATTTTTCGCAAAGCACAAGCTCCACCCCGAAAAGTTCGTCGACCACCCGAAGGACTTCCAGTGGCTGATGGAGAACGCGGGCCGCTAGCCTACGCAGGGGGAACCATGTCGAAAGCGATTGCAGGGCACCGTTACCGCCACTACAAGAAAGAGACCATGGTCTATACCGTGGTCACGGCCGATGCACTCGACTGCGAAAGCGTGAAGCCCCTCGTCGTCTACCGGAGCGAGTACGAGACACCCGACCACCCGAAGGGGACGCTCTGGGTGCGCGACCGCAAGGATTTCGAAAGCAGGGTGACGCTCCCCGACGGTTCTACCGTCGACCGCTTTACCGAAATCTAAAACTGCGGATGCATCCGCCGCCTAAAATTTCTACCTTTGTGGCAAACAAAAATTCCCTTTTTGACAAGGAGTCTCTATGGGCGGCTTTTGTGGTGTTGTTTCCAAGGAAGATTGTGTCAGCGACCTCTTTTTCGGGACAGACTACCATTCACATCTAGGTACACACCGCGGCGGCATGGCGGTTCTGAACGGCAGCGGCAAGTTCCACCGCTCCATCCACAACATCCAGAACACTCCGTTCCGCAGCAAGTTCGAACATGACCTCGCCGCATTCTCCGGCAAGGTGGGAATCGGAGTCATTTCCGACACCGACCCGCAGCCGCTCGTCATGACCTCCAAACTCGGGACGTTCGCGATTGTCACCGTCGGCCTCCTCACCAACATCGAGGAACTGAAGGACGAACTGTTCCGCAACAACTGCATGCAGCTCCAGTATTCCACCACGAGCGGCATGGTCGGCCCGACCGAAGTCGTATCCGCGCTCATCGCGACCCGCGACTCGATTGTCGACGGCCTCAAGTACGTCCACGAGAAGGTGAAGGGAAGCTGTTCCGTGCTCCTGATGGACAGCAACGGCAGATTCTACGCGAGCCGCGACCGCTGGGGCCGCACCTCGATTATCCTCGGCAAAAAAGAAGGCTCGATGATCGCCGTGCAAGAAAGCTGCGCCCTCCACAACCTCGGCTACGACTACGTGCGCGACCTCGGCCCGGGCGAAATCGCAGAAATCACGCCCGATGGCGACACGACTCTCGTCGAACCCGGCAAGAAGATGGCCATCTGCTCGTTCCTCTGGGTCTACTACGGCTACCCCGCCTCGAGCTACGAAGGCCGCAACGTGGAAATGACGCGCTACCGCTGCGGTTCCGCGCTCGCGAAGCGCACCCCCACCGATGCCGATGCCGCCTGCGGCATCCCGGATTCCGGCACGTCGCACGCCCTCGGTTACGCGCACGAGGCCGGCATCAAGTTCGCGCGCCCCTTCGTGAAGTACACGCCCACCTGGGCCCGCTCCTTCATGCCGCAAGACCAGAAGCAGCGCGAACGCGTCGCTTCCATGAAGCTCATTCCCATCCCGGGACTCATCAAGGACCGCCGTCTCGTGTTCTGCGACGACTCCATCGTGCGCGGCACCCAGCTCGGAAAGCAGGCCCTGAAGCTTTATTCACTTGGCTGTAAAGAGACGCACATGCGTATCGCATGCCCGCCGCTCGTTTACCCCTGCAAGTTCATCAACTTCTCGCGTTCCAAGAACGAATACGACCTCATCACACGCCGTTACATCCGCGACCAGGAAGGCGAGAACGCCGACATCGAGAAGTACACCGATCCGGATGGCGACGCCTACAAGGGCATGGTCGAATACATCCGCAAAAAGCTGAACCTCACGACGCTTGCGTTCCAGCGCATCGACGACGTGATTCACGCCATCGGGCTCCCCGAAGACCAGCTCTGCACCTACTGCTGGAGCGGCAAGGACTACGCCGAAACCGGCGACTGCTACCACTGTCCCTGCCACCAATGCCAAGAAGAAGAAGAGAAGTAAGGACTACTCCTCTTCTTCGATACCCATAAGCTTCATCGCGGCCTTCCAGGTTTCGCGATTCTCGAAATCGTCGCGCTTGCCGCCACCATAGCGCGCATGCGCGAACTCGTTGACAAGGGATTCCCACCCTTCAAGCTTGCCGTCCTTCACCATTGCATCCAAATTAACGGACGCAGCCGCGGATTCGTCGGCGCCATCCATTCCCAGACGCTGTGCGACATAGCCCTTGCAAACATTTTCCAGTTCCAGGAGCCATTCGCGGCTGTCGGCGGTGTTCACGCGCTGCTTGAGCACCAGCATCCGCTCGCGCAGGGCATCCTGAGCCGCATTCCTGGCCGCGAGAGCCTCCCGCGCCTTGTTACGGCGCCGCATCCGCCAAAAGCCCGCAAGGAGCACGCACACGGCAACCAGGGCGCCAACGGCAACAGGCAGCGGATTGAAAGGCTCGTCCACGCGGATGGCGACACTTTCGCTCCGCAGGTCGAGCGGCCGCCCCACCTGCGTCGGGATCTCGAAACGCATCGCGGGGACATTCAGGTTTCCCGTATCCTGCGCCACGATCTTGTAGGTAAACTTTATCGAAGCGATTTCCTTGCCGTCCTTCACGGCACGCGCCGATTCCTGCGACACCCCCACCTGCGTAAGGCCCTTCGCGTTCGCGGAACTCGCAGGCACGACCAGCAGGGCGCTTCCCTGCACGCTCCAGCTGACCGTCACCGGGAATCCGAACGTGTCACCCACGGTAATGGCGGGCATCCCGCCTTCGGGTCCCGCCGTTATAGAGATTCCCAGCTGCTCGGGCGTCGGCATCGCCATCTCGGGAGCGACCGCCGCAGAATCCACCGCAGCGCTATCCTGTAATGCAACATCGGCAGGCGCACCTGCCATATTCAAAGAATCATTTTCCATACAGGGAGAATATACAAAAAAATTTTATTATATTATTTTCAAATAGGAGTCCCGAAATATGACTATTTCCAAAAAGCGCATCCTGACGTGCATCGCCGCCGCGTCCATCCCCCTATTCTTTGCCTGCAGCGACGACAAGCCGACATCGCCCTCTGGCGGCGACGATCCAGTCGTGAGTTCGGCAGCCGCGCTTCCCGAATCGGCAGCAGGCCAGCCCGAGGCGACATCTTCCAGCGCAGAAGGCTCCGAAACCATTACCCCCGAATCCTCGGCCGGCCCGGTCGTCGAATCCAGCTCCGCCACGGAGGTCGTGCCCGAAAGCAGCAGCGCCCGCTTCCGCGAGCCCACCGAAGAAGAAATCGCCCAGGAACGCATCTATACCGCCAATTCCGAAACGACCGAATTCGTGGAGCTCCCCACACTCTACAAGAGCCTCGACCCCACCGACCGCGTGGCTTTCGTCATCCGCCACGCCCAGCGCGAAAAGAGCACCGGAGTCGAATCACAGCTGACCGAAAAGGGCATCGAGCAGGCCAAGACGCTCGGCAGCCACCTCGTCAGCGAAGAAGCATTCTCTTACGGCTCCACCGACTTCATCCGCACGCGCGCGACGGCCCAGTACATTTCCGAAGGCCGCGGCCAGGTATTCCCCGAACCCATCGTGCTCCCCGAACTTGTCGCAAGCACCTTCGTCGCGGACCAGGAAAAATTCAAGGCGCTCATGAGCGAAGCGGGATACATCGACGAAGCGTTCATGTATTCGCAGTGGGCATTCGACGGCGACTTCGCCGAAGCCTTCAACGACCTCGAAAAGACGGGCGTCCAGATTATCACCCAGGCAATCCTCCCGAGGATGTCTACCGAGAACCGCGTCAACTTCTTTATCAGCCACGACATGTTCCTCGGTCCTCTCGTCGCCTACTGCACCAACCGCAAGCTCACCATCTTGCGCAAGCACGCCACGGCCACCGAAGACTGCACGGACTGCCGCTGGATCAAGTACCTCGAAGGCATCGCAATCATCGTCAAGGCCGACGGCACACGCAAATACGTCCCCGTCTCCGGCAACATGATGAACTAGGAAGCAAGCCCGAAAAACGGGCCAGCCCATTTCGCATAACATAAAACCCCGACTGGTGTCGGGGTTTTAAAGTTTCTAGGAACGGGAACCGCTATTCGGTGATGCGGATATTGCGGACCCAGCTGTTGGAGCCTTGCTTCACCATCAGCACGTAATTGCCCTGCCTCTGGTTCAGGGAGACCCTTTCGGAGCCGGTCACGCTGAACTTGGAGACAACCCTGCCCTGCATGTCCATCAGGGCCGCAGAAGCCGTCTGGGAGCCCGGCAACTGAATCAGGAGGGACTTGCCATCCACGCTCACGTTCAGCTTGTCCAGGCCAGACTTTGCGACATCTGCGATGGGCGCGGCCGACTCGACCAGATCCTTGCCATCGGGGCCCACGAGCTTGAGGCCGCTAATGTCGACCTGCGGGTCATCCCAGTTGTTGAGGGTCAGGTACAGGAACGCATCGGTAGTCGTAGCGGTAAATTCGCAGGTGATATCGATAGGCATCTTCTTCATGGCGCCGCAGTACTTGTTGCTGAGGCTATCGCCATTGACTGCATAGGTCAGCCAGAGGGAAGATCCCGGAGTCTGCGAAGCGCTGAACGACAACGTGTACTTGGAACCCGCCGTAAGGCCGGTAAGATGGCGAACGACCTCGCGGTGGTCACCCTGGATAACATTACCCATGTGGACACTCGTGTTGGTCTCGTTTTCAAGCACGACAGAGGTAGAATTCCAGCCGAAGGCGCCCGAGTTCTTGTGGTACTCGATAACCTCGTTGCAGGATTCCGGAACCACGAATTCCTTCGGGGTCACGGGAGTCGCCTTCGCAAAGTTCACCATGTTGCCGCTCATCAGGAGGCCCGTCAGCAAACGCAAGTTGGAATGGAAATAACCCGGCTGCTGAGCCATCAGGGCGCTAAAGTTCGTGTTCAGCAATTCATGGTAGGAATCGTTTACGATAAGCACGGAGCTCAACGAACCGATCGAAGAACCGTTCGCCTTGCAACCATTGCTCTTGCAGGGTTCGCCGTTCAGGTTCGCCGTACCATCCGTCTTCATGTTGATGTAGAGCTGGCCAAACGTCTTGGTGCTCACCCACTTCGCAAGCTTTTCGGACAAATCCTTCGCCTGGGAGTGTCCATACCACGCATAGCTCCAGGCCCAGCGCCACGGGGCACGCACGGCATCGTAGTCATAGCCGGCAAAGTTATAGCCGTTGTTACCGGTGATGGGAGAATAGGGACTGCCCATATTCGCCCAACCGGACGGGATACCCGTCGAAGAATTGCGGTTGCCCAGAAGGATATTGTAGTTGGTCGAAATCGCCTTACTCCAGAAGCTCGCGTCATCGACATCCTTGAAGATTTCGTATGCTGCCGGGCTCACGTAGCTCGGGTTCAGGTACGGGTCCCACTGGTTACCCACCTTGTGGCGACCGTCACTGGCAAATTCGCTCGTACGCATTTTAGCAATCAAGGTCTTCGCGTCATTCAGGTACTGGGAGTTCCCGAACTGGTGATAGGCCATGACAAGCGCGAACGCGACATCTTCTTCGGCGTCAGTTGCGCCACCAGAACCGACAGTACCACCAAAGCCCTGGATCTTCCAGTCCATAACACCGTTGTTAGAATGAGCCTTGTAGTAGGCCCAAAGCTTGTCAAACTGACTCTGATAGCTCTTGGTGTTGCTACTGAAGTAAACGCAGAGGATCATGCCGTAGCCGATACCTTCCGAAACGGTATACTGGTCTTCATCAAACTTGATGCGGGCCTGGTTGCCGCTTTCTTCGTAATAGGCCTTCAGATAAGCTTCGAACTGGTTCAGGAGCATCGTAGATGCAGTCTGGCCGGAACAGTTCCAAACATCTGCAATATTGGAAGTATAGGGATAAGTCTGGGCCTGCGGGTAAGGGAACTTAACCGCTGCCATGGAAAGCGAGCTTACGGCCAGGAGGCCTGCAAGGAATAACCGTTTCATTACTTATTCCTCCAACGAATAGTCTGCATCGCAGAACCGTCCTTGACAGCCACAATGTAGAGGCCACGGGGCACATTGGCAAGATCGACCGTGTTCGTGCCCGCCTTCATGTAGCGCGACACGTTGCTCACGACGTTGCGGCCGGCGACATCCAGAACCTGGACCTTCACGAACCCGGAGCGCTTCACATCCACTACGAGCTGGCTGCCGTTCATGCGGACCGTCGGGGCGAGGTTCTTCTGGGTCTTCGGTGCAATGAAGTTCTGCCCCTGGATTTCGGCCCAGGCCTGTGCTTCCATCGCGACATCGCCCGTCCCGATAACCACCTTGATGTAGCTGAGCAGGGACTCGTACTGGTCATTTTCGGGAGCTTCGGCCTTGATAATCACGGTCGCATTCTTGCCACCGGCAATCAGGTTCACGCCCTGCTGTTCGGCATAGCCCGCGGGGTAGATGGTATAGGTGACCGGGACCTTGTGCGCTTCCAGCGTAAAGACCTGCGTCGTGGAATTCAGCGCCACGGTCTGGTCCTTAAAATACTTGGTATTGAGCGTCTGCTCGGCCTTCAAAAGCGAGAAGGTAATCGTCGTATCGAGGGCACGGTATCCAGAAATGGCCTTTGCCGTCGCATGGATATTGGCAGTACCCCTGGATTTGAATGTCGCAATCCAGACCTGCTGACCCTTGTCGCCGTAGCATTCGGAACTCGTGCAGGTCGCCTTGGCCACAGAGACAACACTCGGATTGTCGGATTCGTAAGTGACATCGGAACCTTCGACGGTCTTTGTCACCTTCATCTTGTATTCAAGCTTGGCCGAGGAGTTGCCCGTAAAGTTGTTGCAGGCACCGCCGCCAGTAACTCGGCAAGTGATAGCGGCCTGTTCGAACGTCTGGGCCGGAACCTGCGTAATCAAGACGACCGACTGAGAATTGTCGTTACCCGTCATCACGGCATAGCCCGCACCGTTAATCTTGATGGTGCCGTTTTCAACGGTCGCGACGGTCGGATCGCTGGAAGTATACGTGCAGGAACTTACAGCCTTGCCCGTAATGGTTCCGTCCATTTCGCTCGCCGAAGCGCCCTTGAACGCACAGGAGCCCGTGTTCTTGCCGGCAACAAGCGAGTCCGCCCAGTTCTTGTTGTTGTGCTTGGTCAAATAGCTCTTGACAAGGTTACCCGACGTAGTATACTTAGCATTATCCAAGGCAGCCTTCGAGTTGAGGAGCGTCGAGCCATCAAACATGGCAGAAGCTTCGGTCTTGCCGCCAATCGTTGCATGACGCAGGGACCAGTTGCAGTTAGGAATGTTCTTCTGGTCCATGTAGCTCGTCCAGTTGTTGGTTTCGCCAGAGCTCACATTTCCCGTACCGTTGGCATCGGTCGTGCCCCATTCCGTAATGAAAACAGCCTTTCCACCATTCAAGCAGCCTTCGATATTCCCCTTGAAGGAATTCAAGCTATGCGATGCCGCATAGAAATGGAACACATACGCAGAGTTGGCGTCATTCACACCCGAGCAGGAACCCATCTGCGAATAGAAGGGTGTTCCCACAAGGGCCAAGTGCTTGGACCCGTTATTGCGGATAGCACCAATCACTTCGTTTGCATAGCTAGCAATGGTTCCCATATCGGTATTGACAGGTTCGTTATAGACTTCCCAGATGATGTTCGGAACATCCTTGTACTTGGCTGCCATACGGCCAAAGAAATCCTTCGCATAGCTCTTTTCGCTCTCGGCGCGGTGGCTATGCCAGTCAACGATGATGTAGATATCGTTTTCGATGGCAGCCTTCACCATGTTGTCGAGCTGGGCTTCCTTGCCTTCCTTGTTTCCCAGATAGGAGTTTGCGGAAATAATCGCATCGTCGCTATTGGCCTGGCAGTCGCCGCCATTGCTGTTGTAGCACTTGATGCCCATCGCAAAGCGGAAAACGTCGATGCCGAGCTTTTCGGCAGCCCAGCTAATCACGGTCGGGTTGTAATACTGCGATCCCGTAGCATCGGACCAGAAGAGGCTCATGCCGCGAAGCATCACCTGCTTGCCGCTAGCCTGACTTACAATTTTGCCGCTCTTGACACCCAGCGTTCCATATACAGAAACAGGGCCTAGACGCAGTGGCTTTGCATCTACCGCAGCAGACGCAAACGTCACTGCGCAGGACAACATCGCTATCGATAAAAGTTTTTTCATCATAAACTCTCCCGTTTTTTTGCAATCCACATCCGATTACAAAAATAACTTTCAAAGCCCTAAATTACACCACACATTCAGAAATTCTTTGTTTACATCAGTAGACAAATAGGGGCTTTTGTGAAGAAATTCACACAATCCTGGAACTCAGCGTTCCAAAAAAGTTATCAAATCTTAACAAAGCCGCCGTTCATCAACGTGCTGTACATGATGGTCAGGATTTCCTTGAAGTAGGTTCCCGTGTATCCCACCGCCTGGTATGCCTGCACCTTCTGCGTAAAGTAGTCGAAGCAGGCATTGTGCCATGTCGGGTTCACCCCGAATCCCATCAAGCAGTACATGCCGATATAGTGCTCGCCGGCCGTCTGGCTCGTCGAAAGCGCACCCGTGCTGTAGTTGTACGACGTGGACGGAAGCGAAGCCGGATTGTTCGCCGTCGCCGTCGAAATGAAGTTCGCCATGGCAGTCAGAATCTGCTGCGATTCGGCACTCTGATACCAGTAGTAGTCCCACGCGATACGCCACGGGATACGGACGGATTCCTTGTCGAACAGCATGTAGGTGTTCGCGGCAGAACCGTTCTTCGGGTCGGCCGGCTGACCGGCCGCATTGGACCAGTCCGGGAACAGCGGGACTGCCCCCGCGTTCTGGATGTTAATCATGTAGGCGTAGTTCGCAGCAAGGATTGCATCCCAGCCACCCGTCGGGTCAACTTCCGCAAACAGGCGGAGCGCTGCCGGGGAGAGGTAGCTCAGGTTGTAGACGTCCTTGTTCGCCCACGTATCACCCGGACGGATCAGCAGGTTGTTGGGATTGAGTCCCTTGTTCTTGATGGAGGCAATCAGCGCGACCGCATCGTTCAGGTAGAGCGGGTTCTGCCACTTCCTGGAGGCAAGGATCAAGGCAGTAGCCACGTCAAGGTCGGCATCGAGGGCGGCAGCCGTAGATACCGTAGCGCTAAACGAGAGGAGTTCCCAAGGCATCAGGCCGTTGTTGTTGTTGTCGCGGGCAATGATATTGTAGGCCCAAAGGGCATCGAAGAGTTCCTTGTCGCCATGGAAGTAAGCTATAAGCATGCCGTAGCCGATACCTTCCGAAACGGTGCAGCCGAGCTTGTTCGCAAGCGCCACCGTAAGGGAAGTACCCTTCCAGCTGGACATCCCCGTAAGGGCGCACTGGTTCTTGTTTCCGCCATCCCAGACGACACGGGCGGGGTTCGTATGGAACGCGCCCATCTTTGCCGTGAGAAGTTCCTTTGCGCGCGGACCTTCGAACAAGTCGTAGTTCAAGGTGGAGCCGCCCGCCTTTTCGTCTTGCAGCGTCATAATCCAGCGGGCCTTCCAGGTCGCATACAGGGACGTCGCATTGGCGATGTTCGCATTGGCGGCAAGGCTTACTGTCGCGGGGGCCACGGCGGCGGAACTCTGGGGCGGAATTATTCCGCCATCAGCAGACGATGCGGGCAGAGGACCCGGGCCGGTAGCATCCGAAGACACGGGAACCTGATCGTGCGGATGGGTCGGACTGTCGCCTCCGCAAGCATAAAGACCAAAAGCCAAGGGCATCGCCAACAGGAGATGGGAATAACGCATAAAGCCTCACAATTTAAAATTTTCCATAATATATATAAAAAAAGAGGCCCCGTCTAAAGGGGACCTCTTTTTTTAAAATTCCTGTAAGTTAAATCACTTTACGAGAATCTTCTGGCTCATGTGGACGGCCTTGCCGGACACGCGGACCATGTAGACACCTGCATCGAGGGAGGAGAGGCTGATGGAGGAAGCGACCTTGCCGCTCTTCACAACCTGGCCCTGGAGGCTCACGATTTCGTACATGCCGTTGTTGATGCCGGTGAAGGAGAGCATGCGGTTGGCAACGATGGCCTTCACGCTGCTAGCGGCAACAGAAGCCTTGATGGCATCAGTGCAAACGGCATGGCCGTCACCGTCAGCCTTGCAACCGAAAGCCGGTTCAGGCTTGATAGCACCAGCACCAGTGCAAGTACCAGCAGGACCAACTTCGAAGATACGGAGCTGACCGTCAGCTACGGAAGCACCGCCGTCGAGCTTGAACTTCACGGACTGGGCGGCCTTGAAGGCGTCAGCGCAGGAAGAAAGCTTGTTGCCTGCAGGAGCCCAAGTCGGCTGAGAGAAGTCGGCAATCGTCTTGCTGACCATCGTCGGAGAGGTTGCCTTCGTGAGGGTCACGGAGCAGGAAGCATCGCCAGACTTTTCTTCGGCAATTTCGAGCGTGACAGCGTTATCAGCCGTGTAGGTAACACAGAGGCCACCGGCAGCGGAAATGTCCAGAGGAGCCTTTGTTCCGCCCACGATGTTGAAGCCGAAGCCAACGAAGTTGTACGGATATTCAGCCGTCTGACCAGTAGTGGTCGGGTCTTCCAGGTGGTACTTGATGGTCACGTAACCGAGGTTTTCGATTTCCGGAGCGATCAAGGAACCATAGTAACCCGTGGTATCGTACGGATACATGGCATAGGAACCACCGTTGTCGTTCTTACGGTCATCGTAGTCGTACCAGTAACCCATGGTGGTGGATTCGCATTCGTTGTATTCGTAGACGCAGTCTCCACCAGTGTTCACCTGCTGGTCGGAGCCGTTGAACCAAATCGACGTATTTACCGTCTGCGCCATTGCAAGGGAAGCAACGGACGCGATTGCTGTTGCAAGGATTTGCTTTTTCATAGTATCTCTCTCTTTTTTATTTCCCGACACCGGGAAAAGGGTTTGTGGTTAAATATATATTCTTTTCAAAGAAAAAAAAGTGGAAAATTTGAATTTTTACAATAGTTTGTGATTTTTCACACTAAACGACTGCGTTTTCCCGACTATTTCCTCTTCTTTCCGGAGTAATCCACCCCGGGGCGAAGCTGCAAGCCAATCGTGACCATCAGGGAAACGATGCTTTCGTTGTGGTCCTGGCTCAGATCGTAGGCGGCAATTCCTGCCAAGCCTTCGTCCTTCACCAGGCCGCAAAGGGCCTTCATCGAAGGGATTCCCGTAAACACGATCGTTTCGGCATCGCTCACGGCCACTTCGGAAGCCGAGGATTCGTCGAACGAGACCTTGTAGTCGGGCGCTTCGAACTTCTTCATCAGCTCCTTGTAGGGGATGAACCCTTCGTTTCCGCTGCCGACTCCCTGATGGGAAGAACCGAGACCCGAAGCCCCAGCAAAGGACTTACCGTAGAGGGAGACCACCGGGACAATCTTGTCCTTGGAAACGCCCTTGCCGGAGAGACCGTCGACAGCGCCTGCGATATCCTGCTTCGAAAGGTTAGGCTTGACCGAGGATTCGGAATCGCTCATCTGGTCGCCGAGCATCAGCACCACGTAATCGGCCTGGTTGAGGGCATCGGAATAAGCATCCATGGAACTTGCGTAGGTGAGCACGGCCACTTCCTTGGAAGAAAGCTTGGACTTGAGCGCACCGACCAGCTTGCCGATAGCGGCAGCGTCTTCGCCCGTGGCGTTCTGCCAGTCGAGCTCGACACCGCCGAGGTTATATTTCTCGACCCATTCGGCAGCGGCGTCGCAGAAAGCCGAAAGCTTGGAATCGTCTTCGGCGATTGCCTTCAGGTTGCCTTCCACTTCAAAGCCGCCAATCGAGGCGATGAGGGAGACCTTGTTTTCAGCGGCTTTCTTCGCCAGTTCTTCGAACTGCGGGGCATCGTTCTCGTCGGCAAACGCGATCGAGCCGTCTTCGGCCGGAGCCAGGGAGGCGTAATGGATATGCGTCACGAACTGGTAGCGGACATCCTTCGGCATGAACTGGCTATACTGGGCCCAGTAGGGGAAATAGCCGATGACCTTAAACGGAGCCGCAATGGCGGCGGCGGCAAGGGCGGCAATAGCAAGCAATGACATCTTCTTCATAATAACCTCTCTACGGATTCTCGATCAAGTAAACTTCCCAATCGGCTTCGTTCCTGCAATACAGGTCGGCGGAGAAATCCCACACGCGGTCCTTGTTGCCTGCAGGAGCCACGGCATTCTCGCTCATCGGCTTGATGGTCGTCTTCTTGTTTATCTTGTCCGTAAAGACAGAATCGACCTTGATGGAATCGGGCTTCTCGGTTGGAGGGGGCTTGATGGTATCCGTGATGCTCAGTGTAGGATCTTCTTCGATCTTTTTGCCGCAGGCCATCTCGGAAACGCAAGTATCGCCATTGGAAAGCGCATACTTCCACGTGGATCTCTCGGGCTCGATCAGGAGAATCGTATCCTTGAACACGTAGGTCTTGATACCGTCCGGAATGGTGTCATATACCACCTGGACATCGAGCTTCTTGATGTTCGCTTCGCCTTCATGGCAGAAGCGGTAGGGACGGCCCTCGTAGCGGCCCGCCATAATGTACTGCTTCTCGATGAGGCTAGAATCGACCTTGACGGATTTCAGGAACGCGAGATCCTGAGTTGCCGAGAATCCGTAGCGGTGGAACTTCTTGAAGGCTTCGCGGTATTCCATGGCACGGGGGCCATTGAGAGCGTCAATCGTGGTGTCCCCCGTCACCGGGTCGACAATGAACATGCCGTTGACAAGTGCAGAAAGCCCCGGCCACCATTCTTCGTCGAGAAGCGCGTAATCCGTGAATATCGTCTTGACGGCGACAGAATCGTCGAAAAACACGGAGGCCTCGTCGGTCATGGAAATGGTGAACTTAGACACCTTGAGGGTCGCGTTCGAGGAATCTTTTGAGGTAGTGGCAACCTGCAGCAAGGAATCCAGCATCTTTTCGCGGATGACCGTCAAATAGGCTTTGTTGGAATCCGCAACCGCGGCTACACTCTGGTAAATACCCAAATCGGGGTTTGCCCTCGCATATTCCGAGAGCGAAAAGTCATCGGGCCAGTTTTCGGAAATGGGGGCGTCGATGCTATCTGCAGAGCAGGCCCCAAGCACGAGAGCCAAGCCCAGACCCAAACCAAGTTTAAGTTTCGTATTCATATCCATCTCCTAGAACAAAATCGTAACGTTGCCCATGAGCAACAGTTTGTCCAAGCTCAGTTCTGCACCTGCAGAAACAGGTGTCACACCATCTTCGGCAAGGCCGTTCACCGTGTAGTTGACCTTGTTGGTCATGAGGCCACCCTGCAGGTCGAGCTTCGCACCGGCGGCAAGCTTGATCTGGAGGCCGCCCATGGCGAGCATTTCGTTCACGTCGTTGATGACGACCGTACCGGCTTCGTTCAAGGCGAGGCCGTTATCGCCGAATTCCTTCGTGAGCATCTGCAAGCCACCGAGGACCGAGAACGGGCCCCAGACATCGGCCGTGAGGCCACCCACGAAGCGGGATGTCTTGCGTTTGAGGTTTGCGCTCTCTTCGCTGCTTTCGAAGGAGCCCTGGAGGATCAGGCGGCGGTCGAGGCCAAGGAGCGGAGCCGCATTGAAGCCGAGCCCGGCACCGATGGTCGTGAAGTCGTTGTCGGAAGCTTCCGCATTATACTTCGAGAAGCGGAGGTTCAAGGTCACGACATCGTTCCAGCCGGCATTCGCGCTCACGGCAAAACCCTTGCGGTCCGGAGTGGCAAGGCCCATGGGCATCGCCATGTTCACGGACGGGTCCACGAATTCCTTCGCCGCCAGGTATTCCTGGTACTTGTAGGCGACCGCATTGTAGCCGTTCTTGTAGAAGTGGCCCAGCTTGTAGTTGTTGTTCAGGCGGCCGAAGGTGTAGTAGGAGTCCTTTCTCTGATGAGTAGCATCGCCCTGGTCGAGTATGGCTGCCCCTTCGTTCTTGCTCATCAAGTTCTGCTGTTGCAGCACGTTGGTGTTGTAGAGGGCGAAGTACATGTTCTCGAGGCTTCCGTAACGGAAACGTTCCACGACGGCCTCGTTCGCACCCGTAATCAGCGCATCGCCGTTAAGGATGGACTTGTTGCCTTCGTAGTAGCTGGACGCAGCCTGTTCGGACCAAAACTCCTCATCGTTCATCACGATGGTTCCCAGCACATCGAACTTGATTTTTGCAATGTTGCCGTTCACATAGGGCGACACGTTGATGGCCATGCCCTTGCGTTCGTCAATCTTGCTCTTGTGCCAGTTGTATTCGGTCGTCGTATTCTTGTAAACATAGAAGAGCGTATCGTAGTCGATAGCGTTCGTATCGTCGTGAACAAAGCCGTTCTCGTCGAACTTTTCGTAGCCGATGCCGTAGACGCCCAAAGATTCAATTGTATCCTGACGGTAGGCATCCTCGCTGTAGGTCCAGCGAGAGCCCGCAATTTCGGACTTCAAGCCCGCATGCAGCGCACCGCCCATGATCAGGTCCTTGGAATCATAGTTCAAGATTCCGGAATAGACCATGTTGTCTTCGTAGTACAACGCCGCAATGTGGGAGTCGTCGCGGGAACGCGATGTCTTCTCGCGGTCGAACGTGTAGACGAAGTTTCCACCGAGGGTCACGCCGAACGCTTCGACACCGAGGTTGGCGCCAGCAAGGTAGCGGTCGCTCCAGTCGAAGTCGAAGAACACTTCGTCGTTCTTCTTGGCGATGTTACGGATACGGGCACCCGTCATCTGCACATAGAGATTGGAGAGGGGGCCGAGATCGAAGCTGTTGTACTTGAAGTTGAGACCCTGCAGCAGGCGGTTGGAAGACGTATCCAGGGAGCGCATGGCAAGTGCATCCACTCGCTTGGACGCGAAAATCTCCGGTTCCTGGAGGATTTCGGTCTGGGGCACGTAAATCGTCAGCGGAGTATAGCCGACGCGCATGTATCCCAAATTGAAGTCAACGTGCTTGTTCAGGATCTTGCCGTCATAGCTGAACCAGTGGCCGATGATCGGGTTCACCGATTCTTCGTAGGCCGTCTGCCAATCCTTGTGCAGGCGGAGTTCGACCTTCGCTTCGGTCTCTTCGCTCGGGCGAGCCTTCACCACCAAGTTCACATCGGAGAACGCCTGGCTTTCGCGAGAATCCATCCCGCCCAGGAGCTGGTCGGAACTCAGCGTAGAAGAAAGGACGCCGGCCTTGGCCGTACCACCCACGCGAAGCCCCATCACGGAAGCATTGGCAGAATCAAGCGTTCCGACAAGGCTCTTCTGCTTTTCTACCAAGGTAGAATCCTCGGCATAGGCAAAGGCCATGGCTCCGCACAGGAGAAGCGAAATCTTGGAGGTCATCTTAAACATATCCTTATACCATTTCATCTTGCGTCCCCCTTAAAATTTGACGTTCAAGACTGCTTGAACCACAGCTTGGGAGAATTTGTGCGTATATTCAGGAACAGTGACGTTCTTGCCGCTCTCGGGGTCCTTCACCACGTTGCCATCGGCATCGCGCACCATGATATCGGCGTAATCCGGCATGTTGGATCCGAGAACTCCGGAAGTCGTATTGTAGGTATTTTCGGTCGTAATCCAGCCGTAGTTCAGGGCCAGGTAGACGCCGTCACCCACCGTGTAGTCGAGACCGGCCATCCACTGCATCTGCTTGCCCTTCAGGAGCGGATTCACATATCCCGGAGCGCCCCTCATGGAAGAAACCGCATCGAGAGTCATGTCAATCATCTGCAGGCCGGCGCTAAAGCCGAGGCGCGGCATGTACTGGACATAGAGCCCGGCATTGATGAAGTCGAGGCTCAGCTCACCCTTGTCGGGGACAGGGAGGACGGCCTTGCCATCGTCCGTCAATTCCTGGGTCTTCACAGAATGCTTGTAGCTTCCGGAAAGTTCGAGCGGGCGGCTAAAGTTAAGCATCTTGAAGACATCGAACTTGAGCCCGGCACCGTATTCCATGAACTGGGCTTCCTTCATGATGACGTTGTCGCTCTTGTCCTGGTTGAGCATCGAGAACAGGGCGCCGACTTCGACAAAGTTCTTGAAGCCCACCTTGAGGTCGGCCTTGATACCGTTCCTGTTCGGAGTCGCAAGACCGTTGGGCAGGCTCATCTGCACCGCGGGGTCAAGCATCGTGCTCAAAAGCATCAGCTCCTTGCGGGTGTACACGTAGTTGCTCCAGGAATTCTTGTTGAACGGAGCAATGTTGTAGCTGTTGGTCTGGCCCTTGATTGTCGGGTCGTCGGTATTCGCGAGCTGGGTAGAAACCGGAGTAAACTTCGGGTCGAAGTAATACAGGGCTCCGAAGGTGGAGTAGAGCGGGGAATTCACGCCGAAACGGATCGTGTTCCCGTCCTTGTCCGTATTCAGGATGCGCGAAGCGAAGAACTGCGGAGACTGGGCAAGGTTGTTGTACCAGTTGCTGTCGTTCTTGATGTAGTTCACGGAAAGCTGCAAGTCGAGGCCCATCGGCAGCTTGTAGCCCGCGTTCAAAGTCGCGAGGATAGCCATGCCGTTGTCGTCGATTTCGTTTCTCTGAATAACGGCAGCGCCCGTCGCAGGGTCAACCGCAGGAGCGCCCGTCGTGGGATCCACGACCGTCACGTATTCGTAGAGCTTGTCGTTTGACATGGCGAATTCGCCCATCACGTCCAAGGTGAGCGCGCTGTTCTTCATGATTCCGGCGACATCGGCACCGACGCGGCCAGCCATGATCGTGGTACGCTGCGGTTCCGTTTCAAGCGGGTTGATAAGGGCTGTCTGGTATTTGCCGGCACTGAACTGGGTCGGGTTGTTGATCTTGTCCATCAATTCCGTGTCGGTCGCATACTGCAGCTGGCCGTTAACAATCAATTCGTGATATTCCGGACGGGAAGTGAGCGTGAACGAGGAACTGTCGTCGAACACGTACATGCCGGTAAAGCCGACGAAGACGTTCTTGTTGACCGGCAGGTATTCAAAGTTTCCACTCAACAGCCACTTGTCCATGTTGGCGGACTGGTAGGAGCCCGGATAAATCATACCGTTGTTGATGATGGGATCGCCACCGTTCGGCAGGAGGTTGCCGTTCGCACCCGAGAAGTCGAGCAGCTGAACGCGGCGGAGACGGGCAAAGATGCCTTCCGCGCGGAGTTCACCGGCGTAGCCGCCAAAGTCGTGGCGGAACTGGAGGTTCATACCCTGCAGGTTACGCTGGTTGCCTTCGATCATGGCATCGCTTATCGCCATGTCGCGGCCCCTGGTGAAAATCAGCGGCTCGTAAAGGAGTCCATCGATACCCGATGGGGAGAACAAGGTCAGGGGGCTGTACTGCTGGCGGAAGTCACCGACCACCCAGTAGAAGTCCTTTCCGACATTGCCCTCGATATTCAACCATGCGACCGAGATGCTCTTCGCGGAATTCGCGAAGTAGTTCTGCATGCCCGCCTGGAAGCGGAGAATCATGTTGAAACGGGCCGCATCGTAGGGGCGGAAATGGAAGTCCAAGTCGGCCGTCACGAACTGGGAGCGCTCGACATTGGGCATCTTGTTAATTTCGGCCTTCTCCTGGTCGGAAGACATGTAGGAGTTGACGAGCAAGCCCTTAACGCTTCCGCCTATTTCCAGGCCGCGCTTTGCTTCAAGGGAATCCTGCTTCGCTTTCAACAGCTGGTTCATCTCGTAATCCGACTGTGCGGACGCGACAGAAGCAGTGACAAGGAGAGATAACAATATTTTATACATCATTTTCATACCATTAACCCCTTAGAACCAAACCTTTGTTTCGGCGGTGATGAAGTGACCGCTCCAGTTGTTTTCGGGAACGTAGTTATCCGTATGCGTTGCCCACTTGTAGCGCATGTGCAAACCGGCACGGGCAGAGAAGTCCCAGTCGAAACCGATACCGAGAGCTGTCTGGTAGTAGCTGAGAGGAGTCTTCGTGTAAGTCGTCTGGGTTGTCGGAATCAGGTTGCCGTAAGCACCGGCGCTGTTGATGCCGCCGACCGACACGTTTGCATCCTGCACGGTGTAGCCATACTGGGAACGCCAGCATTCAAAGCCGACCTGGCCAACCAGGTGAATCGTCGGTGTCAGGGCGAACGTCGGTTCGAACAAACCGTAGAAGCTCCACAGCATCATGTCGGACTGTTCTTCGCTGTAGGCGATCGGGGCAAAGGTCTTGGAAATGCCCGAGATGGAGACATAGCCGGCCATCATCAGGTTGCGTTCCGTTCCGACCCAGTGGCCGATATCGTAGCCACCATCAATGGAGAGGTAGGTCGACCACTTGACGTGTTCGGGAACGGTCTCGGTCTTGAGCTGGTCCGCATTTTCATAGGCAACGAAGGATTCCCAGAGTTCCCAGGTTCCGCCGTAGAGGCCGCCGCGCTGGCGTTCCATCTTGCGGGCCGGGGTCAGCACGCCGGCACGGTTCACGTAGCCGTTCGGGGCAGTGGAGTTACCCGAGTCCGCCCAGAAGAGGGCGTTGTACTTGGTCCAGGAGTTGGAGCTTTCCCACATGTTGCGGCCGTTCAAGCGGTAGTTGAACAAGAGCACGTCCTTGCCCTTTGTGACCTGGCGGTGCTGGCCGTACTGAACGCCCAAGCGGCCGCGGTTGAATTCGGGTTCGAACTTCACGTTCACACCGGCCATGTTGGGGCCGTAGCGCAGGGAACCACCGTTCAGGTAGAATTCATCCTTGCGCCAGCTGCGGAAGCGGGACGGATCCGTAATGCCGTAGGGAGAGAAGAAATCCTTGGAGAAGTATACGGCTTCGACTGTTGTCGGCAGCCATTCGAGGTGCTTGTCCTGAATCTTGACATAGAGGCCGAATCCAGGGCTCGACGTGGCGGAAGAACTGGAGTCGCGGTTATAGGAGCGCTTGTTCTCGGTGCCTGCGTTATGGAAGTAGGTCGAATCATCCCAGCTCAAGCCCACATCGGCCATCAAGTAGAACTTCGGGTTGATGTTTCCCTTGATATCCATCGTCACAATCTGGTTGTTTTCCAGATGCGGTTCGCCATCGAACTTGAGCTTTGTCCAGGGACCGGCGAATTCGTCTTCGTCGATGAGGCCCTTGTCGTAGAACACGCCCATGTAGTTCGCGCCGAGCGTCATGCCGTCGAAGAGCTTCGTCTTCGCAAGTCTTGCGTGGTAGACATCGCCGCGGAAGTCGTAGTTACCGTCCATCTCAAGTTCGCTGGGCTGGCCACCGTAGAGGCGCAGACCGTCGCGGGTGCCGGCATCCATGTCCTTGGGCTGCGAAATCATCGCCTGGGCGACAAGGCCGAAGGGCATGTTGTACACGTTCATGAACACGCCACCGAACGAGCGGTTGGTCCAGAAGGCACGGCCGCCTTCCTTGACAGGCTTGAAGGACTTTTCCTTATAGTAGGTAGAAACCGTCTTTTCTTCTTCGAAGGTCTCGTACTGCCAGGCAAAGCGGGGCATCGTCTCGCGTTCCCACATGGTAAGGGGAGAAGCGCAGGCCCAGATCACGCCGCCCGCAGTCACGTAGGCGCCAAACACGGACGAACGGATATCGACGCCGAAGTTCATTTCTTCTTCGATTGAAGCCGGCGTGTAGTCGGTGTTGTGGTCGAACGGGACGCGTTCCCAGTGGAAACTCGGGTTGGTGTTCGGGTGGTCGGCCAGGTAGTTGGTGTAGAGGCCGGTCAAGTCGAAGGGGAACGTCATGTTGGTCCAGAGCGTCATGTAGGAGTTCGGCATGAGGACCATGTTCATCTTCAAGGTAGCATCCACGAGGGTGCGGGCCTTGTCGTCGCCATAGACGGGGGCGATTTCGGTGTAATCGAAGTTCTTGACACGGAACGCCATGTAACCGGAAACGGCGAGCGGGGCGTCGTCCTTGCCAAGCAAGGTGGATTCCATGTTGTTCGCGAGGGTATCCAGGTTTTCCTCGATAGCGGCAACGCGCTGTTCCGAGGTCATTTCCTTAGGCACGTAGACCGGGGCAATGGAAGGTTCCTTCGCAGGAGCCGTTTCCACGGCGGCGCCTTCGACCTTGGGTTCTTCGGCAGGAGCCGCAGGTTCGGCCTCGGCTACCGGTTCGGGTTCAGGGGCGGGTTCGGCGGCAGCTTCGACCGCCTGTTCGGGTTCGGCCTCGGCAACCGCTTCGGGAGCTTCCTCGGAGGCAGGTTCCTCTACTGCAGGGGCCTCGCTCTGGGAGCTTTCTGCGGCATCGATTTCCTCGGATTCCTGGGCCAGCAGGAACGAGGAAGAAAGCAACATAGCAACAATTAAATTACGCATAAAACCCTCTTAAATCTCGTTGCGGAACGGGTAATAGGCCGGGCCTTCGTAAGCCTTGCCATGTTTCTTGATGACGACATCGTCAATCCAGACCTTGAAATATTCGTTTTCATCCTTGCGGACTTCGATACGGAAACCCTTGAAATTGGCCCAGTTGAAGGGGAGCATCACTTCGCGGGTGTTCTTCGCATCCCAGTAGACACCGGTATTGCCGAACAGCTTGAGGGGGATGCTGAAATGGGTCCATTCCGTAGTGATTTCGCCGAGGCTCTTGGAACGGAGCTTCACCTGGAGGGATTCGCCGCCGCTCTTCACGCCGTCGTCGACAAGCACGAACAGGGCGTTCTCGCCGCCCTTGGCACCCTTGATCCAGAATTCGAGGACGCCGTCTTCCATGTACGGGGTCAGGTCGACAGAACCAGCAATACAAATAGCCACGCCGGAATAGTCGCTTGCAATCAGCTCGATTTCCATGGAAAGGGCGCCTTCCATGGCATACTTGTCCGTAAGAACCGGTTCGGGGTTTTCACGCGGGTACTGGTAGGTATATCCACCGCCGCGGGGAATGGCTTCACGCATCACGACAGTGACAATGTCCTTGTCCGGACGGAACGGCTTGCCTTCTTTGAGGACAAAACGCCCCGCATCGCGGTCACGATAGCTACTGAAAGAGGCCGCATCCGCTAAAGAAACGGCAAGAAGCACACCCAGAGTGCACTTCAGTAAAGACGAGATTCTCATATGTTTCATACCTTAAGGAGTCTCCAAATACAGACAGAGCTAAAATATAATCTTTTTTCGAAACCTTAGATTCCGAAAAAAAGACAGATTTCAAAGTCTCTGCCTAAAAATAGCTCTTTATGGCCTTTACCGAATCAGGCCTTTACCGGAATTATGGTTTCGGGAGTAAACACAAATGCGTAAAAAGGCCGTTACATCACCGAAAATAAAGTTAGTTTTATACCCGTACAACAACCATGATGGATTAGGGTCGCCCATATGAAAAAAATTCTTTACATCGCATTCGCTCTTTCCGCTTCGCTTTTCATGCAAGGCTGTGACGACTCGTCCAGCGCGTCTTCTGAACCGGAATCATCCTCCGCAAAGACAAGCGTGCGTTCCTCTTCGAGCGTCGAAATAGAGTCCTCGTCCGAGACAAGCGACGACCTCCCCAACTACAGCCGCGCCATCGCCGTAAACAAAGCGCTCGGCCACGGCATCAACTTCGGCAACTCCTGGGAATCCGGCGTAGACCCGACAAAATCATGCCCTGAAGGGGAAGAGACCAACTGGTGCTTCGTCGAAGGCAAGGTCTACACCTACCTCGACGAAAACTGGAGCAACCCCATTCAGGACGAATGGTTCCAGAAGGCCAAGGACGCGGGCTTCCAGTCCATCCGCATGCCCGTCCGTTGGAACCAGACGGCACTTCACGAACCTCCCTACACCCTGCAGCCCGAACGCGTCGAAGGCGTGAAGCGCCATGTCAAGATTGCAAACGGCCTCGGCATGCCCGTCATCATCAACCAGCACCACTTCAACGAACTCTACGCCAATCCCGAAAAATACATGGCCGCATTCTACGGCATCTGGGAAAACATCGCCGAGGAATTCAAGGATTTTGACAACGACTCGCTCATCTTCGAAATCCTCAACGAATCCAGAGAAAAGTCGGACTCCTATCTCGCCCAAATGACGGACAGCGCCATCAAGATTATCCGCAAGACCAACCCCGGCCGCACCATCATGATTGACCCGGGCAACTGGGGCAAGTTCGAACAGATGGACGTGTTCGCCGACATCAAGGACAGCAATATCATCATCGACGGCCACTACTACGAGCCCTACAACTATAGCCACCAGGGGCACAACACCGACTGCGCCAAGAAGGTGCTGTGGAAGGCGAACGACCAGGAAGCGACCTTGAAAATCGTGACCGACCTCAAGAGCTACATGAGCATGGCGAAGAAATACTTCCCCGGCAAGAACGGGACGCATATCCCGCTGAACATCGGTGAATTCGGAGCCTCCTCCAGGTGCGAAGCCTACGGCCAGGACGACGCGAACAGGGCGCTCTACATCAAGTCGATTGTCCAGGTCGCAAACCAGCTGGGCTACTCCTGGCACATCTGGGGATTCACCGGGGTCGGATTCGACATCTACAACAAGAGTACCGACGAATGGTACCCGGAAATCCTCAAGGGTCTGGGACTCGACAAGTAACGGATTCCGGTATTCAGGGGCGAACGAGAGAACCGCCCCAATGCTCGTCGAAAAAGGCTTGGAACAGAGGTTCCGGGCCTTTTTTTAGTTCCTCGACAACTTCGGCGACCGGGCGGCCGCTGCGGTAGAGTTCGCGGTAGGCACGGGAGAGCGCTTCGACGCGGGAGTCGGGGAACAAATCGGGATGCAGGCGGAGCGCATGCAGGTTGAGTCCGCCGTAGCGGATGGGGTTCCCGCACGCCTTGGTGCAGGGGGGCACGTCGCGGTCCACCTTGTGCGTGCCGCCCACGAACGCGTAGGCGCCCACCTGGTTACGCTGCTGGATTCCCGTAACGCCCCCGAGGGTCGCATACTCGCCGATGCGCACGTGGCCGCCAATCTGGCAACCGTTCGCGATGACGGCGCCTTCGCGGATGTCGCAGTCGTGGGCGATATGCGAATACGCCATGACAAGAACCTTGTCCGCAATCCGGGTGCAGCCACCGCCCTGGATGGTGCCGCGGTTGACAGTCACGTATTCGCGAAGGGTGCAGCGTTCGCCGATGCTTACGCGGGTCGGTTCGCCCGCATATTTTAAATCCTGCGGAGGAGCGCCGAGGATGGCCCCGTCAAATACGTGCGTATCCTTTCCGATGGAGACTCCTCCATACACATGCACGCGGGATTCCAGGACAACGCCCTCCCCGATTTCCACGCCGGAATCCACGATGCACCACGGGCCGACAACGGCAGACTCGTGTATTTTTGCCTGCGGGCTTACAAATGCGGACGGGTGAATCATGGCGGAGAATATAGCATTTTCTATATTTCTGCATATGGGCGGTATCATTGTCGCATGCCTCACCGCACTCTACGTGCTCCTGTTCCTATTCTTCATAATAGGGCTTGCCCGCACGCACCGTTACAGGGGGCCGAAGGCGACCCCGAGCGTCTCGGTGGTGGTGCCGATGCGAAACGAAGAGGAATTCGCGCAGCGCACGCTCGAAGCCCTCGCCGTGCAGGACTACGCGGGCGAATGGGAAGTCATCTGCGTGGACGACCGCTCCACGGATTCCACGAAAGAGATTCTCGAGAAGTTCGCCACCACGCACCCGCGTTTTAGGGTGCTGTCGCTACCGCAGGACTTGCCGGTTATCGCAAGCCCCAAGAAGCGCGCCCTCGAAAGCGCGTTCAAGATTGCAAAAAACGAAGTGCTTTTGACGATGGATGCCGACTGCATCCCGCGCAAGAGCTGGATTACCGCAATGGCGGGAAGGTTCGTGGACGGCATTTGCATCGTGCAGGGGCCCAAGCAGAACAACGGCAGCCGCACCATGCCGCACCTGTACCAGAAACTCGAGACGCTCGGCTACACCGCGATGGAAGCCGCCGGATTCAGCTGGGGCCACCCGATTGTAGCATCAGCCGCATGCCTCGCCTACAAGAAGGAGCTGTTCTTCAAGGTGGGCGGCTTCGGCGACCTCATCAACCTCTCGAGCGGCGACGACGACATGCTCATCCACAAGATGATGAAAATCCCGGGCACGAAGGTCTGTTACAACCTGGACAAGGACGCAGTGATCGAAACGGCGCCGGTGCACACCTGGAAGCAGCTTTTCAATCAGCGCGCACGCTGGAGCAGCAACGGCACGAACTACGAGAGCAAGGCTTACGTCCTGCTGTTGACATTAATTTATACATACTACATCTGGATGTTCATCAGCCCCTGGTGCGTGGCTTTCCTGGATTGTCCGTGGCAGTGGTGCGCGTTCAGCATCGCTCCGAAAATCGTCGTGGATTTCGTATTCCTGATGATAGCGTCCTGGAAGCTGCATTCCAAGCGCAAGATGCTCGCCTTCTTGCCGGTAGAGATTATCCAGATTCCGATGATCGTGTTCGCCGTGCCCGCAGGCATTACCGGCATGTTCCGGTGGAAATAGCGGCGCGCGCCCATTCAACGGCTTCTTCGCCGTTCGTAATCTTTCCATCGAGCTGGTGCTCGAAACTCGCCTTGATGATTTCACCCATCTGCCTGCCGGGTTTCAATCCCAGGTCCAGGAGCATCTTGCCCGTAAGGTAGGGCTGCGGGGCTTTTTCGAGCAGGCCGTGTTTGGCGGCGGAATCCCACAGGGCAGCCGCGAAATCCGGAGACCGGAAATAACTTGCCGGAATGCACCTGACCAGCAGGCAAAGGAGTTTGAGTCCGTCAAGCTTCACGGCGAGGCGGCGAAGCGCGGGGATATCGCCTACGATAGCCGGGTCAAGCGTGCGAAGCGTTTCCAGGAGCGGCGGCACGACCTTCAGCAGGTGAACTTCGTTCGTGATGCGTTCCAGGAACCTGAGGGAGGTTTCGGCACTGCCACTCAGGAGTGCTGCAAACGCGAATTCCATCGCCTGCGCATCGGTAAGCGGAGCGGCGCCCCCCTCATTCGAGTTGCGCAGTTCCGCCATGTTGTCAAGAATTCCACCCAGCGCTTCCCAGGAGCCTTCGAACGGGCGGATTTCAGGGAAGTATTCGTCGAGCCTTATATCCAGAAAGGCGCGGAGCCCGAGGGACGGCTTGCCCGGTTTGAGGAGCCACTTCTTGAATTCCTCGAAAAGGCGCTCTATGCTCAAGTCATCGAGCGACAGCGTGCGGCAGAGTTCAACAGTCTCGGGAGCAAGCACGCACTCGAAACGGCTTGCGAACTGCACCCCGCGCAAGATACGCAGGGAGTCTTCGGCAAAGGCCGGGCCCACATGGCGGAGCGTATGCGTCTTCAGGTCACCGATGCCGTTATAGGGGTCGCAGAGCGTGAGTTCCGGCAGTTCCATGCCCATCGCGTTGATGGTGAAATCGCGCCGGAGCGCCGCCTCCTTGAAACTGAGTTTTTCGTCGGTATGCACCACGAAACCGCGATGGCCGTAGCCCACCTTGCTCTCAGTGCGCGGAAACGAGAAATCGAGCGACAGTCCCTTCATGGCAAGGTGAATCACGCCGAACGCCTTCCCGACCAGGTTCGTGCGGCCGTACTTCGAGAGGATCGGCACCAGCGCGTCCTGCGCCATATCGTAAACTTCGATGTCGTAGTCGCGGCATGCTTTTCCCAGGAGCGCATCGCGGACCCAGCCGCCCACCAAATAGGCACGGCCACCCGCGTCGCGGATATCGCCCGCAATTTTCAACAAACGGTTCGGCAGTTCCGGCTCGAACCACTCCCCCGCTAGCGTCTGGATGCGTGCCATCTACTAGACCGCCTTACTGGAAATTGCCCGCATCGGCAGCGGAAGTATCGGCCGCCTTGTAGCGGTCGTAGATGCTTACAGTCTCCTCGCCCGAGGAATCCTTCAAGGCTTCCGATACGGAAATGTCGCCTTTCGCGGAATCGGCAGAAACAGAATCCGCCAGGGCGCTCGCTGCATAGCGTTCGTAGATTCCCTGCCTCGTCTGGGTATCTTCGCCACGCTTTTTCGCTTCTTCCGCACGGCATTCGCGAAGCTCGTTTTCGATATAGGCGCGCTGGTCCGGAGAATACGTCTGCGTATCGAGCCTGTACTGGATTTCGGAACATACGAGGCCCTGGCGTTCGCCGGCGCACGCCGCAAGGACGGCCGCAATGGCAACTGCACTCACAAACGAAAGCGATATCCCGATATTCCTCACATTACGCATAGTTCCTGCCCTCCGTCAATGGACCACAAGAATTTTTCCCTTTACTGTTTTTTGGGAGGTCCGGACAACGTAATAGTAAACGCCGGGAGCGACAAGCTTGCCGTTTTTCCCGTTTCCGTCCCATTCCACCTTGCCGCCATGGACATCCTTCCCCGCAAACGACCAAATGAGCGAGCCGCCGCGGTTGTATATGTCGACACGGGCACCTTCCGAGATATTGTCTATCGTCAGGTAGGGGAAAACAGTCGGCCTGAACGGAATCGGGTACGCCTTCACTTTCGCTTCCGCAGAATCCGTCATGAAAACCGAAGCGTCGCGAAGGTCATTCCTCCTGTATCGGGAGACCCCGTTTTCATGCGTAAACCAGACCATGCCTAGTTTCTTGTCCACGGCGACATCCGAGACGTTGTCCGCCAGGAGCCCATTCCGGGACGTATACTGGGTCACAGACAAAGTATCAAAACTTTCCTTACGCACTTCTAGCCGGTACGCTCCGCGGTTCGAAGAACCTATCCAGAGATTTCCGTGGGGATCCAAGTCAAGGGAGGTGTATTCCGCACCCTGGAGACCATTCATCGAAACCGGCTTCCGGACCGTGTCCTGGCCCAATTCCATGTAGCCGACACCCGAGGTCGTCACCAGCCAGAGTACGCTGTCCTTCTCGTTGAGGGCGAGGTCTACCGGAGTCCTGTTGTCGATGCTCGCTATAGTTTTCCGCTCTACCCCCACCAGCCTTCCGCCGTTTCTGGAAGGCGCCGGAATACGAAAGACATCGAGGGCCCCGATGGCAAAGACATCGAAGGCTTCACGAGCGGAGACATAGACGATCCAGTCGTCCCCATCGAGCGTCGCCACCAACGGACCTGCGCGGGTCGTACTTCCAATCCCTGTCGCACAACTCACCTCACCATCCTTCGTGATATACAGGAGGCTGTATTTGCCCTTCTCCACAGATATTCCCGCAAGGAAACCGGTCCCGTCAGGAGCCTCCGTAGTCCCGACCGTCACCGAGTAATGGTCGACAAACTGGTCCATGCAACTTTCAATCCACGGAGTCAAGAAATAGTGCGGTTCGTTTCCGAGACCCCTGTAGATGAACAGGCCCATTCCCCAAACATGGTATAGCAGCACGCCGTCATCCAAAACCGAAAGGACCTTCATTCGGTTCGCATAGGCTTCCATATCGTTGCCAAGCCCGTTGTACATGACTATAGGCTCGCTCCAAATGGATCCGTCGCTCAAGGCAATACTTCCCGAAGGGGAAGCGGCAATGGCTCCGCCCTTAGGAAGCGCACGCACCTCGTATGCGGGCCCCAGCTGGTACTTTTCGTGTTTGGAAAGGTCCTGCAGCCGTCCGTTTTCGTACTTGAAAATTTCAGAGGGGCCGACAAGATAGGAAAAGTCTTTCCCTTCAAGCACCCAGCGAATGCGGCTAACACCGTCCCTGTACAGGACTGAATCCGTCAAGGTCTTGCCACCGACGACAACTTGGAGAGAGTCCCAGCAGGCGACACAGGTCTCGACGGGCTTCCACGTCTCCGGGTCGGCCAGACGCTTGTCCGCGGCCAGATTTTTCCAGTCCATGACACGCACGAAAGAGCCACGCACCGTCGAAACAAAGAGCGAATCGCCCCTGATTTCAATGCGTTCAGGAGGAGAGAGCGACAAGGAGACGTTTGCGACGCGCTCCAGGGAAATAATCGAAGATTTCGTCGACACGTCAAAAAAAGCGATTACATCTTCGAAGGGGATTACCAGTATATTTTCGGCCGACGCGACCATTCCGGGGATTACGCGGGACTTCCGGGAAAGGAAGGAACGGTTCTCGACGACCCATGAATCCCCGGCATACCTCGCCACCAGGCCATATTCGGAAATGGCATAGGCTGTCCCTTTGACCATGGCGACCCCATAGAATACGGACGTTTCAAGCCCCTTCTCCGACGTGAAAAGAAAATCGCCTTCCGAAGTCCTGTAGCGCATGCCCCCATCGGTCGCCAGCATCAGGACATGCTCGATCCGGATTGCGTCCCTTATGGGAAACGGTTCGGCAAACCCCTGCCACTCATCAGAGGCAAAGGCGGACGAAATCAGTCCAAGGAACAGGGATAGGTATATCAAAAAACGCACGACATAAAAATACGAATTTATCGGGCGGCAAAAAAGACCTCACGCGACCGTAGCGCCGTTTAGCGACCCATCGAGTTCGGCATCCACCATGTTTCGCATCTTTTTCAGAGCGAAATAGCGGCGCTTGCGGACCGCATTCTTGGAAAGCCCCAGTATATTGCACTGCATCTCGGTAGAAATTCCGCCCAGGAAAGTCATGTCGATAATCATTCTCTCTACCGGATTCAAGATTTCGGCAGCCCTTTCAAGCAGGCGCAAGGCTTCTTCCTGACCCTGCGACTCGAAAAAGACAGAATCCTCCAGCCGAAAGGGGATGTAGTCTGGCGAACGTTCGGCGACATACGACATCGGGGAAAAACGGGACCTTGCCGGCACTGAATCTAGAAAGGTATTGTGCAAGACTTTCACGAGCCAAGACATGACCTCGTCCCTCGACATGAGAGCCTTGGCATTTCTGCAGAATTTCAAGGCAACCGTCTGGAAAAGATCTTTGGCATCATCAATATTATTGCATTTTATCTCGCATAGCCGAAAGATGATGTCTCCATGTTTTTTCCAAGCCTGCTCCACCCACTCCCGAGCCTGCGTTTTTTCTAGATTTTGATTAATCATCGTCCATAACCAAATATTAGGCGTCAAATTTATGAATATCGGTGCATTTTTCAAGGCAGAAAAAAATTTTGCAAACAACTGTTGCCCTTTGGCAACAATCGTTTGCATTTTGTCAACTATTGTTGCCTCCGCATCCGCCCAAGAGTTCAACATGAACGCCATGGAACCTCCGGAAGCGTCGATGCACTATTCGGAAGGCGCCCTTTCCGAGAACTCGGAAATCACCGTCGATATCGTCATCCCTGACAACTGGCATGTGAACGCGAACGTCGCGGCCGACGAATTCCTGAAGCCCTCGTCCATCGAGATTGCGGCACGCGGAATCGAGTTCGGCGAACCCAAGTGGCCCGAGCCCATCAAGGAATACAACGAAGTTCTCGAATTCGAGAACCTCGTGTTCAAGGGACACTTCCAGATTAAGATTCCCGTGAAGGCGGTTACCGACGGTTACGACAGCCTCACCACGAACGCCACCTTCCACTACCAGGCTTGCGACAACTCCATCTGCCTTGCGCCCGCGAGCGTGGACATCCGCATCGGCAAGAACAAGGCAGGAATTTCCAAAGCCAACAGCGCAGCCGATTTAAAAAAAAACGATGAAGGGAACGGGACTCAAGAATCCAACAACGCCGCATCCGTAGCGCTCCTGCTCTTTTTCGCGTTTGTCGGCGGCATAATCCTGAACCTCATGCCGTGCGTGCTGCCGGTTCTCTCGCTCAAACTGTTCAGCCTTATAAAGCAGGCGGGGCAGTCACGAAGCAGGCTCGTGGCGCTCGGCATCGCGACCACCGCGGGCATCCTCGCGAGCTTCTGGACGCTCGCAGGAATCGTAGCCGCCATCAAGGCCGGCGGTGGCGCCGCGGGCTGGGGAATGCAGTTCCAGAGCCCGGGCTTTATTGCCTTCATGATTGTCATCCTCACCGCATTCGCGATGAGCTTCTTCGGAGTGTTCGAAGTCTGGCTCCCGGGTAGCGCCACCACGAAGATGGATGCCGCAGGCCACAAGGCCGGGCTTGTCGGGGCGTTCTTTACCGGAGCGCTGCTCGTGCTGCTGAGCACGCCTTGTTCCGCTCCCTTCCTCGGGACCGCGATGGGATTCGCGTTTACCGCATCGACACCCGTACTCTTCTTGTTCTTTACTGCCGCAGGTCTCGGGCTTGCACTCCCCTACCTGCTGGTGAGCGCTTTCCCCGCCACGCTGAAGGTTTTACCGAAACCCGGCAAGTGGATGGTCACGTTGCAGAAGGCCATGGGCATCCTGCTGATCGCGACCGTCGCATGGCTCCTGTGGATCGTAAACGAGCAGGCCGGCGGAAGGGGCGTTGCACTCTTTGTAGGGTTCATCCTCGGTACTGTCGTCGTCAGTTTTGCCATCGGCAAGTTCGCGCCTCCGGGTTCATCGTTTGCCAAAGAGGTTCGCTTACTCATTGTATGCGCCCTCGCATTTGCCTTCGCCTGGTTCGCCTACATCGCCCCACAATACGAAAAGGTTCTGGACGAACGGTTCAACGCCCGCATGGCCCAGCAGGTACTTGAAGACGGCTGGTACCGCTACACGCCGGAACTCGTCTCGGAATTCGCGAAAGCAGGCAAGACCGTATTCATCGACGTGTCGGCAGACTGGTGCCTTACCTGCAAGGCGAACGAGGCAGCCGTCCTAAGCGACAAAGACCTTTTGCAGAAGCTGGATAGCGCAGGCGTTGTGCGCATGAAGGCGGACTGGACCCGCGAAACGCCCGAAGTGAACGAACTGCTCTACAGCATGGGAAAATCCGGCGTGCCCGCCTACGCGATTTACCCGAAAGGTGATAAGAGCAAGCAGGTCGTACTGCCGGAACTCTTGACAAGCAACTTGATTCTCGAAGCGATTCCGTAGCGGTTACTTTAGCTTCGCGCCGTTCAACTTGTAACGTTTTTCGCCATCACGAATAATCACACTGTTGCGCGCCCTCTGCACGAAGGGGGCGTTTTGCTTCTGTATGTCGCGGGTCGACAACGAGCGCGGTATCGAGGATTTGACACTCTCATCGAAGACAACTTTTCCGATGAAAACACCGTTGCTTATGCGGTTTCTCGTTTCGTCGTTCGCAAAGTGGATGCATTCTTTGACCGGGTCGTCATTACAGACCTTCAAGTACACTTCCAACGGGATGCCCGTCCAATCTTCGGGAGATTGGTTTTTCAAGGAGCCCAATTTCGCTTCGATCAAAACTTCATTGTTGCCATCAAATGTCATCACGGTATCGGCACCCTTGATTTCAATTTTGCGGCTATGCACTTTCATAAAATCAATAGAATCAGGGAGAGGAACTTCATAGTAAATGTAAGCCAAAGTATCTAGCATACCCACTTGTTGCGTCCCATTAACAACTAGTGAAGCCTTCACCTTATGAGTCAAGTTCCCAAAGCCCACGTTCTGGATGCGCAGCTTCGCCTTGAAAATACCATCGGCGCCAACCGTATCCGTAATCCAAGATTCGCGCAGCACGAAGCGATAGCCCAGGTGGTCGTTGATATACTTGAATCCCGAAAGCGAATCGACCCGCGCCGGGTCATAGTCGAAATCCTTCTGCTTGAAGGGAGTCTTCTTCCAACTGTCAATCAGGTTGTTGTTCCACTGGACATTCAAATAGCTTGTATGCGTGCGGAATCCCTCGTACGCCAAGAACTCCGGCGTATTGATGACCTCGTAACCGCTCGCCGTCGTCAAGGCCTCGCCGCCGTAGGGCGTGTTAATGCCGTATTTTTCAAGCCAGGCCACACCTTCTTCGCGACAAATGGAAGTATTGCAATCCGCGCCCCAGGTGCCGTAATCGTATTGCGTTCCCAGATAGCCGTCGTTGAACATTCCCACACGGTACATGGTGTCGCCTTTGGCCTTCGCAATCTCCGCAAACTTCTCGCCATCGATGTGAAAGTCGACTCCCCAGTTGTCAAAGCCCAAGACCTTCGCCGAATAGTTTCCTGTGCGGGTCAGAATTTTCAATTCCGGCGGAGTATTGCGCAGCATCATGTTCACCGCTTCGGCAACGCGATCATAAGTGATGCTCGTGTCGGAATGCATCTCGCCGTAGGCGCCGTGCATGCCCATCTCGAGCGCCACGATGACGTCGGTATTTTTCGAAAGCACGGGTGCCAACTGCTTCACATGCTTGAGCACCCACTCGTGAGCCGGAGTCACGTTGCTGCGACCATTGTACCACGGGTCGTAACAGATGCGCACAATCACACGCCCGCCAAAGTCGCGAATGTTGTCGAAGGTCTGCTGCAAAACGTTCAGGGCGTCTTCGGTCAGGTCCTGGCTCACGCCGCGCACCGTATCGCGCTTTCCGCCCGTTGTGTCAATCGAAAGCCATGCGTTACTGCTGAATTCCGAAATCTCCGCACGCAAGTGCAACAGCTTGCCTGATGGTTTTTCAATCGGCATCCCGCCCGAAGGTTTTAAATGCAGAACCTGCGGCGTATAAAACCCGCGGTCGAAATTTTCAAGCGTCGCCATCGCGTCGGTCGTATCGATAGACTGCTTCACGAGGCCAGCCGCAAAGAGCGGAGCCTGCAAGAACGCAGCCGCGACAGCTGCCAGCACAAACCTTCTCATGGGAACCTCCTTCTATTTTTTCTCACCCATCAGAGGAGGCGGGGTAAAATTCCGCCCACTTGCCGTCCTTGCACTGGTAGGGAACATAAGTGTTGCTTTTTCCACCCGTCTGTTCCCCCAAGACATTCTGGATATCGCCTTCGGCAAGACAGCTTTTGCCTTCGGAGGGTATGGAAAGCGTCCAGGTTCCGCCTTCACACGTATATTCTGCATGCCTTGCACAATCGACAGTCACCGTACCCGACATGCACGGAGTCAAGCTGCACCCCTGCGAAATTACACAATCGTTGTCGGTGATATGGGAGCAGGTCTCAATCTGGGAAGCCGTCCAACGGCCATCTCGGCATACATACACGTCGTCAGTGTTGCAGTCGGGTTGCATCGTTCCCTCTTCTTCCTGCGCACATATCGGAATCTGGTAGACGATTTCTTCGCCAGGATCCATGTGTGGCATATGAACACACTGTTCCAGGGAGCGCGAAGAACTGGATTCCTCAACGGAGGAGGAACCTTGTTCCGGGCAATATCGCTCAATATGATATGTATGGCAAAGGTCCTCGACTGTGTACCCGCATTCCGGTGTGAGCGCTTCGCACTGGTTGGAACCAGAACTGGAATCGTTTCCGCAGGCGGCGAGTCCGAACGCGGTGATTACGGTCGCAGCCCCGAGTCTAGCAAACAATATCTTTTTAAACATGACATTCCTCCTTTTTTTACTGGATTACTCTTCCGCCAGTTTCGGCACAAACACGTACTCGCCATTGCGGCACTGGTAATCGCAGTCGCCCCGATGTATCCATTCATGCTCAGCGTCGTTCACGTCGCACGGCGTACGGACGACGGCTGCATCGACACAACTCAAGGACTCGTAGGCGCCCCGGTACTTTTCCCACTTGCCTTCGTAGCACATGAATATTGTATGGTCCCTCGCTCCGGCGGTTTCTACGTAACCTTCCAGGATGCTGCCTTCCACCAGGCAGGTATCCCCTATGGTGGGGTTGATTTGCCGCCAGAAACCCGCATTCAAGCACTCGTATTCAATATTCCTTGCGCAATCGACAGTCCTTGCTCCCGCATCCTCGCGCGAGCATTTCTCTCCTTCATGTCCGTTTTCGGCTCCGATTATACGGGTGCAGGACTGCGTTTCCTTCATGGGCGTCCAGAAGGCGTCGGCGCACACGTACTCTTCACCGCTTCCGCAGTCGATGACTGTCCTCGGGGCGTTTGAATTGCAGGGCACGCGACCGCAGTTTGCGGAATCGCCTGTGCACGGAGTCAGCGCCACGTTCAGGCACTGGCTTTTGTCTGCCAGATTCCAGTACCTATTTTCGCACTTGTACACACCCCCAGTGATGCAGTCTTCCGCCATCGCCCCCTCGTCATAGCATTCGTTACAGGGCCTAAAAGGAATGGGACAATCGGAACCGTCGCAGTTCTGGCACATGCGTGCAAAGTTGATGCATTCTTCGGCTATGGAAGAACTCGAAACGCAGTACCGCGCCTGTCCCATATTGCAAAGCTGTTCTGCGGTCCACCCGCACGAAGTATCCATCGAGAGGCATACCGGCAAAGATGAGGAAGAACTTTCGATTTGGAACTCGGAGGAATAAAGTTTTTCTGCCTCGGAAGAAGATTCCGGGACATTCCCTTCGGAACTCAAGAGGGCAGCGCTGTCGGAACCTACATCCTCACCCGATGTCGCCGGGCCGCTGGAACTGTCGTCACAAGCGACAAGCGCAAGCAGGCAGAATACCGCTAAAGCAACCGGCACTCGAAAAGTCTTTATCGATTTCAACGTTCTCCTCCTTGATTTTATTTATCCGAAAACCATTCCGAATTCAACCGCAGCTCCGCGCATTTGTCCGCAGGCATATCAACGTTGACAGCCTCATGCACGATTGCAGGGCACAAGTCCATTTCGCCACAGTAGCGGAACAGGAACCTGAACATCATGGATTCTGTCGTCATCTTGCAGCCGGGTACCGCGATATCGATTACGGAAACCGTATCCTTCGCGACTCCGGAAAGTATAAATCCGGCGAATCTGGAATCGCCCTTGACCGTCATCATGTACAGTCCGCAACCACCATCCATGATACCCTTCCTGACAGAATCGGCCAGGCCCGCATACTCCAGAGCCGCATCCGGGAACAACACCTCCAGCGCATCGATACTGCGCGCGTTAAACTGATGAGGACACGAGCCATCGAATTCCGTACTATATCCGGGCGACGAAGTTTGTCCGGGTTCGACCGCCGACACAGGGGGAGAGGAATTCCGCTCTGCCTTGGCGGCAAGCAAGCCGCCATCGAACCGGAGGGTATCTATCCCGAACTGCGCGAGATAGAAATTCAGCGAAGACTCCCGCGAAGACCCGTCTACATTTCCCGGCCCATGCTCCACCGCTTCCGAAGAATAGGCAGGAAATGACGGAACACTGCTGGACGACAGCACGTAATCCAGCGAATCCTGTCTGCTGCTCGACATGCTTTCCGTGGCAAATTCGTTGGGTTCTTCGGCCGTGCCCGCGACATCCGTGGACCCACACCCGATACACAGGCATGCCGCAATCACGGCGACAAACGCGAAAGGAATGTACAACTCAGACTTCTTCATTTTCACACTCCTTCACTTTCCTGCTCAAGGGGAAAAGCTGCAAGTTCAGGCGGTAAACCCGGTCGATATCCTTGTCTTCGGCGGCAACGGCGATAACCTGGCGCCGGAATTCATCGATCAGGCTCGCGATGCGCTCGTAGCTCCTGCGCGAAAGCCCCATGGTGACCCCGCTAAAATGGCGCTCGTCCACGGGAAGGTCCACTGCGGGTGTCGCAAGTTTCGACATCTGGCGGTGCATTCCACGAAGCGCGAGGCGGGTCGCATCCGGCGTGCCCGCAATCGATGTTTCCGCCTGCACAAAGGCATCGCGCCCTTCCCTTTTCAGGAGCCCCACCCTCGTGAGGAAATTAAGGCTCTTCTGCACATCCGCCGCAGACACTTCGGGATTGCACATCTTCGCAATTTCGCCAGGAGTGGCCCCCGGCATCAGCGGGGCGAGTTCGCGCACTACAGGGTTATGCCAGGAATCGTAGAATTCAAAAAGTTCACCTTCCATCACACGGATCTTGTGGACCCGGGCAATGGCAAGCATGTTCTCGTAGGCGGCCTTCTTCTTCGCCTCGGTTTCAGTCTGGCCATATTCGACCATGGCACGGAAATAATCCATCTCGAACCCGACAAGCCCCATGGCCTGTCCCGTGCGCTCCACCCCGATGCGGCTGAGTTTGCTCTTGCCGTCGCAGACCACCTTCATGTACGAGGACGAAGTAAAACCCGCAATTTTCGAGAACTCACGCCACGAAAAAACAGAACGACGCTTGCGTTCATCGTAGTAGTCCCGCATGTATTGACGGAAATCAGAATATTCGACAATCGGTTTCATCATCCATAATTATACATCTTTTTTCCAAAAAAGCAACACCACCATGCAACAAAGATGCTTTTTTTATTAAAAAATCACTAATTTTAGCATCTCATGCGATTTTACATCTCTTTACGCAACATCCCGTTGCATAAAGAAAGAACCCCATTGCACAAGCAACAGGGTCCCAAGAACCAAAATCCGACGCATTCACCAACAGGCGGCAGCAACACCTATTTGTTGTAAATCGCCTCGAGGGCGGCGGCGAGGTACGCAAGCGGCGCGTTCCAGTTGATGGCCACCTCGTTGGTCGCGTAGCTGCAGCGGTTGTCGAGGTAGGCGAGCGCAGGCTTGTCGGCGACGGCATAGTTCGGGCACTTCCAGGGTTCCTTGCCTTCCAGGTCGATATCCTGCTTGCCCAGGTGCGGGCCTCCCACGAGCATACCCGGCACCGGATCGTCCACCTTGTCCGATTCGCTCGGGCGGTGATGCGGGTTGCGCGGGCTCCTGTAGCCGAATCCCGTCACGTAGGTCATGTCCATCGGGTTCTTGCCGAGCAGGTAGTCAAGGCACTGCTGCGCACCATCCAGATAGCTCTTGTCGCCCGTCAGCAGGTAGGCATGCACCAGCACCATGCCGTTGTTCGCCATCGCGCTATTGCTACCCCAGTTCCAGCTCCACGGGAATGCGGGCAGGCGGTAGGCGCTCGTGTCGCCCACGGCACGCAGGTTGTTCGCCTCGTTCATCACGGTCTTCTTCGCGGCGGCAACCAGATCCTTGTCAAAGACGGCGGAATCGAGCGCCACGCGGAACGCGGCTATCATGTTCATGTCGCCCCACCAGGCTCCATTCGGCGAGAATGCGTTGCCCTTCAAGTCCTTCAGGTAACCGGCAGCAGCCTTGTCGCCCTTCGCACCCGCAGCGGCCTTCGCGCGGTAGAGTTCGGCAGCAGCCCAGCGGAACTCGTCCTTGCCGTCCTCGTTGCCGGGCGCATAGCTACCCGTGTTCACGTCGGCAGGCTGCTTGTAGAATGCCTTCGGGTTCTTCTTCGCCCAGGCGTACGCGCTTTCCGCAGCCTTGAGCATCTTGTCGGCATAGGCCTTGTCGAACTTGCGGTACACCACGCTCGCCTGCGCCATCACGCCCGCAAAGTCGAGCGACGCGGTCACGTTCTTGATAATCGCATAGCGCGGGGCCGTATCGTCCTCGGGCTGCACGCTCCCGCTGAACTTGAGCGTAGATACCTTGTGGTACACGCCGCCGTCCTTGTCCTGCATGGTAAGCATCCAGTCCAGGTTGTAGCGCACCTCTTCCAGCAGCAGCGGGAGCTTGTCGAATTCACGCGGGATATTCCAGGAGAGCGAATCCGCATATTTCGGGAAGTTCTCGTATATCTCGAGCAGGGTCCACACGGTAATGCCCGAGTTCACGATGTACTTGCCATAGTCGCCCGCATCGTACCAGCCGCGTGCGGAATTGAAGACCTTGCCGGCGCCCTTGCCACCAGTCGCCGCATCGCTCCCGTAAACAATCACCTTGTCATCCATGTGGCCTGCAGCGCGCGCCCACTTGCCCGCGTACTGTAGCGTAAGCGGCAAACTCGCACGCTGGTAGTAGAACCACTTGAGGCTAGCCTTCACCAAATCGCCGTAGACACCTTCGCCAACCAGAATCGGGCTGCCCACATAGGTACCGCCACGGAACAGGCGGTAGGTTCCCGGAGTCTTCACCGCGGAGATATCGAAGGTCTGAATCTCCTCGCCGCTGTAGTCCCAGTCGTACACCATCGGGGCATCGAGCGTCAGGACAGTCTTCCCGTTCATGTCCCGCACCTCGAGACCGTTCGCATCGTTACCCGGATACACGACCGTCTTCTCGGCCTCGGGATAAAACCCGAGCTGGTTCACGAGAGGGCCCGCCACCGCAACGGCAGCAAGCAGGGACACGGCGGCAGATACCGCCACACAGGTTCTAGAAGCGTTTTTATGAATATCCATACCCAGAATATACTTTAAATCGCGCCCCTTGGGCGCGATCATGCATCATGTTCCGTTTTCAGCAGGAAACATCGCTATTCTTCTTCACCGTAATCCTTGACGCAGCGCAGGTAGCCAGCATTGTGCCTACTTTCCGGCTCATTGCTGAGCCCCTTCTTGTAGAGGTACATTACCCGCACCCCACCATAAGGCTGCTGGTCACCGGTCCACAGGAACGTCGTCACTCCCATCGCCACATACTGCATTTTCCCGGTATATTCGTCTGCCCCGCCGTCGCCGTAGTCATACTCGGCCACGCCGTAGCCGGAGGGAATCACGGACAGACCGCTTTCGTTTGTTCCCATCGCCATAAACGCCGAGGCGTAACTCACATCGGAATACAGCTTGCGGAATTCCGGATTCGGCACGTGCCAGCCTTCCGGACAGATTCCCCGTTCCACTTCCCGGATGTCGGCAACGGAATCCAGGTAGACGGGTTCGAGGTCCATCGCAGCCGACCATGAATACAGGCGGCCGAGGACTTCGCAGTTAGACTCGTCGTCGCCGTAGCACCAGCTCTGGCCCTTCAGGTTCTCCGAGGCGGCACTGTCCGCGTACTTCAGGTTCTCGGCCATCCAGGTATAGCCTCCGATTTCCACGGTCCTGTATGTCCTTCCGTCGCGAGAATCCACCAGCGTCCCGTATTCCACCTCCGGATTGAAGATATCCCCGACATCGAAATTTTCCTTTGTCGCGGGGTGCCATGCCGAATTCGAACAGACCAGCATCTTGTACCTGAAATCATCTCCGATATCCCTCATCTCCCCCTCGTTCGAGGCATCACATGCGGGATTGCCGTCGGCAGTCGCAAGGAGAGTCAAGTACTTTTCGAAATGTCCCACCTTCCCGTTGGGCGCCTTCGCCTCTATCGCCTTGCGGATGGAGTCCCCGCCGTCGTCGGTAATGATTGCATCCGCGAGCACGGCAAGCCTACGAAGGACGTCCGAGCTATAGAACTTTCCCGTCAAGGTGTCGATTTCCAGGCTTTCCCACGCGGTGGTACTGCCGTATTCCACATAATAATCTTCAATAACCAGCGCTATGGCGGCAAGCATCGCATCGCCCTCGCCTTCGCCATACAGGGAATACTTCTCGAAATCGAGCAGATCCTTCGGCATGTGGAGCGCGGAAAGCACCGCGACATTGGCAGAGCGCCTCGCCTCCGCAAATTCCTTTCCCTCCCTTACCAGGGACCATATCATGTCGGTCGCAAGCGTCGTCAGGTAGTTCACGTTCACCGTGCTGTCGTTGGACAAGTCGGCGGCCGCCTTCAGTTCCATGTCGGGAACGACCCTGCTGCCGTTTGGAATGCGGCTTTCACTGGCAGAAACGCCAAACTCCATCAGTCCGTTCGAAACATAAGGCTCTATCTCGTAAGCCCCGGTAGCGCCGTCGACAGGCACGAACCTGCTCCAGCCATCTATCCAGTAATACGGTTCGACGCGGCTTCCCATCTGGACATGTACAGAATCCTTTTCAAAGAAAAAACCGTGCTGTACCAAACCGCGCGCGCCGTATTCGGGCGTGAACGCATCAAAGCCGTGTTCCGATTTTTCGTCCGAGCAACCAACCAGGGCCGCCAATGCAATTACATATAAAATCTTCTTCATGATTTCCATTATAGCAAACGAACAAACGTCCTGCAACCCAAAAAGAAAAACCGCAGCGGATATCGCTGCGGCTTTCCTTCAAAGGGTATAGGCTCTAGCCCTTCTTGCTCCTGTGGCTGTTCTTGATCCATTCGGTCTTGTGGACTTCCGGGATATCGTCGAGCAGGCGGAGCGTGTGCGGTTCGGTCGTGTTGTCGAGCACTTCAGCCGGAGTACCCTGGTTCACGATCTTGCCGTCGTGCATGATGAAGATACGGTCGCTAACGTAGTTCGCAAGGCCGATATCGTGGGTCACGAACACCACGGTCATCTTCAGCTCGTCTTTCAACTTGCGGAGGTAATCGAGGATGTTTGCACGCACGCAGGCGTCCACCATGGAGGTCGCTTCGTCGGCAATCAGCACCTTCGGGCGGAGCGCGAAGATACGGGCCAACAGCATACGCTGCATCTGGCCACCGGAAAGCTCGAACGGGTACTTGCCTTCGATATCGGCAGGAGCCACGTTCACGGCCAACAGGCCTTCGTCCACGCGGCGGCGGACTTCTTCCTTGCTGGGCTTCACCTTCAAGATGTTCAGGGCGTCTTCCAGCTGGCTACGTATCGTAAAGAACTGGTTGAAGCATCCGAACGGATCCTGGAAAACGGACTGGACTTCGTTCCAGTGGTCCTTCAGGTTCTTGATGGGCTTGTCGCGGTAAAGGAACTGGCCGCGCGTCGGCTGGTAAAGGCCGAGCATGATCTTCGCGAGCACGGACTTGCCGCAGCCCGAGCCACCCACGATAGAGATGAACTCTTCGTCATAGATGTTGAACGAGACATCCTTCACGGCGGTCTTCAGGGTCTTGCCGGCACCAAAGTCCTTGCTGATGCGCTGGGCAGAAAATACAACGGGCTTATCACTTAGCATAGTCGCACCTCACGTCACGATCACCGACAACGCGGAGATTCTGGGTATTCTTCTTGCAATCGGGGCATGCCTTGCTGCAACGCGGGGCGAAGCGGCAACCCACAATCTTGTTCTTGAGGCTCGGGGGAGCGCCTTCGATGGCCACCGGATGACGGCCACGCTGGCTCGCTTCCGTACTGAGCATGGCGCCCATGAGGGCCTGCGTGTACGGATGGCGCGGATCCTTGACGACCTGTTCCGCCGTGCCCTTTTCCACGAATTCACCGGCGTACATGATGGCGATGTTGTCGGCCACATGGTACAGGAGCGGAAGCTCGTGGGTAATGAAGATCATCGTCGAGAAGATGCCCTTGTCCAAAAGGTCGAAGATCATCTTGATCACTTCCTTCTGGGTAGATACGTCCAGGGCGGAAGTCGGTTCGTCGGCAATCACCATCTGCGGGTTGAGCAAGGTGGAAATACCGATAACGGAACGCTGGCGTTCACCGGCGGTGAGCTGGATAGGATAAGAATCGAGCACGCGCTTCGTGTCCATTCCGAACAGGTCGAAACGTTCGCAAAGGCGGTCGTAGATTTCCTTGTGGTCGAGTTTCTTGCCCGGCTGCTGGTGGGCTGCGATCACGTCGGCGGCGATATCCTTGATTTTACGGACAGGGTTCAGCGCGTTGAAAGCACCCTGCGGAATCATGGAGACCTTCTGGGCGAGCACGTTCTTGCGGACGTCCTCGACGCTGCGGTTCATGAGCGATTCCATCTTGTCGCCGTTCTTAACGCGCACTTCGCTCTTGCCTTCGGGGTAGAGGGGCGGGATGCACATGCCCATAAGGCCGGAAACGAGCGTGGACTTGCCACAGCCGGATTCACCTGCGATGCCGAGGATTTCGCCCTGCTTCATGGAGAAGGAGACATCCGTCACGGCATGAGTCTTGTCGCCAAAGCGGCCGAGGTAATAAAGGCTCAGGTTTTCTACTTCAAAAACATTGTCAGACATTTTTTACCTCTTACTTGCGCAGACGCGGGTTGAAGACGCCTTCCATGGAAGTATTGATCAGGAACAACGCAAACACCGTGAGGGTGATGATGATGGTCGCCGGGAGGAAGGCAATCCAGATGCCGTCCGAAAGGGCGCCGTTGTCCTTGGCCTGGTTCAGGATGATACCCAGGGAAGTGGAATCCAGAGGTCCAAGGCCGATCATCGAGATGGAGGCTTCGGAAAGGATACCCGAGGACACCTGCATGATGAACACCATGAACACGTACGAAAGCAGGTACGGAAGCACATGCTTGATAACGATCGTGAGCGTAGACGCACCGTTGATGCGGGCAAGCGAGATGTGGTCGCGGCTACGGAGCGAGGATGCCTGCGCACGCACGGCACGGGCAGACCAGCTCCATGCGGTAAGGCCGATGATAAGGCCAATGAGCGTAAGCGAACGTCCGTCCTTCACGGCGGAGCTGATGAGCACGAGGATCACGAACTGCGGAATCACGATGAAGATGTTCGTGAGCATGTTCAGGACTTCGTCAATCCAGCCGCCACGGAAGCCGCCGAACAGACCGATAAGCACACCGATCGTCGTCGCGATGACGCCCGCCACAAGACCCACGTAGAGCGAGCTGCGGAGCCCTTCGATCAGGAGGGACACGTAGTCGCGGCCGAGGTGGTCGGTACCGAGCAGGTGGTCGCCGCTGGAACCCGCATAGGGGCCAGCAACGATATCGCGCGCGTTGATGTCCACGTGGTAGAACAGGGGACCCAGGAGCGCAATCAGCAGGGTGATGATGAAGATCGAGATACCGATGACGAACATCGGGGACTTGAGGAGATTTCTAAGAAGCTTTCCCATGATTACTTACCTCCCATCTGGAGACCGGCCTTGACACGCGGGTCGAAGACGGCAATCAAAACGTCAACAGCGAAGTTCGCGACGAGCACGCAGGTCGAAATCATGAGCGTGCAGCCCTGAATCGTCGCGTAGTCGTTCTGCTGGATAGCGGTGAGCATCGCCATACCGAGACCCGGGTAGGAGAAGATCATTTCGGTAATGAGAGCGCCACCCACCATGGTACCGAGGCTCTGGGCGAGACCGGTGAGCTGCGGGAGCATGGCGTTGCGGAACACGTAGCTGATGATCTTGCCTTCGCGGAGTCCGAGCCACTTGGCATACTTCATGTAGTCGGTACCGAGTTCGTAGATGGACATGGAACGCATACCCGTCGCCTGGCCCGAAAGAAGAATCGGGAACACCGAGAAGAACGGGAGGATGTAGTACCAACCTACGCTCTTGATGCAGCCCCACGAGAAGCTGAGTTCCGTGATATCCGGGCTGTAGGCGCCCATCGCGGGGAACCAGCCGAGAGTGATGGAGAAGAGAGCGACAAGCAGCATACCGAACACGAAGAACGGGATACCGTTGAGGAACATGGCGCAGGGGAAGAACACCTTGTCGAAGATACCGCGCTTGTAGGCAGCGAAGGCACCGAGAAGGTTACCGATGATCCAGCCGAGGATAATCGTCGGAGCCTGGATGAGGAGCGTCCAAGGAACGGATTCCTTGATGATCTCGACGACCGGCTTCGGATACTGGCTGTAAGAAATGCCGAGGTCACCCTTGAACACGTTCTTGATATAGACGAGGAACTGGGAGAAGCCGGAAGCGAGGCGCGGGTCGGCCTTCTTCACCACCTCTTCCACCATGACGGTATCCTGGCGCGTAACGGCGACCTGTTCCATCACGGCAATCTTTTCGACCTGGGCAACCTTCTTCTTGGTCTTCTTGTCCTTGACCATGACCGGCTTGCCCTTGGCGTCGAGCACAGGCTTTTCCTCGAACACGGGATTGCCGGCCTCGTCGACCTTCTGGCGTTCTTCCATCTTCGGGGTGCCGTCTTCATTGAGCACGGCAACCGTCTTCAGCACCGGAGCACCGTTCTCGTCGGTCTTCGGGACCTTGACAGTCTTCACGTTGCCATTCTCGTCGACATCGGGATCGTAGATAACTTCGCCCTGGTCGTTGAGTTCGGCCATACCGAAAGCCTTGAGGAGGCCTTCCTTCTTGAGCTTGGCTTCTTCGGGCGAGAGGCCCTGGGCTGCCTTACCCATGATAATGTCCACGGGGTTGTTCTCACCCATACGCGGCAGAGTAAAGTTGATCGCGACAGCGACAACAAACGTCAGGAGATACCAGAACGCCTTCTGCAGGACATAGCGCAACATAGGATATTGTTTAAGCATTGGTCGTCCTTTTATTTAGCAAGCTTGAGGTTCCAAAGGATCTTGGTGCCGGAGGCAATCCACGGGAGCTGCGGCGGAGCGTAGGGATTCTCGGCGGTCGGCCAGTTCGTCCACACGCGGTCGCTGAATTCGTAGAACTGTTCGGGCAGGTAGACCAGCGGAATGGAGGGCTGGTCTTCCATGAAGATCTTGTTGAGTTCGCGGTAAGCCTTCGCGATTTCTTCGGCGTCGGTCATCAGCGGGATTGCAGACAAAAGCTGGTCCACTTCCGGACGGAATTCCGGAGTACCCGGCTGGTTGTAACGGCCGATGTTGGTGCCGGCCCAGGCGCCGAGCGGCTGCCAGTCGCGGCTGGACATGACTTCGTTGAAGCGGCTCCACGGGAGAGACGGGGACACGTCGGCAGACGGCTTGTCCATCAGGAGGTCGAAGTTGCCCGTTCCCTTGGCAGGCCAGTACTGACCGCCGTCCACGAAACCTTCACGCACGTCGATACCGGCCTTGCGCATGCCTTCCACGGCGATGGTCACCATGGCTTCCCAGTCGGTCCAACCGGCAGGAGAAGTGATGAAGAGCGTCGGGAGCGTTTCGCCCTTGGCGTTTTCCATATGGTCAAGCGTGCCGTCCTTCTTCCACACGGACTTGAAGCCGGCTTCGGAGAGCATCTGCTTCACCGTGTTCAAGCGTTCGGCCTCGTCGGTAATGCCGAGGTTCACGCCATACTTCTGCGTATCTTCGTCATTGATAAACTTGCCTTCGAGACCCGTCGGCATGATAAGGCCGGCCTTCAAGGTCGAGGTGTAGTTCGAGACGGCGAACTGGCGGATCGCCGTGTAGTCGATGGCCGTCGCGAGTGCGCGGCGGAAGCGCTTGTCGTTGAGCGGTTCCTTCATGGTGTTGATCATGAGCATCGGCATGGCGCCCGGAGCAAAGTAAGGAGGTTCGTTGAACCAGGTATGCACGCCGCGCTTGCGCCAGATGCGGGTCACGAAGCTCATGGAAGCATCGAGGTTGCCGGTAGTGAGCGCAATCGTGTTGGCGTCGTTGCTCTTGTAGATCGGGTGAACCACATACTTAGGAGCGGGGAGCTTGCCCTCGTGGAGGGCGGCATTGCCCCAGTAGTCGTCACGACGCTGGAGGATAATCTTGTTCGGGTCGGCGGACATGATGTTGTAGGGGCCCGAAACCACGGGATTCTTGTCCATCGGGAGCTTCTTGACTTCGTCGAGACCCTTTTCCGCGATAAGCGGTTCAAACACATGCGCAGGCGCGATACGGATGGCCTGGAGAAGGTCACGCACCGAGAGCGGGTTGTTCCTCTGGGCCTTGTTCACAATGAACGAAAGGCGTTCCTGAACTGCCGGTTCGGTGGCAACCGTATCCACGTGGATATCAGAAATCTGTTCCGTGGTGTTGATGGAACCCTTCGTGAAGATGAACTTCACGTCGTTCGAGTTCACCTGCTTACCGTCGCTCCACTTGGCAGCCGGGTTCAGGTCGATCACGACACTGTCGTTATTCGAGAGTTCCTCGACGAGCGTTCCGAGAAGCGGCTCGATCTTGCCGTTCAGCGTATTGTAAACAATAAGCGGTTCGTAAACCAGGTTGAAGCGTCCGCCAACAGGCCAGGCAGCCATCCAACTTTCGGCAAGCGGGTTAAACGTCGCAGGGGCGCCCCATTGCTGGCCGGACAGGTAGAGTGTCTCCTGACGGGGCAGAGCCCCTTCGACCTGGTCGGTACCGCACCCTGAAAAAACTGCTCCACTTGCCGAGAGCGCAAGAGCGGTCCTGGCAATCGATTTCAATCCAATCATTGTGTCCTCTTTTATAAGCTTTTGAAAGCTCGTGAATAAAAAATCCTTTCGTAATATAGATTTAAAAGCTTTTTTTGTTTTTGCACTTTCGTGAAAAATACGTTTACATTCGGACACAGGAGCAGGGACGGCGCACCAACGCATCCCATGCGGAGTTCAATTATTTACGAAAGTTTACAAAACGGCATTCCAGATAAAAATTTTCGCCACCTACTCCGCATCGCCCTACTCCTTTATTTTTGTCCGGCCGCGAGCGCATTACATACAAAAGAAGCGTCCCCTGATAGGGACGCCTCTTTCAGTAATTCTAATGGTTTAAATTACTTTTTGCAGCACTTCTTGCAAGCGGCCTTCGGAGCCTTGCAAGCCTTGCGCGGGTCACCGGCATAGACAGCGGCCTTGCCGAGTTCTTCTTCGATGCGGAGGAGGCGGTTGTACTTGCACACGCGGTCCGTACGGGAGAGAGAACCGGTCTTGATCTGGCCAGCGGCAGTACCGACGGCGAGGTCAGCAATGAAGGTGTCTTCGGTTTCGCCAGAGCGGTGAGAAACGATCGGAGCGTAGCCTTCGTTCTGAGCGCGCTTGATGGCGGCGAGAGTTTCGGACACAGAACCCACCTGGTTCACCTTGATGAGGATAGCGTTGGCGATACCGGCCTTGATGCCTTC